>NZ_JBLVOC010000015.1:6161-16639 GCF_053543575.1 Glutamicibacter sp. AGC84
CCCCCGGGCCCGAGGCTGGCCGTGTCCGGGTGCCGCGGCCGCTGCTGGCCGAGCACCACGCAGCGCTGTCCTGCGAACCGCGCCAACGCCAGCATCAGCCCGGGGTCTTTCTCTCCCTGTCCGGTTCCGTTCAAGGGCAGCGCGTCGTCAGCTGAGGCCAGCAGCATCCGGGTGTCCGGTCGGCGCGGGTTCCGGCTGGCTTGCACAGAGCGCCAGGCGTCCTCGTCCGCACTGCACGAGATGCTGCCCACCGGTGCCGGGAAAGCGCCGGAATCTCGTACCGGCTGCAGGATCTGCAGTGCCCGGTCCACGAGCTGCGGAAGGTCCTGCGGCGGGACAACCGCGTCGATCAAGCCCTTGCGGAACAGGTTCTCCGAGACCTGGACGCCCTCCGGGAAGTCCTGTCCGTAGAGCGCCTGGTAGACCCGTGGACCCAGGAAACCCAGCAGCGCCCCTGGTTCGGCAACGGTGATGTGCCCCAAAGAGCCCCAGGAGGCCATGACACCGCCGGTGGTGGGATGGCGCAGGTAGACCAGATAGGGAAGTCCTGCCGCCTTGTGCCGGCGGACCGCATCGGTGATGGCGACCATCCCCAGGAAGGCCAAGGTGCCTTCCTGCATGCGGGTGCCCCCGGAAGCGGGCCCCGCCAGCAGCGGCAGTCCGGCCGCCGTTGCGCGCTCGATGGCCGCGACAATGCGCTTCACGGCAGCCTGCCCGATGGAACCGGCCAGGAAGTTGAATTCCGAGACGATCACCGCCACTTCGCGGCCCTGGATCAGTCCCTTGCCCGTGAGCACCGACTCATCGGTGCCGCTTTTTGCGCGGGCGGCATCGAGGTCGGCCGCATAGGATTCGCTGAGCTCGGGCTGCTGCGGCTGGCTGTCCCAGGACTCGAAGGAGTCTTCATTCAAGACGATGGACAGTAGCGCCGACGCGTCAATCCGTTGGGTTCTGGTGCTCATGACTGGTCTTCCTTCTGCTCTTCGAGCCAGCGGTCCACGTCCGCTGCATCTGCATTGAGCAGGGGCGGAGCGGTATGCGCCTTGCGGGTGGTCTCCTTGCTGGTGGCGGCATCGAAGAAGCGCAGGGGAGGGCCGGGCAGGCTGACCCTGCCGAGCACTTCGTGCTCCACCTCCACGATGAGCCCTTGGGAGTGGACCTGGTCCCAGTCATAGACCTCCTCGATGGAGCGCACCTTTCCCGCTGGAATGCCGGCTGCGTCAAGGGAGTTGAGCAGCTGCGCCGCATCGTATGCGCTAAAAGCCCGTTCGATCAGCTCATTGAGCGCCGCGCGGTTCTCCACGCGCTGGGAGTTGCTGGCAAAGCGGGGATCCCCGGCGGGCAAGCCGAACCGGGAGGCGAAGGCCTGCCAGAGCTTTTCGCTGCCGATGCTGATCTGCACTTTCCCATCGGCACAGGAATACAGGCCGTAGGGTGCAATGGAGGGATGGTGGTTGCCGATGGCTTGGGGATTCTCCCCGGCCACGGTCTGCCGGGTGCCCTGGAAGGCATGGACCCCGATGATCGAGGCCAGCAGGGAGGTGCGGACCACTTGGCCGCGACCGGTCCTTTCGCGTTCCAGCAGCGCTGCCAGCGCCCCGTACGCTCCATACATCCCCGAGAGCAGATCCGCGATGGGCACCCCGACCTTCTGCGGATCCTCCGGGCCGGAGCCGGTAATGGACATCAGCCCGGCCTCGCCCTGCAGGATCTGGTCGTAGCCGCTGCGGTGGGATTCGGGGCCGTCGTGCCCGAAGCCGGTAATGGACAGGATCACCAGCCGCGGATTCAATTCATGGAGCACCTCGACGCTGAAGCCGAGCCGGTCCAGCACACCGGTGCGGAAGTTCTCCATGAGCACATCAGAGTTCCTGACCAGGTCGGCCAGCTTGGCTTGGTGCGCGGAATCCTTCAGGTTCAGCGCAACAGACTGCTTGTTGCGATTGCATGACAGGAAGTAGGTGGCCTGCCGGTTGTCTTCCGGCCCGACGAAGGGTGGGCCCCAGCCGCGGGTGTCGTCCCCGGTGCCCATCGCTTCGATCTTGATGACCTTGGCACCCAGGTCGCCCATCATCATTCCGGCATGAGGCCCGGCCAGTGCACGGGTCAGGTCAAGGACCACGTAGCCGCTCAGGGGGCCGGTGCCGGTGGCCAGGGTTTCTTCGGGTTGGACTGTAATCGAGCTCAAGAGATACCTCCTAGGAGTGGAAAGATTGGCGGTTCCGCTGGTGCCTACAGCCAGCCGGGCAAGACCAGCAGCGCCCACGCCAGGACAGGGCCGGCCAGGACGATGATGCCGCCGTAGCCCAGGACCTGCTTGTAGAAGCGGTCCTTGTCGGTGCCTTCCGGGGCGTTGGCAAGGACCAGGGCGCCGTTGGTGGAGAAGGGCGAGACATCCACGATGGTCGAGGCGATGGCCAGCGCGCAGATCAATCCGGTAGCGCTGATCGAGCCCGAGCCCAGGAACGGGATCGCCAGCGGGATGAGCGCGGCCAGGATGGCAGTGGATGATGCGAAAGCCGAGACAACGGCGCCGATGTAGCAGATGAGCAAGCCCGCAAGCAGCGGTGCTCCCAGGGTCGCCACGGCGTTCGAAGCGTATTCGATGGTGCCGGCTTCCTCCAGGACTCCGACGAAAGTGAGCATGCCGCAGATGAGCAGGACCGTGGACCAGCTGATCTTGTTGACCGCCCCCTTCTGGGCAGCGGGGTTGACCAAGGCCAGGACGACCGCGATGGTGATCGAAACGAAGCCGACGTCGACCTTGAAGCCCAATGCGATCACGGCCAGGGCGACCAGGCCGAGGATGGTCATTGCCTGGCCGAAGCGCTGGCCCGGGGCATGCGGCGCGGCGCCGTCGCCGGCAGGATCGCGGGGACCGTAGGTTCCCGAGCCGCTGCCCTTGAAATCGACATCGGCTGCCTGCGAGCCCACGGAGACCGACAGGCGGGCCTCGGCAACGCGTTCGGCGATGGCGCTGGCCCGCTGGCCAGCCAGTTTGCGCCCGCCCAGGACCAGGAACAGCACGATGGCGATCACCAGGTTGAAGGCGAAGCTGGTGAGGAACAGGGCGGTGGGACTGAAGGCGAACCCGGCTTCCTGGATCAGCCCATTGACGATCACGCCGTAGACGGCGATCGGGGAGAAGCCGCCGGCCTGCGCGCCGTGCACGATGAGCATGCCCATCATGAGCGGGTTGATCTCGTATTTCTGCGCGAAGCGCAGGCCGATCGGGGCGATGATCGCCACCGCTGCCGGGCCCAGGGCGCCGATGGCGGTAATGGCTGCGGTGATGGCGAACATGACCCAGGGGATCAGCGAGATCCGGTTGTCGACAAGTTTCACCGCCCGGTCAACCAGGATGTCGATGGTGCCATTGTTCTGGGCTATGGCGAAGAGGTAGGTGACCCCGACCAGGGTCAAGAACAGTCCTCCGGGGAAGCTGGCGAGAATGTCCTTGGCATCCATGCCGAGGAATATCGTGCCGAGCAGGAAGGCGCCAACGAAGGCCAGGGCTCCCATGTTGATCGGGAACATCGTGGCAATTATGAACATCACCGCCAAGACGATGATGGAGACGAGTGCGACAGACATGGGAAATCCTTTTCGGGAGGCTTTGCACTGAATGGTTTTGCTGTGACGGGTGTCACTGGCTCACTGGCCTAGCCTCCTAGACTCTCGGTGTCTTGTCAAGGTACTTTTCGGTGTAAGTTTGAGGAAGAACACATTTTCAGGTGGGGAGTGGTTGTGGCTGAAGCCAAGAAGGCCAGGGCGTTCGCGAAGGTGCAGCGCCCTCGGCTCTATGAGCAGTTGATGCAGCAGATCCTGGCTTTTGTCGAAGCAGAGCAGTTGGGGCCCGGTGACCATTTGCCGGCCGAGCGCGAGCTGGCAGAGCAGCTCGGCGTCTCGCGAGCGACCCTGGCCCAGGCCCTGGTGGCGTTGGAAGTACTCGGGGTCATCGACGTGCAGCATGGAACCGGCGCGGTGCTCGTGCACCGTCCGAGCGTCGCCACGGTGCTGCGCGAACTGCGCGAGCACAAGAACCGGTTGCCGGATATCGTCGAGGCGCGCAGTACCTTGGAGGTCAAGCTGGCCGCGCTGGCTGCCGCACGCCGCACCGAGGCTGACCTGCGCAAAATCGATCACGCGCTGGAGGTGATGGCCGCGGAAATTGGCGAGGGCGGCCGTGGCGAGCGCGGTGATGAGCTTTTCCACGAGGCAATTACCGCTGCAGCCAAATCAGCGGTTTTGCAAAAACTCATGACGTTTATCGCCGAGATGGTTCTCGAAACCCGCATCGAATCGTTGGGGCAGCCAGGACGCCCGGAGCGTTCGCTGGAGTCGCACCTGAAAATCGCCGATGCGATTCGCCGCGGCGATGCCACGGGTGCCGCCGCCGCGATGGGCGAGCATATAGAAATGGTCTCCGACGTGGCCCTGCTCAGGGACGGCAGGTAGCCGCAAAGCCGGTCAGCCAATTGCTGCCGGGCGAGGCTGGCCCTTTTTCGCCGGAGCCGTTTTCTTCGATGTCCGGGCGGCTCGAGGTGCTGCCGGCCGCTGGCTTTTGCTATTCTCCCGCGCGCAGTGCGCGGAAGGCCGCCGTGGCTGGAGCTTGGCCTGTTGCGGAAAGTTCGCAGTTATCAAAAGGCGATGGGCGATGGGCTGGAAAAGCGCGGCCACTGCCGATCTATGGACCACGCTGCGCTGGAATTCAACAGATCTTGGCACTCCAGTCCAGTCGCCAGTCCTGCCGCTACGCGATGCGTTACTTGCTGGTTTGCTTGTCCCGCCTCAGCGCCCCGCTCACTTCCGGCTGCGATGCCCAGTTCCGCAACGAATAGTATTGAACACCCGCTCTCACCTTGTGACAGTAATGTGTGATTGACGATAGTGTGTGACGCACGGTAATGTGAGCGGCATGGAAGAGTTCGACACCCAACTGCAAGAGCTGCGACGCGGCACCGTTGTGCTTGCCTGCCTGCAGCTGCTGCGCAGTGCCGGGTATGGCTACAGCCTGCTGGAGCAGCTCGACGACCACGGTTTCTCCACCGATGCCAACACCTTGTATCCGCTGCTGCGGCGCCTGGAGAAGCAGGGTTACCTCACCAGCGAGTGGAACACCGAGGAGGCCAGGCCACGCAAGTTCTACCGAACCTCGCCTGACGGTATCCGTCTTGCCGACACGTTGACCACGGAATGGCGATCACTGGCAACGGCGATCGCCTCGCTCACCGAAGAGGAGCACTGACATGACTGCCACATTGACCGAACGCTACATCTCGGCCACGATCCGCAGCCTCGAGCCCGGGATGCGGAACGACATCCGCGCCGAACTCGAAGCCTCCATTGCCGACGCCATCGAGGCGCGCGTAGCCCAAGGCGAAGCCGCGCAGGAGGCGGAACGCCGAGTCCTGGCCGAACTCGGCGACCCCGGCATCCTCGCCGCCGGCTACGCAGACCGGCCGCTGCACCTGATCGGGCCGAAGTACTACCTGGCTTGGTGGCGCCTGCTGAAACTGCTGCTGTGGATTGTGCCGCTCTGCGTGGCAGGGGCAATGGCGCTGGGTTTGCTGGTCTCTGGACAGGACGTGGGCGAAAGCATCGTCCAGTCGCTTTCCGTCGGGCTGCAGGTCATCGTGCACGTGGGCTTCTGGACCACGCTCGTGTTCGTCGTGCTCGAGCGCACTGGCGCGGACACTGGCGTGAAGTGGGATGTTGACCAGCTGCCGGAAATTCCCGAGGATGGCGCGGGTCGCAGCGAGTTGATCGCGTCGCTGATATTCCTGGGCATCGCCGCCGGCGCGGTGGTGTGGGATCTAGTCCGAGGATTCTTCCCCACAGGCGGTGAACCGATCCCGATCCTCAATCCGGGGCTGTGGCCGTGGTGGATCGGCGTCCTGTTCGCACTGATCATCCTCGAGGCCGTCTTCGCCGTCGCGCTGTTCCGCCTGCGTCGTTGGACAACTGCCATGGCGGTGCTGAACACCGTGCTCGCTTTGGCCTTCGCGGCCTGGGCGCTGATCCTGCTGTTGCGCGGCGAGCTCGTCAACCCGGAATTCCTCTCGTTCGTTGCGGTTGCCGGAGGCGACGGGTTCGCAGCCGGAAACGCACAGGCCGCTGGCAATGGCGGCATCTTCCGCATTCTCGCCGTGCTGCTCGGGTGCGGAATCGCGGCCGGCATTGGCTGGGATATCGTTGACGGCTGGCGCAAGGCCGTGCGGGAACGGGGCACAGCCCGGGGGTGAACGCGCTGAATGGCAGGTGGGATTCCGTGCCACCGTGTCCAGCGCTGAGCTGCCTGCCGGCAATGATACGAGCTCGCGGGTCACTGCCCCCGGCTTGTGTTCCGGCACGGAAGCCCCTCCATCAATTGGGCCGACAGTTGCTCGAAAGGCACCTAGGAAAGCACGTCATCACGATCAGGAAGAGCGCCGTCAACCACGACTGCTCCGAACGCTTCCGGCGCTCGCTCGGCTCCGCCTGCGCAAATACTCGCCGTTCAAATCCCGGGTGCACCCGACGAGCGAAGCCTCCGGCAATCAGCGATCCCTCGGAGGGGCCATCACGGTACATGCGACTGCCTCCGTGCCGCACCGCCACCCATTAGCCGGGGCCGCTGTTCGGCCAGTAGAATCCCATGCCGGCCCCTGCGGCGAGGCCGTCTTCTTCCCGGATCAGTATTCCTGCATCAGGGCCGTGATCTGCTGGATCAGCGCACTGACCAAGGCTGGTTGCCGTCGTCGCGGCATGGTGAGGATCTGTGCGCTGCGTTCGGCCAGAGCCGGATGGTCAATCGGGATGAACCTCAGCCCTTGGCTCAGCCCATCGCGACGAGCGAAGCGGCTGAGCAAGGTCACCCCCGCGCCGGAACGCGCGAACTCCATGGCCGGATTGATGTGATCGGTAGTTAGCGCGATCTTCGGCGTGAGTCCGGCCATGGAGGTGGCGATGTCAAAAAGCTCGCGCTGGGTGATGCCCTTGGCCGGCATAGACATCGGGTACTCGCAGAGCTCGGCCAGCGACAGCTGCGTCCGCTCAGCCAGGGGGTGGTCGGCGCAAACCACGGCATAAGCCGGAGCTGGGCAGGAATGCTCGACGGTTACATGGCGCTGCGGGCCCAGGGCAAAAATCGTCGCGAGATCCGCAGTGCCTTCGATAACCTGCCTGGTGGCCTCGGCCGAGGGCAAGACGCTCAGGTGAACCGTCACCTCGGGATGTTCCTTGCAGAACGCGGAGACGGCGCGAGGAGTCACCGAGGCAGCAAGTCCTTCCGAGCTGGCCACCTCGATGACTCGTGAAGCCCCCGAGGAGAGCTCGCTCAGATCCTGAGCCAGTTGCTCGCCTTCGGAGAGCATGCGGCGGGTATGGGCCAGCAGCAGCACCCCGGCATCGGTCAATTCCATGCCGCGGGCATGGCGGCGGAAAATTGCCGCGCCGACGTGGCGTTCGAGCTGGCTGATCTGCCGGCTGATTGCCGACGCGGAAACATGTTGCGATTCGGCGGCATCGGAAATAGATCCCGTGCTAGCCACCTCATGGAAGTAGCGCAGCGCCGTTGGCAATGTTTGCATTCTCTTGTTCCCGTTCGGTTAGCATTTTGCATTTAACTCAAACCTGATGCACGAAACGGCACTGGTTCCCGTCGCGCCCATCTCCTAATGTGATCTACAGTACAACACGCCGAGCGGGGAGAAATCATGCCGAATAGAGAATATTTGCTAGTAGCTGCGGACAAGTATGTCGACTCGGGGGAGCTGTTCGAGGACTTGTCCGAGCTGGTTGCCTGCCCGACGGTCAGCACCGACCCCAGCCAGAGGGTTGCAACGAACTCATATCTGGATAAGAACTTACGAACGAGGCTCGAAAGCATGGGCTTTACTGTGCGGCTTGATCTGGACTGGCGGGGATCGGGCAATTCTTTCCTGCGCGCGGTTCGCACAGAACATCGGGATTACACTACGGTGCTGTGCTACGGGCATGCCGATGTGGTTGACGGCCAAGCGGAGCACTGGGAGCAGGGGCGCGATCCTTTCGTGCTGGATGCCCAGGGCGAGCGCTGGTACGGACGCGGCGCGGCGGATAACAAGGGCCAGCACCTGGTGAACCTCAAGGCCTTCGAGATGCTGCTGGCCCAGCGCGGGGAATTGGGATTCAACGCGGTCTTCCTGTTCGAAGCCGGCGAGGAAATCGGGTCCCCGCAGCTGGATGAATACGCCGCGGCGCACCGCGAAGAACTCGCCGCAGATCTCTTCATCGCCTCGGACGGCCCCAGATTGTCAGCCCAGGAACCCACGATATTCCTCGGCGCACGGGGTGGGGCGACCTTCGAACTCAGCATTCCGCTGCGCGCGGGTGGCTATCATTCAGGGAATTGGGGCGGCCTGCTGCGCAACCCCGCAACCACGCTGGCTGGCGCGATCGGTGCACTGGTCGATGGGCATGGGCGTATCCAAGTACCAGGGCTGCTTCCCGACGAACTGCCCGACTCGGTGCGCCAAGCGCTCCAATCGGTGCAGGTGGGCGGAGGAGCGCAGGACCCGCAATTGGCCGACGGCTGGGGCGACACCAGGCTGAGCGCGGCAGAACGGCTCTACGCCTGGAACACCCTGGAGGTGATCGCCCTGCAATCGGCCGACGTCGCCCGGCCGGTCAATGCCATCCCGGGTGAGGCCCGGGCGGTCCTGCAACTGCGCTTCGTCGTTGGAACGGATCTGGCGGGGCTGGAAGCGGCGATCCGGCGGGCACTGGACGAGGCCGGCTACCCGATGGTGCAGCTGGCCATGGGACAGTGCTTCCCGGCCAGCAGGACCAATCCCGACAACCCTTGGGTGCGCTGGGCCAGCGAGTCCATCCAGCGGAGCACCGGCGTGCCCGCGGTGGTCTTGCCCAATATCGGCGGTTCGCTGCCCAATGCGGTCTTCGAATCGACGCTTGGCCTGCCGACCTTGTGGGTCCCGCATTCCTATCCGGGGTGCCAGCAGCACGGGCCCAACGAGCACGCCCTGGAGCCGGTGCTGCGCCAAGGACTGAAAATGATGTGCGGGCTCTTCCATGACCTGGCAACGAACACGACCTCGCCGCGCACGGTAGCGGCTAGCAGCGAGAAGATCTAGGACTCCAGCATGGAAAATCAGCAATTACCAGTTAAAGACCAGACAGCGCCGGCCCGACGCCAGTCCACCGCTCGCGGTATCGCCGCAGCCACCATTGGCAATGCGCTGGAGTGGTACGACATGGCCATCTATGCGCTGTTGGCAATCTATATCGGCCACAACTTCTTCCCCTCGGAAAATCCGGCAGTAGAGGTCATCCAGGCTTTTGCGGTCTTCGGTATCTCCTACCTGATCCGCCCTCTAGGTGGACTTGTACTCGGATCCTATGCGGACCGCAAGGGCTTGAAAAAGGGGTTGATCCTCACTATCAGGCTGATGGTAGTGGGTACGGCGATCATTGCACTGCTGCCGGGCTACGACACCATCGGCATCTTCGCTCCGCTGGGGCTCATCCTGGGGCGGCTCATCCAGGGCTTCTCCGCCGGTGGCGAGTTCGGTGCCGCCACCTCGTACCTCTTGGCGCAGGACAAGGGGCGCAAGGGATTCCTGGGCAGCTTCCAGTTCGCAAGCCAAGGCCTGGGCGCGATGATGGCTGCCATCACGGTGGTCGCTTTGACCAGTATCTTCACGACGGAGCAGATGAACGACTGGGCCTGGCGCATACCGTTCTTCATCGGTCTGCTGGTGGGCCCTGCCGGCTGGTGGATCCGTCGCCACGTCGATGAAGCGCCGCTGCCCGAAGCGGCCCCGGGGGATCGGCACAGCGCCAAGAACGCGGTGCATGCCCCGGTGCGCGAGCTGTTCCGCTCGAACAAGGCCTCGGTGCTCATCGCCGGCGGAGCGCTGGCTATTTCGACAGCTCTGAACTTCGTGCTGCAGTACATGCCGACTTTCGGCATCAGCCAGTTGGGCATGAGCCCTACCGTTTCCTTCTCCTCGCTGATTATCTCCGGGGCGATCTTGACCTTCGCCACGCCAGTGGTGGGCCACCTTTCGGACCGCTTCGGACGATTGCGCATCATGATTCCCGCCGCCCTGGCGATCATGCTGCTGACCATCCCGCTGTTCCTCTGGTTGATTGCGGGCAAGACCTTCCTGGTCCTCGCGGTCGTAATGGTCATCCTGGGATTGCTCAAGGCTTTGTACTTCGGTGCGCTGCCGTCGGTGATGGCTGATGTCTTCAGCGATTCCTCGCGGGCCACGGGCCTGTCCTTCAGCTACAACACCTCTGTGGCGATTTTCGGCGGATTCACCCCGATGATTTGCGCCTTCCTGATCGAGGCCACTGGCCAGCCGATTGCCCCGGGCTACTACCTAGCGGTGCTGGCCATCGTGAGCATCGCGGCGCTGGGCTCCGCCTTCCGTTTCCGGGCGGTGCGCTGACCCCGCCACTGGTGAAGCAGCGCAGGAAGCACAAGGCCGGCA
>NZ_JBLVOC010000015.1:16659-25505 GCF_053543575.1 Glutamicibacter sp. AGC84
GGCGGGCCTTTGCGCGCTCGCGACGATCACGAACGATCCGGCTCTCGGGGGCACCGGTGCGGCGGATGGATCCTGATGGCGCGAAACCAGATCGGTGGCCAGCGCGCGAATCATGTCACGTGCCGCTGGGGGACCAGTTACGTGGATATGGTCGGCAAATTGGAGCAGTTGGCGCACGTCTTGGATTTGCCGGAACACGATAGTGATCGGGTACCACCCTCCTTCGGCTGCGTCCACGTCCCGGAGACGCTCGCCCAAGATTCGCCGGGCCAAATCCAGTCGAGTTGCACGCAGGCGGGCCGTGATCATCACGTCCCCGGGTGCCTCTGTGCGTTCCTTGAGCGAGAGCCACACCGTGCGCAGGGTGGCATCGACCTGCAAGTTTGCCGGCGCCTGCAGGATTTCGAATGAGTAGAGCCGCTCCAACGAGAACAGCCGCTGCTCACCTTGCTGTTCGGCGACGAGATACCAGCGACCGGACTTGGCCACGAGTCCATAGGGATCCACGAGCAGGAACGCTGGGTGCGCCTCGGTACTGCGCCGATACTTGATGCGCAGCTGGCGTCGAAGCCGCAACGCGGTTGCCAGATCCGCGATATCGGCCAGCAGCCTCCGGCCCGACAGCCAGGCAGAACTATCCACCATGACAATATCGGCCAACGTAGCCCGGGGATGGGCCGCTGGAGCTGCGTCCTGCTTCAGCGCGACCTTGCGCGCCGCCATAGCATGTGCGTCCCGCAAGCCCAGAAGTTCCAAATGCCGTTCATCGAGCCCCGCCACGGACAAGGCTTCCAGCTCCGGCGGCTCCAGATGGGCCAGATTCAATCGGGAGCCCGGCAGCAAGGCGATTCCTCCGTGGCGCCCGCGCTCGGCGTAGACAGGGACGCCAGCCATGGACAGCGCTTCGACATCGCGCAGGATGGTCCGTCGCGAGACCTCCAGCGTCTGGGACAGTTCCGAGGAGCTGATGCGCTGACGAGTCTGCAACAGCAAGAGCAGGTGCAACAGCCTGGAAGCTTTCATGACCTCCAAGTATCCCAGAAAAGAAGACATGTTCTGTCGTGATTTTCTGGTGGACTGCTAATGTCCACTAATTCATTGATCCCAGGAGTCCCCGATGCCCCGCCCGAACCTGTTCCTCGTTTATGTCAAGGATGCCCGGAAAGCTGCCGAATTCTATGGCGATTTGTTCGATATGGATCCCGTCTTCGTCTCGCCGCGCTATGTGGCATTCGCCCTCAGCGAGCAGGTGAGCTTCGCTGTGTGGTCCGGCAAGAATGAAGATGCGGTCCCGGAAACCCCGCGCACCAGCGAGGTGGGTTTGATGGTCCCCGGCTCCGGCGGTGACGTTGACGCAACTTGCCGCCAATGGTCCGCCAAGGGAGTGCGCATCGTGCAAGAACCTTACGACGAAGTCTTTGGCAGGACCTTTGTTGCCGCGGATCCAGATGGCAACCTGATCAGGGTCTCGCCGATGGACTAGGAATTAGCGTGGCCAATAAAAGCAGAATCCCAGGGCATCGGCGAAGAAATTCGCTGATGTCCCGGGATTCTTGTGTTGCAGCTCAGGGAAGCTGCCAAGCTCTGGGTCTAGAAGAGCTTGCCTGGCTTAGAGCTGGTTGCCCAGCTTGAAGCCCTTGGAAGCCTGGCCATGGTACGAGCCGTCTTCGTCACCGGCACGGGTGAAGGAGAAGCCGTCGGCGCCAATGGTGACTTCCAGCTCGGAGTCATCGGTGCGCTCGATGACTTCCTGCACGTTGCCATCCAGGTCCAGGACCTTGGAAGCTTCGGTGTACCACGATGGAACAACCGGGTTGCCCCACCAGTCGCGGCGCTGGTTGTCGTGCACGTTCCAGGTGATGGTCGGGTTGTCCGGATCGCCGGTGTAGTAATCCTGGGTGTAGATCTCGATGCGGTGGTCATCTGGATCCAGGATGTACAGGTAGAACGCGTTGGAGACGCCGTGGCGGCCCGGGCCGCGCTCGATGCGGTCCGAGATGCGCAGTGCGCCCATCTTGTCGCAGATCTGGATGATGTTGTGCTTCTCGTGGGTGGAGAAAGCCACGTGGTGCAGGCGCGGGCCGTTGCCGCCGGTCAAAGCGGTGTCGTGCACGGTGCCCTTGCGGTGCATCCAGGCTGCGTAGGTGGTGCCTTCGTCGTCCTGGATGTCCTCGGTGACGCGGAAGCCCAGGTCCTCGAGGTAGGCGCGGCCGCGTGGCACGTCCGGGGTGACCTGGTTGAAGTGGTCCAGGCGGACCAGTTCGCCGGCCGAGTACAGGTCGTAGCGCATGTGCAGGCGCTCAACGTGGGTGGTCTCGAAGAAGAACTCGTACGGGAAGCCCAATGGATCCTCGACGCGCACGGCGTCGCCGATGCCCTTGACGAAGCCTTCCTTGCGGCGCTCGGTGCGGCAGCCCAGTTCCTTGTAGTAGGCCTCGGCCTTGTCGACCTCTTCGGTGGAACGCACGCGGAAAGCCATGGCCTTCAGTGCGGCGACCGGACCCTTGGTCAGCACCAGGTTGTGGTGGATGAATTCCTCGAAGGAACGCAGGTAGATCTGGTTCTCGTCTTCGTAGGACACGTGCAGGCCCAGTACGTCCACATAGAACTTGCGCGAGCGCTCCAGGTCGGTGACGACCAGTTCAGCGTAGGCGCAGCGCAGGATATCCGGTGCTGGAACCGAAGGGGTTGGGATCGGGTTTGCGATCTCTTTGCTCATGATTTGCTCCTTTGCAAGCAAGAAAAACTAGGGGCGGGAAGCGCGTGCTTCCTAGACGCCGAACTTAGGGGAGTGCGCTTCGTTCAGGGTGATCTGGATGGACTGCTGGGTGGTGTAGAAGTCCACCGAGCGGTAGCCGCCTTCGCGGCCCAGCCCCGAAGCCTTCACGCCGCCGAATGGGGTGCGCAGGTCGCGGACGTTGTTGGAGTTCAGCCACACCATGCCCGAATCGATCTGGTGCGCGAAGTTGTGCGCGCGCTTCAGGTTGGAAGTCCACACGTAGGCTGCCAGGCCGTACTTGGTGTTGTTGGCCAGTTCCAGTGCTTCCTCGTCGGTGTCGAACGGGGTGATGGCAACAACCGGGCCGAAGATCTCGTCCTGGAAGATCTGCGCATCCGGGGCAACATCGGCGAAGACGGTCGGAGCAACGTAGTTGCCCTCTTCGAAGCCTTCGGCGCGGCCGCCGCCGGCCAGCAAGCGGCCTTCGGTCTTGCCGATCTCGATGTAGCCCATGACCTTCTCGAAGTGGTTAGGGTGCACCAGTGCACCGACTTCGGTCTTCGGGTCACTCGGCAGGCCAACGCGGATGTTCTTGGCGCGTTCTGCGAACTTGGCTACGAAATCATCGTAGATATCGCGCTGGACCAGCACGCGGGAACCGGCGGTGCAACGCTCGCCGTTCAGCGAGAACACGCCGAACACGGTGGCGTCCAGGGCAGCTTCCAGATCAGCGTCGGCGAAGACCACTGCAGGGGACTTTCCACCGAGTTCCAGGGACAGGCCCTTGAAGAATGGCGCGGCCGCGGTGGAGATGGTGGCGCCGGTGGAGGAGTCGCCGGTGAAGGACACCAGCGGCACATCCGGGTGCTTGACCAGGTAGTCGCCGGCGACGCCGCCGGAACCGAAGATCAGGTTGAAGACGCCCTCTGGCAGGCCGGCTTCGCGGAAGATTTCTGGCCACAGGCCAGCGGAGAGCGGGGTGTAGCTGGCAGGCTTGAGGACCACCGAGTTGCCGGTGGCGATGGCCGGAGCCAGCTTCCAGGATTCCTGCATGAACGGAACGTTCCACGGGGTGATCAGCGCGGCGACGCCAATGGGCTTGCGGTTCACGTAGTTCATCTGGCGTCCTGGGACGCGGAAGGAGTTATCCACCTGCGCGACGATCAGGTCGGCGAAGAAGCGGAAGTTCTCCGCGGCGCGGCGGGCCTGGCCCTTGGCCTGGGTGATCGGCAGGCCGGAGTCGTAGGACTCGAGCAGCGAGAGCTCTTCGTCGCGGGATTCGACGATGTCAGCGATCTTGTGCAGCACGCGGGAACGCTCGCGTGGCAGCATCTTGGCCCAAGGGCCTTCCTTGAAGGCCTTGTTGGCGGCGGCAACTGCCAGGTCCACGTCTTCGGGCTGTGCCGAAGCCACGGTGGCGTAGTTGGTGTTGCTTACCGGTTCCTGCACGTCGAAGGTTGCTCCGCCGATGGAGTCAACGAATTCGCCGTTGATGTAGTGCTGCAGGTGGGTCGGAAGGTTTTCCGGTACGAAGTGCTTGCTCATGGCAGTTCCTTTCGTGCTGTTCCGGTGTTTTCACCGGATGGGTTGTGGCAAATCTATGAAAGTTCTCGGTGCTGCTGGCTAGATGGCGCTAGGTGCCATGCCGGCCGCTTTCAAATAGGCGTTGAGCGTATTCGAGCGGTGGTCCCGGCAGGCGGCTTCGATCTGCGCCGGGGTGGCATGGTTGCCGATCAGATCCAGCAGCGCCTCATGTTCCTGAACCGAAGCGCGAGCCCGGTTGGGAATGTGGGTGAAGCTGCTGGCCCGCATGGCCGCCAGCCGGCGCCATCCGCGCTGGACCAGGTCCAGGATGTGCGGATTGGGGCACTGGCCGTAGAGCAGCTGGTGGAATTCGGTATTCATCCGGGTGAAGGCCACCGGATCGAAATCCGCCAAGCACTGGCGCATGTTCTCGTTCAGCGCCCGCGCCTTGGCAAGCCAGGCGGCATCCATGGCATCCGCAGCCAGCGCGGTAGCGGCCGGCTCGATGACCATCAGGGTCTGCATGGTGTGCAGGTACAGGGTGGAATCCACGTGGGCCACCGTCGCCCCGACGTTGCGGGTGAAGTGCACCAGGCCCTCGGCCTCCAGCCGGCGGATCGCCTCGCGCACCGGAACCACGGAGCAGCCCAGCTCGTCGGCAATGGTGCCCAGCACCAGCCGGTAGCCGGGGGAGTATGCCCCGTTGACGATGCGCTCGGAAACCAGCTGGTAGGCGGCTTCGGACTTGGAGGCGGTCATTACAGCGACCATGAGTCCAGATCCGGGCTGCCTGCGTCCTTCCAGGCGTTGTACTTGCTCTTCCACGCATCATTCATCGGGAACAGGCCCTCGATGCCGTGGCCGCGCTGGACCATGGCGAAGATGAATTCGTCATTGGATTCGGTCACCGCGGCTTCAGCGGCCACCTCGGCCACCATTGCTGGCGGGATGACCACGATGCCATCGGAGTCGGCCACGATCACATCTCCTGGCTGCACCGATACGCCGCCGCAGGCCACGGTGATGTCCTTGTCCCAGGCCACGTGCTTGCGGCCGAGAACCGCTGGGTGGGCGCCGTTGTAGAAGACCGGGATCTGCAGGTTGGACACGGCGTCCAGGTCCCGTACGCCGCCATCGGAGATGATGCCGGCGGCGCCGAGCTGCTGGGAGCGCAGGGCCAGGATGTCGCCCAGGGTGGCCGAGCCGGTCTCGCCGCGGGCTTCCATGACCAGGATCTCGCCGTCATTGAGCGAGTCGATGGACTGCTTCTGCATGTTGTAGCCGCCGCCGTGGGCCTTGAACAGGTCCTCGCGGTTGGGGATGTAGCGCAGGGTGCGGGCGGTGCCGATCACGCGCTGCATGCCCTTGGTGGCACCGGGGACTTCGATGTTCACGTTGTTCAGGCCGCGCTTGCGCAAGGTGGCGGACAAGGTGGCGGTCGCCCCCGAAGCCAGCTGCTCGCGGACCTTGTCGGTCAGCACGTCCTTGCCGGTGATGATCGGGGCCATGCCGGCGGTCTCGCGATCGCCGTAGGCATCTTCCTTGTCCTTGTCGGTGACCTTTGGCTGGTTGCCGAAAGCGGCGAAGGCCGCAGTGCCCTCGACGGCGGTGGTCTCCAGCTTGCCGGTCGTGGCGCCGGAGACCAGATCGGTGACCTCGACCTCGACAACGTCGCCGGGGAAGAAGACGGTGGAGCCGGCCGGGGTGCCGGTGAGGATCATGTCACCTGGCTGCAGGGTCATCTGCTGGGACAGGTCGGCGATGATGGTTGCGAAGGAGAAGAGCAGCTCGGAGGTGTCGGCGTCCTGGGCGAGCTTGCCGTTGACCCAGGTCTGCACGCGCAGCTTGGCAGGATCCAAGGTGGCAGCATCCAGGGCGTTGGGACCCACCGGGGTGTAGCCGTCGCCGGACTTGGAGCGGATGTTCGAGCCCTTGTCCGCGTACTTCATGTCGTGCACGCCGAGGTCGTTCGATGCGGTGACCTGCCCGACGTAGCCCCAGGCTTCGTCTACCGAGACGCGGCGAGCGGTCTTGCCGATGATCAGTGCGATCTCGCCCTCGAAGGCGAGCAGCTCGGTGCCAGCTGGGCGTTCCACGGTGGAACCGCTGGCGGCCAGCGAGCTGGTGGCCTTCATGAAGTAGCTGGGGAACTTCGGGGTGCGTCCGCGCTGCGCTGCACGCGAGGAGTAGCTAAGGTGTACGGCCAGGATCTTGCCTGCCTGCGCGAAGGTCTCTTCGGTTACTGGGACAATATTGCTCACCGTTGATCGGCCTGCTTTCATCGAACATCATCTCGTACATCAAATCGTATACGATCAGTGTGCGCCGAATCTCAAACGGTGTCAAGCGGGCTTTGAAAATGATTACCGTGCAGGCCTGGGAATCCGCAGGATCACGGGAATTCTCCGGGAGCGGGAATGTTTCGAAAGGGGCAATTGCGGGGTGCCGGAGCGGATGTACTGCAGCACACAATCGATAGCTGGAATCCTGGCTAGCCAGTCGATCTGATGCCGGATTCCTTGCAGGGCCATCGTTGCCCTGTAGTCGGGAAAGGATGCTCGACCGGCACTATCCTCTTGCCAGCTGAGCGGCAGGGGCAAGAACGCTCGCGAACCTAAGCCGGGCTACGAGAGACTCTTTTCTGCCGATCGTGGAAATAGGCCATTTCACTGAGGGTGAGGGCAAGTGGAGTCATGGATTGTTCACGAGAAATATTCCGTTGCTTCCTCCTGCATGCCGGGTAATTGTAGATAGCCTGTATTTATGGGGAGTGTATTTAATATCCGAAACTCGCTGAGATGAGAGCGCAAGGAAAAAGATGTCTTCAGGTCAAAACACAGGCGTGATGATTCGACGCTGCCGTCGCACCCCACCGAGGTCCACGCAAATAGCTGGATGTGGGGATCCGTGGCGTTGGTCGCCAGAGTTCCGGCATCTTCGATCACGGAACCTGATGGAAACTTGTGGTGGGTCCCGTCGAATGCCGCGGATATCACGTGGAAGATGTTCTGCAAAGATCTGCAAAGCGAAACCTCTGAGTTTCTCCAAAACGACGCGGGAAATCTGCATAAAGCATCAAAAAGCTGGTTCGACAAGACTTCGGTCGGACCTCATTTCCTGGCCATGACTGCCGACGCGAAGCAAGCACTATCGGGTGCTCCAACGTTTGCTTTCGACAACCAGAAGGTAATCAGCAAGCTGACCGGCGCCGGTATCCGGATCGCTGGAATTTCACGTTCTCGTAGTGAGGCGGAAACAGGA
The DNA here is from genome assembly GCF_053543575.1 of Glutamicibacter sp. AGC84. Lineage (NCBI taxonomy): Bacteria > Bacillati > Actinomycetota > Actinomycetes > Micrococcales > Micrococcaceae > Glutamicibacter > Glutamicibacter sp. AGC84. Next base: position 24,164 of record NZ_JBLVOC010000015.1, read on the forward strand.
GCCGGCAACGCTGAATACGTCGCCTTGCACCTGAAGCTTTCGAAAGAGGCATTGCAAACCCCCGGTTGGGTGACCTCTGCGCTGCACCGGCCGACTCGTGCTGGGCTACTGCCGGGCACAAACAGCAATGGCAAGGACTTGCGAGCGGGTGTAAACAACGCCTTGCGTTCAGCAGGCTTGGCAGTAGAACTGAATAATGGCGGCGCTCTGCAATCAAAAGACAAGCAGGATCCATGGGGGAACATCTATACGATCTCCACTTTTATTCCGCAAGACAAGATTCCTCAGTGCCAAAAACACTGGCACGGACCGAGCGCGATGGACAACCCTGCAGTGCGCTGGGCGCATGCACTGAGCATTGCTCAAACCGCCACGCCTAAGCCAACTTTGAGCGACTGGTCCGACCTCGGAGTTAGCAAAGCCCAAGTCTCCCTTGGCCCGTCAATTGGTTGGTGCAGTGATCGGGGGATGGGGATTGTTGCCCAGTCCCGTCCGGATGGCGATCCTGAACACTGGATCGCAGAGACTGGGCATACGGTGGCCTTAGCGCATTCAGTCTTCGTCGATTTGGCGGTCTTGACGATGCAGCAAGATGAATTCTTGACCCAGCGCGCCGGACACCTGGCCAATCTAGCGGCAACCGGAAACCTTGAGGATTCCGCTGCTTCGCTTAAGCGATACAAGGACATTCAAAAAAGGTTTATCGAGTTCCACGGTAAGCGCTGGTTGCAGGAGATACCTGGACGTGAATCTGCAACTCGGGTGCTGCAAGCCATGCAGAACGTGCGCATGCTGGAAGAAAGAATCAAGCATTCACTGATCGAGCAGAAATCCATCATGGATTATCTGGAAGCCAACCAGCGCGCCGAAGAAGAGCAGGTGAATCGCGAACGAGCCGAACAACTGCGCGAAGAGGCGGTTAAGCGTGAGAAGTTCAGTCACCGAGTGAATATTTTTGCGTTTATATTCCTGCCGGCCACACTGATTTTCACCGTTACCGGAGGTCTGGGGATTCAGTTATCCACACTTTGGGGAACTATTTGGATCGGCATCGCTGCTGTCACTACTATCGGGCTGATTGCTTGGATGAAGACGGAAGACGGAAGATGGAAAGAGGAAGAAGGATAGAAAACGCGCGTCCGGAGGCGCATCGCGCAGCGACGAATCCCTCCCTGCCGTGAACAAGGGATAAACAGATCAGCTCAACACAGTTCGCGGCCACTGAGCTGGAGAAGAACCTCTTGGTTTGAGACCTCGGCGACGGAGGCCTTCTCATCGGTCCTCGGCTACCGCAGTTAATCAGCCGACTCACCAGGGGTACGCAGAAGGGGGGGGAACGGAA
>NZ_JBLVOC010000015.1:25535-58143 GCF_053543575.1 Glutamicibacter sp. AGC84
GAAGTCATGATTCCGTTCCAGCGCCTTAGCGGCATCTGCAGATTAGACGCGAATAGCATCCACAATCTTGACTCGGGCTGCCACCAGCGCGGGAAGCACACCGGTCAGTGCGCCTACGGCGATGGAAACTCCCATGCCAAGTAGGGCCGCACCGATAGGGAATGCCGGCATTTGATCCAGCTCGGTAGCCATCACCATATTCAGCAGATTCTCGTTGGAGACCAAGGCAACGGAGATGAGCACGCCAATGCCACCTGCTACGGCCGTGGCCACGACGCTTTCCATCATCACCGAGAAGAATACGCGTCCGGTTGTTGCACCGAAGCTGCGTCGGATACCCACTTCGCGGATACGCTGCTTCAGGGTCACCATGGCAACATTGAGCAGACTCAGGGAACCAAGCAGCAAGATGATGATTGCGATCCCGGCAACCACCATGGTCAACATCTTCAAGCTCTCATCAGCACCCCACATCAGATAATCTTCGCGGTGCGCATCAACTGTGAGACCAGGAAGTTCTGCCTGCATTTGCTGGCCGAAGTGCATGGCCAGCTCTTCGGATCCCTCGATGGGCACCCACAGCTTGTAGCTGACCTCATTGAGCGGAGCTTGCATGCCGAACCAGTGCTCATAGGTGGCCGGCAGCATCCACAGCTTGCCGCCCATGCCGTAGCTAGATGCTTTGGTGGTTCCGATGACCGTAACTGAGACGGTGTTCCCATTGCTCATCAAATCCACGGTTAAAGGCAGTCGCTGGCCTTCCAGTCCCAATTCTTTGATGAAGGTGTGGTCAACCACCGCCGCTGGGGCAAGATTCTGTGCATCTTCGGCTTCCAGCCAGCGGCCGTCAGTAACAACTAACCGGTGCATTGGAGCGTAGTCGGGATCAACCACCATGATCTCGGCATCAAGGCTCAGCCCTTGGGCTGAAGCCTTCTGGTCGTAGCTGCGTCCCATCATGGTGGTGTACTCGACCTTGAACCGGTCACTGGTCTTTTGAAAGGCCTCATCGATTTGGTCGTTGCCCGCAGGACCAGCATCCGAGTTCGGGTCGTAGGCGTAGACAACAATCATTGCTGGCCGACCCTCGCTTTCAAGGCTTTCGGTCATCATCTGACGCGCCATGCCAGCTCCGGCCAATGCCGTAGTCAACGAGGCCACCGCAATGGTGACACCAACCAAGGAGAGCAAGACGCGCAACTTGTGAATACGCAGTTCCTGCCATGCCTCCAGCAGCGCAGCAACAAAACCGGTTCCTAAGCGAGTTAAGGATTTCATCTTGCCGCCACCTCACTGAGCGGATGCAGCCGCCCGCCATCCAACTGCAGCTGTTCTCGGGCCAAGGCCGCAACATTGCTGTCGTGCGTGATGGTGATCAGGGCAGCGCCGGAATCAACCGTGGCGGAATCCAAGAGATCCATCACCGCACGTCCGGTAGTGACATCCAAGGCACCGGTTGGCTCATCGGCCAGAACCACGCGCGGGCGCCGGACCAGTGCGCGGGCAATGGCCACACGCTGCTGCTCGCCGCCCGAGAGGGTCTGGGGCATGGAGTCCAGACGACTGCCCAGGCCTACGCGTTCCAGCGCCTCGCCTGCCAGCTTGCGCCGATTCCAGAAGTCCCGGCCGCTGGCATACATCAGCGGAGCCATGACATTTTCCAGGGCAGTGCGTCCGGGCAGGAGGTTGAACTGCTGGAAAACGAATCCGAGGTCGCGTCCGCGAGCATGCGCTGCCTGTTTGGCGCTCAGCCGGGTCGCATCCTTGCCTCGCCACAGCAGGCTGCCGCTGGTGGGCCGATCAAGCAGGCCGAGGATATTCAGCAGCGTGGACTTGCCGGTACCCGAACGGCCGACAATGGCAATGTGATCGCCTTCGGACACCGTGAGATCAATCCCGTTGAGGATATGCAGCTCGCTGTCATCGGGCAGCAGGACGCTGCGCGTGACATTCTCGAGCTTCAGCAATGGCTCACCACTCATCTGAGTAGGACTCCATATCCATCATTTCTTCAGGTGCCGGGGTGGATCCTGGGACGAAGCGGAGAATTTCCGTCTCATCCTTCAGTCCTGAAATCACCTCGATGACCTTTCCGTCGGTCACGCCAAGCTCTACCTCGGTGCGGATTTCCTTGCCGTTTTCATCCAGCCTCCACACCGCACCCTGGCCAACCAGGCCACGAACAGCCGATACCGGTACGGTCAATACGTCCTCGGCCGTGCCTGCATCAATTTCCATGTTCATGCTCAGGCCGTCGAAAACCACGATGTCTGCAGGTACGGCACAAGAAATCTCGCTGCCCGAAGAGCTCTCCGTGGATTCTCCGGACGCCATTGGATCCATCTGCGATTCCATGTCCTGGTCTGCGGAGCCGGCGCTGGTTTTCTTCGAAGCGCTGTCACCGACAGACAGGTCCTTGCAGGTGAATGGCTCTGGTCCGCCGTCAATGGTGATCGTTGCTTCGAGGCTTTCATCGAGCAACCGGTAGCGGTCCAGCGGATCGATCGAACCGGCGGCCAAGAATTCCTGGGGTTGGATCGCGCCGAGTGCCGTGCCCTTGGTGACGTCATCGCCAACCTCGATCTGGAAAGCGCCGACCTTGCCTGTGGCCGTTGCGTAGACGTCGTGGTACTTCACCACTGGCGCAGCTTCCTGCGGTTGCTGCTCGTCTTGTGAACCTTCACTATCCGAGTCGTTGGCCTCAACGCTCTCTGGCTGGGATTCGGCGCGGACCTGGAAGATTCGATCGCCGAGGGAGACATTGTCGCCTGGCTTGACGAAAGCCCAATTGACAACGCCGTCCACGGGCGCATTCAGCTCTTTCGATTCGGTGAGCTTAATGGTTCCGGGAATGGACAGCTTGTTCTCTACCGTGGCTTTCTCGGCAAAGATGGTCTCTGCCGGGATCTCTCCGGTGGGGAACAGGTCATCGTCGGCGCTGGCAGTGCCGCCGGCAAACGCGAGTTTCACGAGGCTGACGGCGATCAAGGCGCCGATAACTAGCCATGCAGCGGGAAGGAATATGCGACGGAACGCGCGTCGTTGGCTCATAGGGTTGCTCTTTTCACCATTCAATGATTACCAAAGTGTTCAGCAACTTCCAAGCTCAAACGGAGAAAACACGCAACCTTTATCAGATTGAGATTTATTTTTACTTTGCAGGTCAGACCGGGTACTCAAATTAGTAGTTGAAGGTCGTAGTGAATCTTCTCGACGTCCCGGGGTGAAGCGGGGCAGTCTCCGGGGCTCGATGCCGCGGAGCTCTTCGGTGGATGTGGAGCTCCCGAGGCGTAGTGCCATTGCTTCTGTACTGGCCCCGGGGTCGGCAGGATTGTTCCAGACCGGTTTCTGCCAAGCCTTTCGGGTGCCGCGGGCGAGCGGGGGTGCCAAAGCCGCTGTCGCAGAGCATCGACCTTCATTGCTGTCCGCTAGGGCCTGAATCGTGAATTTGGCAGGTGACAAGCACGTTTAATCCATGGGCAAAGAAGTGCACCGATTGCTTCATTTTCAGCCAAATTTATTTCCTTCCATTTGCTGGCACAAAGCCGAATGCCGGCGTAGGATGTCGGCATATCGTTGTCTTGAATTGGGGGATTTAAAGACGAATTGAAACACTCGCATTCATTTCGCATCTTTAGGTGCATTGGGGAACTTATCCTGAGCAGTTGAGCCACATGGGGTGGCTGAATCATGGGCCAGGCTTTCATTATCTGAGGTCAAAGCCTTACTATAGCTCGCTCTTTTTCGGGTGGATCGCTCCTGCACGCCGCGCGATCCACTCAGGACATTCTTGTATGGGGGAGAAATGTCTAGGCATCAAAGGCGTGGCACTTTTGTGCCAAATTTACGCCGTAAAACAGCTTTAAACAGATTATTAAAAGCATGCTTGGCGATAATTTCGTCGATTTCCTTGTGCTTTGTCATGACCATTCCGGGCATGGCAGTTGCTGCCGAAACTTCTGTTGGGGAAGAAGCCGAGGCCACACAGCAGGGGACTGAACCGGAGAACTCTGAATCGGTCCTGGCCACCGGCTCGGCCGAGGAAACCAAGGCCGAAGCCGACGAATCGTCCACGGCTGACACGGGGGAAGAACAGCCAGCTGCTGAAGCAGTAGACAGCGCCAAGACCTCGGCGCCAGAGGAAGAAGCAGCGGCCGAACCTGAGTCCGCCCCTGCACCGGCACCGGCAACTCAGAAGCCAGAAAAGCCAAAAGCTGTGGAAACCACGCTGCCGGCACCCGAAGCGCAACCTGTGGAATCAGCTGCGCCCAAGACAGAGAAGAAGCCAGTGGACAAGGCTTCACCGGAACTTGCGCAGCCGAAGGCCGAAGTTTCGGAATCGGAAGATTCTACCGGGTCCTCGACAGCGGCCCGCGAGCCGATCACGGCCGCTGCCCTTGAGTCAGGTGCTCCGCGGATTTGCGAGTACAACGAAGGAGACGGCTCGGTCGACACCTTCATGCAGAAGTCCGATGAGATGCCCGCCTTCGCCAACGGCAATGTCCACGACGGGCTCTATGAGGGCGGTGTGGTTCACCAGCGCTTGGAAATGACATTGCCCGCAGGCGAAAACGAGCTGGTCATCAATTACCAGGTCAAGCAGGCCGGCAAATGGGCCTATGACTATTTGCTCAACGAGACAGTGGACGGCGCGAACATCACCGGCTGGACTGTCGATGAAGGAGCCGGGAACGACCGCGTCGACACCGTCTTCATCACATTGATGGTCGACGGAGAAGAAGGCGACGAGTCAAGCGTCACCCTCTACTTCGATGCGCATATCGCCTCGGAGCTGGATCACGGCCCGGGCACCGGTGCTTCCTCAATCAACGGTTCGCCGTACCACGTCCTGATCTCGTCGTTGAACTGCAAGTCCATTGGACAACGCGACAACCAGATCCAGGCCGGTGCGGTCCAAGCCGGTTCCGTAACCGTCATCAAGGACGCGGTTCCTGCCGACGGCACGGATTTCGACTTCACCCTCGCCGAGGACCGCTTCGGCGACTCGACATCATTCAACCTCGATGACAGTGCCGATTCCGATACCGGCGCGAGCTTGCCGCAGAGCGTCACCTACACCGTGGCGCCAGCTACGATCACCGTCACCGAAGAGGACTTGCCAGCTGGCTGGAATCTTTCCTCGATCGCCTGCACCGGCGCCGCCGCTATCCGCAGCGGTTCGGCCATCACTTTCAACCTAGGCGACAACGATGAAGTCACCTGTACCTTCACCAACACGAAGACCACCTACGACGAGCTCACGGTCCACAAGGATGTGCAGGCATCCTATGACCGCGACTACGACTGGGATCTGGACAAGTCGCTGGCCGAGGGCCAGCAAGCCACAGTGAAGGCCACGGCCACCGGAGTGGACGTCGACTACAACGTGGTCGCCACCGCCAGCGAGGCCCAGGACAGCAACTTCCAGCTCTCCGGCACCATTACCGTGATGAACCCGAATGACACAGAGATGTCCGGGATCACGCTGGCCGACCAGCTCGATGGCGCCAATTGCGTCATCTCCGCTGGCGGATCGCCGATCGCCAATCCGGTGACCATCCAGCCCGGCGAGAATTCCTTCACCTATGAATGCGACCTGCCCGAGGGAACCAGTGCCGCCAGCGCCGGCACCAACACGGTGAGTGCAACCTGGGACCCGGAGGCCTACTATGGCACCGATGGCCAAGCCAGCGCCTCGGCCGGCTACGATTTCGCGTCCGTCTCGCCAACGGTGACCGACGATGAAGTCACCGTTACCGATAGCGAAATCGACCTTTCGGGCATCGCCGGCGGTAACACCGTTACAGCCGGGGAAAGCCCGAAGTCCTTCGCGTACACCATCGAGTGGGACGGCGTGCTCGGAGAATGCACCGACTACCAGAACATCGCCAGCCTCGCCGCAGACGACGGCGAAACGCTGACCGGCAATGCCACCGTGGAAGTCTGCATCGGCCAGGACCTGGCCATCGAGAAGCTGGTCGTGTCCAGTTTCAACCGCAGCTACGACTGGAGCATCGCCAAGGACGCAGTAGGCGAGCAGCCATTCACCGCGGATCCGGAAACCGGCGAATTCACCGCGCAATACTCCGTCACTGTCACTCCCGAAAGCTATTCGGACAGCGACTGGGCCATGAGCGGAACCATCACGGTATCCAACCCCAATGACTGGCAAGCCATTGACGTGACCGTCACCGACCAGGTCGATGTGGGCGGGGACGCAACCTGCCAGGTGGTCGGCATTGCCGGGGAACCGGACACGATGGACGCCGATCCGGTGGCACCGGGCTTCCAGGCAACACTGGATGCCTCCCAAACGCTGACCTTCAGCTACAGCTGCACCTTCGGATCGCAGCCGAACTACGAAGGCAGCAACACCGCCGAAGTGACGTGGTCCTCCAGCGAGGCCTCCACCGCTTCGGGCAGCGCCACCGAAGTTGTACCGGTGGATGCAGGCGACTGGACGCAGACACCACTGAACCAGACGGTGACCGTGACCGACCCGCTGCATGAATTCGATCCGGCCTGGACCATCAATTACTCCGATGGACCGCAGACCAGGACCTATGAATACACCTGGACGGTGGAAGAGGCCGGCAAGTGCCAGAGCTTCATGAACACCGCCACGATCACCGGCAGCAACCAGCTGGTCAAGAGCGATGATGCCCAAGTCGAAGCGTGCCGCAAGGCAGGGCTGACCGTCACCAAGGACGTGACGGCCTCCTATGACCGCACCTACTTGTGGAGCATCGACAAGCAGCTGGCCGAGGGCCAATCGCCAGATGCCGTGGTCGAGGAAGACGGAACCGCTACCGTTCACTACACGGTGCTGGTGGACAACACCGGCTACGAGGATTCCGGGCAGCAGCTTTCCGGATCCATTACCGTGGCCAATCCCAACGAATTCGAAGACCTCGAAGTGACGATCAGCGACGAGAATACCCTCTCGGCCGCCTGCACCATCGTGGCCGAGGACTCGAATCCGGGGATGGAAGGCATGCAGCAGGTGGTGCCGCGCAGCGGCTCGATCACCGTGGACTACAACTGCGAGGCATCGACCGTGGCGGAGGCCGACTACACCGGCCACACCAACACGGCGGTGGTCACCTGGGGTGATGGGCTGCAGGCTGAGAGCCAGCCGGTACCCATCGACTTCACCCTGGATGAGAGCACCGATGAATCCGTTGGCGTCTGGGATGACCAGGCTGATCCTTCCGGGGACCCGGTACTGCTGGGCACGGTGGACTACACCGACGCCCCGCAGAGCTTCAGCTACGAGATCACCTACGAAGTGCCGCGCGATGAATGCCTGGTCTTCACGAATACCGCGTGGGTGGATCTGGCCGGCGAGGACATCGAGGACTCGCAGGACGTGGGCATCTGCGACCAGAAGAATCTGGTTATCACCAAGGACGTGGACGCCAGCTACGCACGCGACTACGACTGGTCGCTTCAGAAGCAGGTGGACCGCAGCAAATTCACGGTCGCCGGCAATGGCACGGTCACTGCGCACTACACGGTAGTGGCCACCGCCGGCGAAGCGCAGGACAGCGCGAAGCAGGTGTCCGGAACCATCACCCTCAGCAACCCGAACACGCAAGTCGGGGACCTGGTGGCAACGGTCACCGATGTGCTCTCCATCCCGTCGGCCAGCTGCACCATCGAGGGCACCGATGCGGATGAAAGCGCCGGCGGTTTCCAGCTAGTGCTCGGTGACGGGGAAAGCGCCACCCTGGGCTACAACTGCCAGGTCCCGGCGGACACCGACATCACCGCCCAGTACACGAACACCGCAACCGTGGCCTGGGGCCAGGAGCGCCAGGCTGAAACGGACGTCGATTTCGGGTTCGAGCAGGCCCTGCTGACCGACGGCGAAGTCGCCATCACTGATGACCAAACCGTTGAAGGCCAGGAAGTGGTGCTGGGCACCGCGATGGCCGGGGAATCGCCGAAGGCCTTCGAATACGACCTGGAACTGCAGGGCGTGGCCGGAACCTGCACCGAGTACACCAACACCGCGGTGCTCGATGAGGCCACCGGCGAGGGCGAGGAGAACACGGCTTCGGCCAGCACCACGGTGTGCGCCGGAGCAGATCTGGATATCGCCAAGAACGTCGTGACCTCCTTCGACCGCTCCTACCTGTGGTCGCTGGACAAGGAGCTGCTCTCCGGGCAACCGCTGGCAGCCAACCCGAGTAACGGCGAGGCCACGGCGAACTACCGGATCACCGTGACCCCCGAAGGCCACGAGGACGGCAATTGGGCGATGAGCGGAGAAATCACGCTGGCCAACCCGAACGACTGGCAGGACGCGCCGGTCACGGTGCAGGACTTCGCCGATGTCGGCGGGGACGCGGCCTGCACGATCACCGGGGTGCAGGGCGAAGCGGTGGCTGACATGTCCGCCGAGCAAGCCGGCTTCCAGACGGTGATCCCCGCAGGGGCCCAATGGGTGATGGCCTACTCGTGCACCTTCGCATCCCAGCCGGACTACGAAGGCAGCAACACCGCCACCGTGGACTGGGACGCCCAGGCGCTGAGCACGGCCAATAGCCAGGACTCGGACACCGTGGGGATCTCGGAACAGGACTGGAACCAGACGCCGCTGAACGACACGGTCACCATCACGGACAGCGCCCACGAGTTCGATCCGGCGTGGACAGTGGATGTGGCCGATGGGCCGCAAAGCCGGGACTACTCGGTGACGTGGAACGTGGATCAGGCAGGCACCTGCCAGGTCTTCGAGAACGTCGCCACGCTCACCGGCGATGACGGATTCACCGCGACGGACAACGCGCTCGCCGAAGCCTGCCGCGAGGCGGCCTTGGAGATCAGCAAGACCGTCGAAGCCGCGTACGACCGCACCTACCAATGGCAGATCGACAAGTCCTTGGCCGAAGGCCAGGACCAGGAGATCACCACCAACGGGGCGGCCAGCGAACCGGTGGACTACGTGGTCAAGGTGGAGAACACCGGGTATGAGGATTCGGGATGGGTGCTGGAAGGCCAGATCACCATCACCAACCCGAACCAGTACACGGGCATCGACGCCACGATCCAGGACGTAGTCGATCTGGACGCGGTCACCTGCACCACCTCTGAATCGCTGGTGGGCATCCCGGCCAACGGGACAATCACCGTCGGCTACAGCTGCGATGTCTCGGCGGGAGTCGATCCCGGCTCCTACAGCGGCGGCACCAACACCGCCACGGTCAGCTGGGGCGATGACCGGGCATCGAGCACGCAGGTGCCCATCGAATTCGCCATTGATTCCCGCATCGATCGTCAGGTCGAGATCTGGGATGACCAGTCGAATCCCCAGGAGCCGGTGCTGCTGCGCACCGTGGACATCGATGATTCGCCGGTGCTCATCGAGTACCAGCTGGAGCATGATGCTCCGGCCGGTGAATGCATGAGCTACACGAACACCGCCTGGGTCGATATCCAGGCAGGGGAGGATCCAAGGGATGAGGCGACCGTGCAGCTATGCGGCTTGCTCGATCTGATGATTGCCAAGGATGCCGAAGCCAGCTTCGATCGGACCTACCTGTGGGAGCTGGAGAAGAAGGTTGACCGTACCGAAGCCGTCGTCGCCGAGGACGGCACCGCCGACTTCTCCTACACCGTGTCGGCCATCCCGGACGGATCGGAGGATTCCGGCCATGAAGTGCACGGCATGATCATCCTGTTGAATCCGAACCGCTTCGCCTCGGCCTCGACGGTAGCCACCATCACCGATGAGATCAGCATCGAAGGGGTCACGTGCACCATCGACGCCGAGGACGCCGATCCGCAAACCGGAGGCCTGCAAGTCGCGGTCCCGGTGGGCAGCGACGGAACCGGAACCACGGTGCAACTGCCCTACAGCTGCTCGGGCACCCCCGGCCAGCTACACGGCAGCAACACGGTTACGGCAACCTGGGGCGAGGATTCGGTGGCCACGTCAACCGCACCGGTGGACTACCTGCTGGATGCTGAAACCGATCAGCAGGTCACCATCATCGATGACAAGACCAACCCGGAGTCGCCGGTCGTGCTGGGCGAAGCGATCTGGAATGCCGAAGGCACCCCGGTCGACTTCGACTACACCCTGCGCCACCAGGCCCAGGCCGGCACCTGCACCGAGTTCACCAACACCGCGGTGATCCAGCAGACCGGGGCCGAGGATTCGACCACCGTCACCCTCTGCGGACAGAAGGCCCTGGGCCTGCAGAAGACCGCGCAGGGACTGGTGGACCTGGATTACGAATGGGAGGTAGAGAAGCGGATCGACCAGAGCAAGCTCACCGCGAACGGGGATGGAACCTTCACCGCGCACTACTGGGTTCAGGCTCGCAACACCGCAGCCGTTGAGCAGAACTTGCGGCTGGCCGGTGAGGTGATGGTGCAGAACCCGAATGATTTCGGTTCCATCACCGCCACCTTGGAAGACCGGATCGATACCGCTGGCACCAGCTGCCGGATCGATGCGGAGGATGCCGATGAAGCGGCCGCTGGATTGCAGGTCGTGCTCGATGCCGGGGAGAACTTGGGGGCCCGGTATGAATGCGATCTCGCTAGCTGGCTCTCCACCGATGCCTTCGAAGGAGCAGTCAATACGGTGATTGCCACCTTCGATGACCGCGAAGTGCGTGCCGAGGCACCGATCGAGTTCCAGATCGATGCAGTCACGGACGAATCGGTGGCAGTCACCGACGACATGATGGATCCTGGCGCCGAACCGAAGGTGCTCGGAGAAGTCCACGTCCCGCAAGCTCCCATGCAGTTCGAATACGAACAGGTACTGGAACCCGAAGCGGGAACCTGCACGGTATACACCAATACCGCGGCAGTGCATGAGAGTACCGACGGCAACGGCAAGGACGAATCCTCGGTGGACCTGCAACTGTGCATCGAGCAGGGCCTGATGATCGCCAAGAGCGCCGACGCCCAGTACGTCAGGGACTACGACTGGTCGACCCGCAAGGAGGCGAAGGAAACGAAGTTCGAGGTTGACCCGGACGGGCAGGCCACGGCCAAGTACACGGTCCAGGCGATGCTGGAGGGTTTCGAAGACCAGGACTTCACCGTCACCGGTGAGATCACCGTGGCCAATCCGAATGACTTCAAGGACACGCAAGTGCTCCTGCAAGACAAGCTATCCATCGACGGGGCCAGCTGCTCCATCGAAGGATTGGCGGAGGGGAAGCTGGAGCTTGCGGCCGGGGAAACCCGCACCGTGAAGTACAGCTGCACCTTCGAAACACCTGTTGCCGAGGCCGACTACACCGGCCACGAGAACACGGTGAACGCCAGCTGGACCGACGTGGAGGGGACAACCCGCACGGTCAGTGCCAAGGCTCCGCTGGAATTCGAGGCGGCAACGGCCACCGATGAAATGGTGACGGTCTTCGATGACTACACCATTCCCGGCCAGCCGCGGGAACTGGGCACGGTCAAGGCCGAAGAGCAGAGCAAGAAGTTCACGTACGAACTGGTCTTGGACGGCGTAGCCGGCAAGTGCCAGACGATGACGAATACGGCCTCGATACCGGAGAAGTCCGGCGAGGATGGGAACAATTCGGATTCGGCGGACGTGGAAGTATGCTCCGAGGCTCCGCAGGCAGCGCCGCCGGCACCACCGGTTCCTCCGGCTCCTCCGGCTCCGCCAGCGCCGGCAGCACCACCTGCCCCGCCAGCACCGCTTGCGGCAACCGGCCTTGACCAGGGCTCGTTGTGGCTGGCAGGGGCTGCAGGGATGGTGATTATCGCCGGAGCATTGATCCTGCTTCGGTACCGTCGCCGGAACCCATAGTCCGCGCGCCAGCTGGATGCCGGTCCTGCCTTTCGGGGCAGGGCCGGCATTCGGCGTGCGGGGGAACAATCCCTGCTGCTTCGGGGCTAGTGCTTTGGAAGCAGAACAGGCCCGGTCCGCTTATTCGCATAAGTGGTCCGGGCCTGTTGCCGTGGTCAAGCCTTCTGGCTAGATTTGGGCCGCGCTTTGGGCTGCGGCTTCACGCTCATCGGCTTCGCGCATGGCACGCTCTACGCGATCCACGTCGCGGACCGCACCCTTGTCAGCGGACAACGCCATGGCGGCGTAGGCCCGCAACGCAGGGGAGACCACGCGCTCGCGGTTCTTCGGGCGGTAGCCGGTGGTAGCGATCAAGCGCTCGCGGCGTTGTGCCAAGACCTCGTCAGAGACGTTCAGGGTCAGCTCGCGGGTAGGGATATCGATGGAGATGGTATCGCCATCTTCCACCAGGGCGATCATGCCACCGGAAGCGGCCTCGGGGGAGACGTGCCCGATGGACAGGCCCGAGGTGCCACCGGAGAAGCGGCCATCGGTGATCAGTGCGCAGGCCTTGCCCAGGCCGCGGCCCTTGAGGAACGAGGTGGGGTAGAGCATTTCCTGCATGCCCGGCCCGCCCTTTGGACCTTCGTAGCGGATGACTACTACGTCGCCTTCCTTCACCTGCTTGTTGAGGATCTTCTCGACGGCCTCATCCTGTGATTCGCAGACCACTGCCGGACCGGAGAATGTCCAGATCGAAGGGTCAACGCCAGCGGTCTTGACCACTGCACCGTCCACGGCGATATTGCCGCGCAGTACGGCCAGGCCGCCGTCCTTGGAGTAGGCGTTCTCAACCGAGTGGATGCAGCCTTCTGCATCATCGGTGTCCAGCGCCGCCCACCGCTCGGACTGCGAGAAGGCGGTGGAGGAGCGCACGCCGCCCGGGGCCGCGTGCCACAGGTCGAAGGATTCCTCCTTGGCCTTGCCGCTGCGGATATCCCAGTCATCAAGCCATTCGCCCAGGGTTGCCGAGTGAACCGTGTGCACGGTTTCATCCAGCAGGCCGCCGCGGCGCAGCTCGCCGAGGATCGCGGGGATGCCACCGGCACGGTGGACATCTTCCATGTAGTAGATGGTGCCGTTGCCGGCAGCGTTGGGTGCAACCTTGGCCAGGCACGGGACACGGCGGGAAACTTCATCGATCTCATCGAGGCCGAATTCCACGCCGGCCTCGCGGGCGGCGGCCAGCAGGTGCAAGATGGTGTTGGTGGAACCGCCCATGGCGATATCCAGCGCCATGGCGTTGCCGAAGGCCTTCTTGGTGGCGATGCTGCGTGGCAGGACCGTCTCGTCGTCTTCGCCGTAGTAGCGGTTGGCGATATCGACTACCAGCTTGCCGGCGTTTTCATACAGGTCCTTGCGGGCCGTGTGGGTAGCTAAGGTGGAGCCGTTGCCCGGCAGAGACAAGCCCATGGCCTCGGTCAGGCAGTTCATCGAGTTGGCGGTGAACATGCCCGAGCAGGAGCCGCAGGTCGGGCAGGCCGACTCTTCGATGCGCAGCAGGTCTGCATCCGATACGTTCTCGTTCACGGCCTCGGAGATGGCATCCACCAGATCCAAGGTGCGCACGGTGCCGTCAACCAAAGTGGCGCGGCCGGCTTCCATCGGACCACCGGAGACGAAGACCGTAGGGATGTTCAGGCGCAATGCGGCCATCAGCATGCCCGGGGTGATCTTGTCGCAGTTCGAGATGCAGATCAGTGCGTCGGCACAGTGGGCATTGACCATGTATTCCACGGAGTCGGCAATGAGGTCGCGCGATGGCAGCGAGTAGAGCATGCCTCCGTGGCCCATGGCGATGCCGTCGTCCACAGCAATGGTGTTGAATTCGCGGGGGATGCCACCGGCGGCAGTGATGGCGTCGGAGACAATGCGGCCTACCGGCTGCAGGTGGGTGTGCCCTGGAACGAATTCAGTGAAGCTGTTGGAGACAGCGATAATCGGCTTGCGCCCGAGGTCAGCGCCGTTCACGCCGGCTGCGCGGAACAGTGCGCGAGCGCCGGCCATATTGCGGCCATGGGTGACAGTGTGTGAACGAAGTGTGGTCATACCTAAAATCTCACCATATATTTGCCCTCAAACCCAGACGGTGACGATACTAGTAGTACTACTACCATGCAATGAGGTTTACCCCGTGACTCCAAGTCAAAGACGTCGCGAAGAACTCGCCGCGTTCCTCAAGGACCGCCGGGCCCGGGCTGACAGGGCTTCCCATGGATTGCCGGAGATCGGACGTAGCCGGGTGCGCGGCCTGCGCCGCGAAGAAGTCGCCACCTTGGCTGGCGTTTCTGTTACCTGGTACACCTGGCTTGAGCAGGCCCGCGACATCAATCCCTCGCGCCAGGTTCTGCAGTCCTTGGCGCGGCTGTTCCGGCTCACCCCGGTGGAATCCTCGTACCTGTTTTCTCTGGCAGGGCACGGTGAGCTTGACCCGATTGGTACCGGCGGCATGACTCCAGCCCTGCAGCGTTTGCTCGATGCGTTGCAGTTCCCGGCCTTCCTGCTCTCCGCCGACTGGACCATCCTGGGCTGGAATGAGGCCTATGAACAGCTGTATCCGCGGGTGGCTTCATTGGATGGTGAAGATCGGAACCTGTTGTGGCTCGTTTTCACCGATGGGCAATTGCGTGAGATGCTCCCGGATTGGGAAGTGCAAAGCCGCGGTTTCGTAGGAAGCTTCCGTGCCGAAACGCGTGGATGGCTCAGCCCGTCGGGGGAGAGCGGCATCGTTGCGCGGGTCTCGGCGGCCTCCCCGGAATTTGCCGCGATCTGGAATGAACGCGACGTTGCAGGTTTCCGCACCGGCGAACGGGTATTCCGGCATCCTAAATTGGGGCTGACGCGCTACGAGCAGCACAACCTGACTCCTACCGAAGCCACGGACTTGACCCTGTTGATGTACACGCCGCTTTAGCACAGGTGCGCTCGCCGAAGTAGCGGCAGGGAATGGGAAGAGATTCGAGATCGCTAGGCTTGCACGCATCGAATCATTTAACCGCTAAGGGCCACAGTGCTGATCGGAACGTGCAGCGAACAAGGGCACTTCCATGTTCGGTTCCAGCTCGGAAATGCAATAGTCGGCGCCGAGCTGGCTAAGGCTCGTCTGGAAACCCGGACGAGCCTTAGGCCGGAGAGTTGAATAGGCTCAAGCCGGCGGAGGCATGCATTAAAGGAGTGGCCGGAGCTAAAGGCTCACGAACTCAAGCGCTCTCTCTTTGAACTCGCGACTGGTTACAGCGTTGGCGTGATTGCGACCTGACAGCCACAGCACTTCATTGCGTGTTCTTGCGTCCTTCAGCAGGCGACGCAAATGCGGCATGGTGGTCGCCAGATCGTCCTGGTCTCCGGCGACCAGCAAGGTTGGAACTGACGGCACCTTGGCTGCCGGATCGTAGGGCTCGGATTTGATTGCTTCTATCAGCTCAAAGAGCGCCGATAGGTCATTGGACGGTTCAGCCTCGGCAATCCGCATGATGGCGGCGGTGTAGTCGTCATGGATCTTTTCGCCCATCTCGACGTAGGCACGGGCCTGGCCCAATTCGAAGGCGGCCAGCGGATCACCGGCTCCTGGACCCCCGATGACCAGATGATTCACCAAATCCGGATTGAAAGCGGCGAACTCCCAAGCCAGCCGGGAACCCAAAGAGTAGCCGATGACGTCTACGGGACCATCATCCAGATCCATCACGATGGCAGCCAGGGCCTGGCGAATCTGGCTTGGCGCCCAGCTGCCGTCATTGCGGCGAGGATCTTCTCCATGGCCGGGCAAATCAACCAGAAGGACATCGCGTCCAGCATCAGTGAAATATTTCAGCCAACGCGAGCGGTCCCAATTCAGTTCGCCGGATGAGGCGAAGCCGTGGATGAAAAGCACGGATGGGCTTTTCACCTCAGCGTTTGCGCGAACCACTCGAAGATTCAGATCCAATGTCATGCCATTGATCATAGGCCATTCACCCTCGAAATGTGATCTGGGCTAGCGCCTGAAGAGCCTTAATGTCAGAATGACTCTAACGAATCCGAATGTGCTGAAAATGAGGCAAATAAGAAATGTCATCCGTACCGGGTTGGGCGAACGTCGACGAACGCCGCAACCTCCCGCCCGCTCTTGCGGTTTCCACGGTGATCCTGGGAATCCGTGAAGGCAAGGATGGCGGACCCGACAAACTCTGCTTGCCAGTGGTACGCCGCATTCGCCAACCCCACACCGGAATGTGGGCGCTGCCAGGCGGACCAGTTGATCCGCGCGAATCCCTGGGCCAAGCGGCCGGGCGCAACCTTGCCGAAACCACGGGCCTGCGCCCCACCTATCTGGAACAGCTCTACACCTTCGGCGATATCGACCGCTCGCCAACCCACCGCCTAGTCACCATCGCCTACTTTGCGCTGCTGAACGCAGATCAAGTGGGCGCCACCGTCCAAGACGACAACGTGGCCTGGTTCGATATCGATGATCCGCAGATTGCCCAGATGGCTTTCGACCACCGGAAGATCTTGGACTACGCCATGTGGAGGCTGCGCAACAAAACCGAATACGGGCAGATAGCGCATCGATTGCTGGGAGAACGCTTCACCCTGGCGGCCCTGCGCGGAGTCTATGAAGCCATCCTCGGACGCCGTCTGGACCCTGCGAACTTCCGCCGAACGCTCAAGAGCACGGCATCTATTGAGGAGACCGACGAATATCTGGCTGGCGGACAGCACCGGCCACCACGGCTATACCGCTACGTTGGCCACGGACCGGACCCGTTGGAAGTCGACCCGCTGCACGACTAGCAAGCACCATCCATACTTTTCACCGTCATCCTGCAAGAAACGGACGAACCCATGAGCACCCAAATCACTGACAACGCCAACGCCTCGGTAGCCCAGAATATTGCTCGGCTCAATCTGCTGGCTCCGGCTTCCACCTGTTCTACCGACCTGGCCTCCAGCCCGTGGGACACCCCTGCAGGCTACGGGCCAGGTGCCTCCCAGGAGGATTCGGTTCCAGCGGGTTACCCGGTGCAGGGTTCGATCCCGGAGGAGTATCTGGAGGCCAGCGACGCTGAGCTTGATACCCGCATCATGGCGGCCAAGGAAACCCTGGGGGACAGGGCAGTGATCCTCGGGCACTTCTACCAGCGCGATGAAGTCGTGAAGTACGCAGATTTCGTGGGTGACTCCTTCCAGCTGGCCAACGCCGCATTGACCCGTGACAAGGCCGAAGCCATCGTGTTCTGCGGGGTGCACTTCATGGCCGAAACGGCAGATATTCTCAGCCGTGAGGACCAGTCGGTGATCCTTCCGAATCTTGCAGCAGGCTGCTCCATGGCGGACATGGCAGACGGTCCGAGCGTGCAACAGTGCTGGGAAGAGCTCACCGCCCTGTATGCGGATGAAGCCGATGACGGGCGGATGCCGGTCATTCCGGTGACCTACATGAACTGCTCTGCAGAGCTCAAGGCCTTTGTCGGTCGCAACGGAGGACTGGTCTGCACATCCTCCAACGCTGCAACTGTTCTTCAGTGGGCTTTCGAGCGTGGTCGCCGTGTCCTGTTCTTCCCGGACCAGCACCTTGGACGCAACACCGCTAAGGCGATGGGCATTTCCCTGGAGCAGATGCCGATGTGGACTCCGCGCAAGGAATTAGGCGGAAACGAAGCCACCACCCTGCTCGATGCCAAGGTTATTTTGTGGCATGGCTTCTGCTCCGTGCACAAGCGCTTCAACCCCGCGCAGATCGCCAAGGCGCGTGAGGATTTCCCCGGCGTGCGCGTGATTGTGCATCCGGAATGCCCCATGGAAGTTGTGGACGCGGCAGATGAAGCAGGCTCTACCGACTACATCCAAAAGGCTATTGCCGCTGCTACCGAGCCAACCGCTTTTGCCATCGGCACCGAAATCAACATGGTCAACCGCTTGGCTGCCCAGTACCCGCAGCACAACATCTTCTGCCTGGACCCGGTGATCTGCCCCTGCTCCACGATGTACCGGATCCACCCGGGCTACCTTGCTTGGGTGCTCGAAGAGCTGGTTGCCGGACGAGTGGTCAACCAGATTTCCGTGCCGAAGGAACAGCAGGGGGATGCAAAGATCGCCCTGGAGCGCATGCTAGCTGCCAAGCCATGAGCCAGGGGCAACAAGAAGCGAAGAAGCTGGTGATCGTCGGCTCCGGTGTGGCCGGCCTGTGCGCTGCCTTGCAAGCGGTAGAGCTGGGCATCCAGCCGGTATTGCTGACCAAAGGGAAACTGGGGGACTCGAACTCCGAGCTCGCGCAGGGCGGGCTATCAGCTGTTACCGGAGCATCCATGGCCCAAGGCGACTCCGTGTCCAAACACGTTGCCGACACGCTCAAAGCTGGCGCTGGCCACTGCGGCGTGGGACCGGTGGAACACCTGTGTACCTCAGGCGACGAGCTAGTGCAGGCTTTGGAGTCCTATGCAGTGGCCTTTGACCGCGATGTAGACGGTTCCTACCAGCTTGGCCTTGAAGCCGCGCACAGCGCGCACCGGATTCTGCATATCAACGGGGATACCACCGGCGCTTCACTGGTGCAAACCCTGGTTGGTGCCGTGCGCCAGCTGGAGACTGCCAAGAAGCTCAGTATTATCGAGGACGCGCTTGCCACCGAACTGCAGCTGCAGGATGGAAGAGTCTCAGGGGTGCACTGCTTGCGCCACGATGCACAGCAGCTGCTCTCGTCCAGCGCAGTGCTGCTGGCTACCGGCGGACTGGGCCAGTTGTACTCAGCGACCACCAATCCCCGAGGAGCAACCGCCGACGGCCTGGGACTGGCCGCCCGGGCAGGTGCCGTCATCGCGGACGCCGAATTCGTCCAGTTCCACCCAACACTGGTTGACCCGGCCCGATATCCCGAAGCCGGGATGGTTTCCGAAGCCGTCCGTGGCGAGGGCGCCATCCTGGTCAATGACGCAGGGCAGCGGTTCATGCCTGGAATTCACCCGGACGCTGAGCTGGCACCTCGTGATGTCGTGGCCCGAGGCATCCATGAGCAGATCCAAGCCGGACACCAGGTGTACCTTGATGCGCGGGCCGTGGAAGAAACGCGCGGCGCTGGATTTCTCGCTCGCCGTTTCCCATCCATCACCGCCAAGCTCGCGAATTGCACCGCGGGCGGCTCCGGCCTGGACATGGCTCATGACCTGATTCCGGTGGTAGCGGCCCAGCACTACTTCATGGGCGGGATCTACACCGACATGTCAGGACGAACCTCTGTCCCCGGTCTTTATGCGGCCGGCGAATGCGCCAACACGACAGTCCACGGCGCCAACCGCCTAGCCAGCAATTCCTTGCTGGAGGCCATGGTTTTTGCGCGGAACGCCATTGCCGCCATGGCCAGCGAAGCTCCCGACGCCCGGTGCGATATCAGCGGGCTGGTGGTCCAGGAGATCAGCGCGCCAACTCCAGAAGCACCCCTGGATCTTGAACAGTTGCAGACGGCAGCCAGCAGCAAACTTGGCGTCTACCGCACCGGCGTGCAGCTCGAAGAAATGGTCAAGCTGCTAGCAGCGAGCGCACCTGTAGCTGCCACTGCGCGCGAGCAATCGGAACTGCGCAACCTGTGGATCACCGCACGGATCATCGCTGCAGGTTCCATGGCACGCACCAAAAGCCTGGGTGCGCACCATCGCTTGGATTCAAACGAATTCACCAGCAGCCAGCCAGATGAGGGCGTGCGCTATGGCTGGACTCTAAACCCAAGCGAGCTGGACAATGAAAACCTTTTGAGCAAGGAATTGAACGCGTGAACACTTCGACCCATCCGGTACCGAACGCCGCCATGGACCGCATCATCGAGCTGGCGCTCGCCGAGGATAATCCGCGCGGCGACATCACCGCGCTGACCATCGTTCCCGAAGGTGCGACAGCGACTGCTGTGGTGCAGGCCCGCCAGCCAGGCGTACTCTCCGGAGGAGCGGTATTCACCCGGACAATGCAGCTAGTTGATCTGCAGCTGGAGGTAGAGCAGCTGATTGCCGACGGAGACACGTTTGCCGCCGGTGACAGCTTGCTCAAGGTCACCGGTCCGGCGGCGAGCTTGCTGACCGCTGAACGCGTGGGGCTCAATCTCCTGCAGCGCATGAGTGCCATCGCCACGGCGACCGCTGAGCTCGTCGGCCTGGTTGCGCATACCAAAGCCCGCATTGTCGATACCCGGAAAACTACGCCAGGCCTTCGCGTCCTTGAACGCTACGCAGTGCGCTGCGGTGGAGGAGTCAACCACCGGGACAACCTGTCGGATGCTTTCATGGCCAAGGACAACCACCTGGCTTTGCTGGATAACGGAGAGCAACTTACCGCTTGCTTGAAATCCGTACGTGCGCGGCTGGGGCACACCACGTCGATGGAAGTGGAAGTGGATTCGATTGCGCAGATTCCAGCAGTGCTCTCCGCCGGCGTGGATATCATCATGCTGGATAACTTTGATCCGGCGGACATTCCCGCAGCCATTGAACTGATCAACGGGCAAGCGGTGGTCGAAGCCAGCGGAAATATCAACGCCGCAACAGTCGTGGCTGTCGCTGAAGCTGGTGTTGATGTCATTTCCTCGGGGGCCATTACGCACTCGGTGAAAGCGATTGACCTTGGACTGGATATGGTTATTGCATGATCTACATGGATGCCGCATCCACTGCGCCGCCTCGCCAAGACGTTCTCGACATGCTCAATCCGTTGCTGACCAAAGATTTCGGCAATCCGGCATCTTTGCATGAAGCAGGGCAGCAGGCCAAGCGGGCTAACGACTGGGCAAGAACCCAGGTGGCTAGCCAGCTGGGCGTGGCAGCAGAGGAAGTCTATTTCACTTCCGGCGGCACCGAGGGGGCCAATGCTGCCGTGATCGGGGCGGCTTTGGCCAACCCCCGCGGACGCGTGGTGGTCTCCAGTTCCATTGAGCATCCTGCGGTACTGGAAGCCTGCAAGTACCTTGTTGAATTCCACGGATTCGAACACCGCATCATCCCGGTATCGGCCACGGGGCTGGTCGATCTGGATGCGGCCGGCGCGCTGATCGATGCAGCTGTTGCCGTGGTTTCGGTGATGGCAGTGAACAATGAAGTCGGCACCATTCAACCGGTTGTGCAGGTTGCCCAACTGGCCCGCAACGCTGGGGCGATCATGCATACGGACGCCGTGCAGGCCGCCGGCTGGATCGATCTCAAGCCGTTGTGCGCCGCTGTGGACGCATTGAGCATTTCCGGGCACAAGCTCGGCAGCCTCAAGGGCAGCGGAGCACTGTACCTGTCCGCTAAGCATCGCTTTGTGCCGCTGCTGCACGGTGGCGGACAGCAGGGCGGAATGCGTTCGGGAACCGAGAACCCGGCCGCTGCCGTGGGCATAGCCGTGGCATTGCAGGCAGCGAGCGCACAGCGCGAAGCAGGACTGGGCGCGAGCTTTGGCCCGTACTTGGTTGAACGGATTCTCAAGGAGCTCAATGCCAAGCATCCGGGCAGCGTCCAGCTGACGGGGGATCCGGAACATCGTGTTGGAGGCATAGTCTCCTTCGTCTTCCCGAAGACCGCAGGCGAAACTGTGCTGATTGAATTGGCCCGCAGGGGAGTCCTATGCTCTTCAGGTTCTGCTTGCGCAGCGGGCTCGACCGATCCTTCGGCGGTACTCACTGCGATGGGCTATGAAGAAGAACTGGCCCATACAGCTGTCCGTCTTTCGTTCACGCGCACCGCAAAAGAAAATGAGATCAGCCAGGTGGCCTCGGCCGTAGTTTCCTGCGTCTCCGGGCTCTTAAGCTGAAAATCCCGCTTCCCGGAACAGAAAAGTTCTTGGAAGCAGGATTGCAGCCAGCCGATGCCGGTGCCCTAGCGCAAGTACGTGCCGGAGACCCAGCCGTTCTTCCCGGCATACTTCACCGGGTACCAACCGGACTTCTTCGAGCCGCGGATGGTCACCGTCTTCCCTTTGGGAATAGTGAGGATGACACGCTTGCCTGTTCCCGCGCCACTGCGCATGTTCAGGTTCGCGATGGTCTTCTTTGACGCGGACTTTGAGCTCTTGGGCTTGGTGGTCTTCGGCGCAGTCCCGGAGGAGGAGAAATTGCTCAGGTAGGTGCCAGAGACCCAGCCATTCTTGCCTGCGTACTTCACCGGGTACCAGCCGGACTTCTTTGCGCCGCGAAGGGCGACCTTCTTGCCATTCGGAATAGTGAGCACGACGCGATGGCTGGTGCCTGCCCCGGCACGCATATTCAAGTTCGCAGTGGTCTTGGCAGACTTGGCATTGCTGGTGCTCTGCTGAGGCGAGCTCTTCTTCGAATCCTTCTTCGGTGCTGCCGGCATCGAGATGTTCTTCAGGTACTTGCCCGATACCCAACCGGTTTTCGAGCTGTAGCGAACCTGGTACCAACCGGACTTCTTGGATCCGGTCAGCTGGACGCTCTTGCCTTTCGGGATGGTCAGCAACAGCCGGTTTCCGGCGCCTGCCCCGGTGCGCATATTCAGATTCGCGGTGGTCCGCGCGGTGCCCTTGGTCTGCTTGGGAGTGCTCTTGGCTTTCTTGCCAGAAACCCCATAGTAGGCTTCGAGGCTCTTGGCGCCAGAGTTCTTCACGCTCTTGGCCAAGGAGGTACCCAGGTAGCGGAAGTGCCACGGCTCGTAGGAGTAGCCCGTGACAGATTCCTGGCCCTTCTGGTAGCGCATGATGAAGCCGTACTTGTGTGCGTTCTTGCCGACCCACTTGCCCACGGGAGTGTTGGCGAAGCAGGCCTGCAAACCGCAAGCGCCGTTGGCATTTCCCACGTCAATGGCCAGGCCAGTCTGGTGCTCGCTGGTGCCCGGTACAGCGGAGATGCGTGATGCGTAGCTCTTGCCATAGATGCGGGTGTAGTAGTTGAACAGCTCAGCCTGGCGGTTGTATGAACGATAACCGCTGACAGCCCGGATCTTGACGCCGTCCTTCGCAGCTGCCTGGGCCATCTTGGTGTAGGCCTTGGCCGCCGAGGACTTCAGCCGGACATTGGTGTGCTTGACCGCTACCGTCTTCGGTGCGTACTTAACGGGACTGAGCGGGTACTTCTTGTTGACGAAGACGTCATCCTTGCTCGGATTGCGCTGGATTTTCTTGGCGGCAATCTGCAGTCCGCTATCAACTGCCAGTGCCTGAGCCTGTACCGCTGAAGTTGCTGGAGCAGGGGCTGCGGCTAGTGCCGGGGTTGCCGGAAGCACTGTTGCAAGCAGTGCGGCCGACAGGACGGCAGCCATTGAAGTCTTGAACGCCCGAGGCAGTTTCATGGAACTCTCCGATAGAGGTGACAAGCGATGCGACCATCATTCCATCATCTATCCATGACTCGTTCAAGACGTTACTGCAAACGTTAGAGAAGGAATAGTCTCGTTGGGCCCATCTTTTGAATGAACTAGCGGGGCAGTTCCACCCTTGGCGCCAGGCGCCGGCAACCAGTGGCTGCTGGCGGTGCGGAGATGGATAAACGGCCTCCCACTTGAGGCACCGCAAGTATTCGGTGGGCCGTGGCCGCAGGGTCTTCGCAACTGGATTTTCCAGTCGGCCAGGCGTGCCGCAAGGAGCACGGCCTGGGAAAATGCTCGCTGAACATTGCTTGCAAGAAGTCGCAATCCTCACGCCAGCCGCCAGGAAATGCCCCGTTCCTGGAGTCAAGTTGGTGGAAGAACACGAAGGGCCAATTTTTCTAGCTCGGCGAGATTTGGTAGGTTTGCGTGCATGCGTATCCGTCCAGAAGTCTTCGATGACCGAGCTGCGGTGTATGCAATAACCCATGCTGCGTTCTCCGGCATCGATCCGATGGTTGAGCCTGAGGAAGTCGGACTGCTGCAGCGTCTATTCGACTGCGACCAGTACGATAACCGTTTCTCAATCGTTGCCCTGGATGACACAACGGTCATTGGGCACGTCATCGCTACATGGGGAGAAGTGGACGGGGAACCCTTGCTGGGACTCGGCCCGCTAGCAGTCGCCCCGGAATACCAGCACCGAGGTGTCGGGTCGATCCTGATGCAAGAAATTCATGACAAGGCCGAGCAAGAAAGCATCAGCGGTATCGTTCTGCTGGGCGCCCCTGGCTACTACCGCCGCTTCGGCTACGAAGCTGCGCAAGGTCGCGGGATCCTGCCTACGCGCACCGCATGGGGCGAGCACTTCATGGTGCGGGTCTTCGACGATAACCGCCTGCCGCGCGGCAACTACCGCTATGCCAAGCCGTTTGGCGTCTAAGCGCTAATTTTCGCTGGGAATTTTCCCATATCTCTTGTCACTAGTGCTCTTCGGGCGTAAACCTGTCTTATGGAACCACATGAAGAGCTTCGCGAACTGTCCTTCACCGTGTCGGGAATCATTTCCAAATCGATCAGGCAAGTATACGAAGCTGTGGCTGATCCAGAACAGCTTTCCCATTACTTCACTACCGGCGGAGCAGTCGGGCACATGAAAAACGGTGCTACCGTGACCTGGGACTTCCATGATTTCCCCGGCCCGTTCCCGGTCAAGATCGTGGAAGTGGAAGAGCCAAAGCGCATTGTCCTGCAATGGGGCGGCCAGCAATCCACCGCTGCCGATGGTATGAATACCGTGACGTTCGAATTCGCTTCTCTGGAAGACAGTACCCGAACCAAGGTGACCATCAGCGAGGCCAGCTGGGTGGCGACCTCCGAAGGAGCCAAGGCTGCCTTTGGGAATTGCGAGGGGTGGACCGGGATGCTGGCCGCGATGAAGGCGTGGCTGGAATACGGGATCAACCTCCGCGAGGGGTTCTACAAATAGCCGGGATCGGCAGCTAGCGGCGGCGCTGGTAGTAGACGTGCGTGGCAAGCGTCGTTTCGCGCCGTGACACGCGGTCCATATGCGTTTCTATATCTTCAACGCTGATCGGTTCGCCATGCCCGAGGCGGATGGGCGCGATATGCAGCCGCAGCTCGTCAATGAGGCCGGCTCGCAAGAACTGCACAATGGTGTTTGCTCCACCGGCGATGGCCACTGGATTCTCTCCCGCCGCTTCCTGGGCTTCGGCGAGGGCTTCCTCAATCCCATCGGGGACGAATTGGAAGCTGGTCCCGCCCTCCAGGCAGAGCATCGGCTTCGGATGGTGGCTGAGCACGAAGACCGGGGCATGGTACGGAGGGGTTTCTCCCCACCACGCGATCCAGTCGGCGTCTTCCTCCCCGGCTGGAGGGCCGAACATCTTGCTCCCCATGATGAAAGCCGAGGCCTGGGTAATAGCGGATATTTCCGCCTGGTTCTCTTCGAGGCGCTCAAACTGCCAGCGGTGCAGGGCTTCGGCTCCTTCGCCCAGCGGATTATCCATGCTCTGATGGGGTCCAGCGCAGAATCCGTCCAGGGAGACGGTGACATCGCAAACTACCGAGCCCATGGCAAATGCCTCGATTCAACCTGTATGCCGGCGGGAGAGTGGCTACTCCTACAATGAACCTGCCCGGAGGCAGAATCAAGCCCAAGTCCGGGACAATGCAGCCGGACGCCTAGCTCTCCACGTCTTTTGGCGCACCGGCAACATTCCACAGCGACAAGTGGTATTTCCGGATCAGCGCTGCTTCCAGGAGCAGGGCCGCCTTGCGGTGGATGCAGGTGACCCACCGGCCTTCAAGGTTCAAGCGGTCAATGGCCAGGCGTGCCACTTGCTGGATTGAGCGGGATTCACTGCGGTCCGCCTCGATTGCCAGGTCCCGCAGCCACTGGGGATCCGCTAGTCCTTCGTCAAAAGCGTATTTGCCCATGCCGGAGGTCGCGCCCTTGCCGCTGGAATAGATCTTCAGTCTTCCGCGAAGTCCCTTGCCGCTGCGTTCGCCAGCCTGGCCCACGTAGATTGGCTCATGTTCCGAGGCGCCCGCGCGGCGGAACATGTAGACACCCGGGGCCACTGGCGCCGAGTCGGCGGTGGCTTCAAAGGAATCCCACGGCGACCAATCCAGGGATTCAATGACCTGGTCGTCAATGGGAGTGAGGGAAATTTCCAGCCCCGGCGCGCCGGCGAACTGAAGCTGGGTCTGCAAGGAGGCGGAAACATGCCAATTGCCACCTGGCTGAGGCGGCTTCTGGATGGCGCCCTTGGGACGATGCTGGCGCAGATAGCTGCGCAACTCCTTGGTTTCTACGCCAAGGGTGCTGGCAGCTTCTTCCAAGCTGAATAGCTTTTCGTCCTTCAAGAGTGTTCTGCCTTCTGTGCGCCGTGATTGAACAGTTGATGCTGAATCAATTTAATCCCATGGAATGCCCGGGAGCCCGGAAGGAGCTGCCTATGGCATGTCCTTCCGGGCTGGGGCAAAAGCTACTGCACCGCTTCACGCAGTTTGGTGCTCAAGCGTTCCAACTCATGGAATTCTTCTTCGGTCAGTGCGGTGCCCAGCAAATTGTGCAGATGCTTGACGTGCTCCCTTCCGATTTCCTGCTGGAGCTTGCGGCCTGCCTCGGTCAGCGAGAGCTGCATGGCACGGTGGTCATCCGGGTCGGCCTCGCGAACTACCAGCCCCTGGTCTTCCAATCGGGTGACCATGCGGCTGAGGCTGGGCTGCGAAATCAGCAACTGCTTGTTCAGGTCTACCATCCGGCTTTTGCCGCCGGGGCAGGTGCGCAAGTTGAACAGCACGTCGTACTCGCGCATGGACAGCTTGCCGAACTCCGGCATTGCGGTGATCTGGCGCATGACCGCCACCTGTGCCCGGAAAAGCGCCTCCCAGGCATCGGTGGCGACCTTCAATGAGGCTGCTGGATTACTGGTCCCGGTCACTTGCTACAGGCTCCTTGGTGTTTGCTTGCTCAGCTTCCAGTTTAGCGTCGCGAGCAGCAACCAATCCCGCATGGGTAGGTGCCGGGGTAAGGTCCTTCGGTGCCCGGGATTCCATTTCCTTGCGCAGTTCAGGCAGCACGTACTCGCCGAACAGGTCCAGCTGGTTCAGCACGGTCTTCAGCGGCAGGCCGGCATGGTCGATGAGGAACAGCTGGCGCTGGTAGCTGCCGAAGTACTCCTGGAAGGACAGCGTCTTCTCCAGCACCTGCTGCGGGGAGCCAACGGTCAGCGGGGTCTGGGAGGTGAAGTCTTCCAGCGACGGGCCATGGCCGTAGACCGGGGCGTTATCGAAGTACGGGCGGAATTCCTTGACTGCCTGCTGGGAATCCTTGGCCATGTAGAACTGGCCGCCCAGGCCAACCACGGCCTGGTCGGCGCGTCCGTGCCCATAGTGCTCGTAGCGCTCGCGGTACAGGTTGATCAGCTGCTGGTAGTGCTCCTTTGGCCAGAAGATGTTGTTGGCGAAGAAGCCGTCACCGTAGTAGGCGGCGATTTCTGCTACCTGCGGGGTGCGGATCGAGCCGTGCCAGACGAATGGTGCCACGTCATCGAGCGGGCGCGGGGTCGAGGTGAAGTTCTGCAGCGGGGTGCGGAACTTGCCTTCCCAGTTCACCACGTCCTCATCCCACAGGCGGCGCAGCAGGTGGTAGTTCTCCACGGTCAGGTTGACCGAGTCCTGCATGTTCTTGCCGAACCATGGGTAGACCGGCCCGGTGTTGCCGCGGCCCAGAACCAGGTCCACTCGGCCATCTGCCAGGTGCTGGAGCATGGCGAAGTCCTCGGCGATCTTCACCGGGTCATTGGTGGTGATCAGCGTGGTCGTGGTGGAAAGGATGATGCGCTCGGTCTGGGCGGCAATGTAGGCCAGGGTGGTGGTAGGGGAGGAGGAGAAGAACGGGCGGTTGTGGTGCTCGCCGATGGCGTAGACGTCCATGCCGATTTCTTCGACCTTCTTGGCGATCGCCACCGAAGCGTCGATGCGCTCTTTTTCGGTAGGGATGCGGCCGGTAGTCGGGTCGCGGGTGATGTCGCTGACTGAGAATACTCCGAATTGCATGTCCACTCCTGTTTTCCTGGTGCAAGCGTTATGTCCTGCCACCAATTTATATGCGTATGCATGTAATAACAAGTTGATGCGTCAAATATTCCCGGCCCCTCGGAGATGTTTCTTCCTGGTGTGCACCGACTGCCTGGTGCCCGCCGCACTGCCGGCAACATCTAATGAGTCAATGCGCCAATGAGCAAAGAGTCAACGGCGGGTGGGGATGAAACCGCCACCCCAGAACAAGTTGCCTTGCTCGTGGGCCGGTTCCAAAGAGGGCTGCCTTGGCGCGCACTGGCAATTGCGCCTGTGCTTGCGCAACTGGCGCGAAGCCCGTCGCAGCTGGCGCGCAGTCAGCGTGGACCCGGTATCCGTACCGGACTGCTGCTCCTGGATGCGAGCGAACAAGATGGTGCATGGCGGAATCTGGGTTGCGTTCATGAGTTGGCCTTTCGTAGAAGTTCATACGACAGCCAACAGGCTCCAGCTAACTTGAGGTCAAGCGGCCGGACCTGAATAATTCCTCATATGACATCCTCCAGCGACTCCGCAGCTCCAACAAGGAAAAGCCAATTAGGCATCGGGGATCTCGCTCGGCGCGCCGGAGTATCAGTGGCCGCGATCAGGTACTACGAGTCGCGGAACCTGATTTTCTCCACGCGGACCAACGGGAACATGCGCGTGTTCCCCAAGCACACGTTGCGCAGGCTGGCGATTATCGCTGCTGGCCAGCGCGTGGGCCTGACCCTGGCTGAAATCGCCGGCACATTGGGCGAGCTGCCCGAGGACCGGGCGCCGCGGCAGAGTGAATGGGAACAGCTCAGCACGCATTGGAAGCAGATCATCGATCGCCGCATGCTCCAGCTCGAATCGCTGCGGGATTCGCTGGATGGATGCATCGGCTGCGGATGCCTGTCGATCAAGAATTGCTCGCTGGTCAACCCCGGAGACGAGGCTGCCGCGGAAGGCGAAGGCTCTCGCTGGATCCGCAAACTCGACGCGAACTCCAGCCACGGGGTTACCGGCGCCGTGGAGTGACGATTCCGCCCTGATAGGCAATCAGGGCGGCCTCCACGCGGTTGCGCGCCCCGAGCTTGAGCAGGATCGCGGTCATATGCCCCTTGACTGTCGCCTCGGTGAGCACCAGCCGGGCGGCGATCTCCGCGTTGGACAGGCTCTGGCCCACCAGCGCCAGGACCTCGCGTTCGCGCACGGTCAAGCCGTGGACCAGGGACCGGGCCCGGGACTGCGCGGCGGTGTCGATCCCGCGCACCTTGTCGATCACCCTCCGGGCAATGCGCGGGGAGAGCGCCGCGGCGCCTTCGGCCACGGCATGGATGGCGCCAAGCAGTTCCTCGGGTCCCGAGCTCTTGAGCATGAATCCGCAGGCTCCGCCGGACATGGCCCGGTCGATGTATTCCTCCTCGCCGAAGGTGGTCAGGACCAGCACCTTGGTTTCCGGAGCCTGGCCCAGGATTGCTTCCATGGCTCCCAGCCCGTCGAGCTGCGGCATGCGGATATCCATCAGGATCACCGAGGGGTCCAGGCGCGCGGCCAGTTCGATGGCGCGCACCCCGTTCTCCGCTTCCCCGGCAATGGCGATGCCCGGGTCGCTGGACAGGATTGCGCGCAGCCCGGCGCGGATCAGCGCATCGTCATCCACCAGCAGGACGCTGACGGGGGTATCCATGCTCATCTGCAGTTCCTTTGGCTAGCCGGCGGGGTAGAGGTGGTCGGTGGAAACCAGTACGTTTTCGGCGAAGCACAGGCGGAACATCTCGCTGCCCAGATCCAGCAGCCCGGTCCGGGCCGCATAGTAGCGGCACTGCGCATTCCCTGGCGGTGCGGGCTCGTCGATCACGGGAAGCGGTTCATCCAGGCCCGGGGCGTGGACCAGCGAAGCAACCTGCCGTGCGTCCATGCCCACCGAGAGCTTCTGGAAGTCCGAGGGGTGCAGGGCGGTGGCCTGGTAGGTGGCATGCTGCAACAGCAGCAGGGCCGCGGCAATCACCGTGACGGCGAGGACCGGCATCAGCACCAGCATCGAGGTGCTCGTGCGCTTCACCGGAGGCTGCACCCCGGCAGGTGCCGGGTGCGGGGATGCCTGGGCAATGGAAGCGCGCAGTTCGAAACGCTCCGTGGTGCGGTGCACCGCCAGCGAGCCTCCGGCAGCTTCGAGGGTGCCGCGCAGCGAAGCTATCCCGGTGGCCCCAACCCGGCTGGGAGGCAGGGGGCCATGCAGCGGATTGGAAATGCTCAGCACCGCCTGCTCCGAACGCGTATCGAGCTCGAGGTCCACCTCGGCGTGCGGCGCGTACTTCGCCGCATTGGTCAGCGCCTCCTGGGCCACCTGGCGCAGCACCGCGGCCCACCGGATGGACCCGGGGGCCTGGAGCGAGGGGCCCTTCCGGGAGAAATTGATCTTCATGCCCTTGGCCCGGGCCTGTTCGACCAGCTGCTCCAGCGATGAACCTGCCGGGCCCAGCGGCGCTTGTTCGCCGTCCTCGTGCAGCACCCCGATGATCTGGTGCAGATGCTCAATGGAGTCATCGGCCTGCTCGCGGATCCGCTTTGCCTGTTCGTAGGCCGGCGTGCCCTTTTCCAAGGACACCTGCAGCCCGCCGGTGGACAGCGCCAGCAGCGCCAGATCGTGGCCCAGCTGGTCATGCATGGCTTCGGCAATGCGCGCCCTTTCCCGCAGCTCGGCTTGCACCACCACATGCCGGCGCTCCTGGCTGCGGAACAGCACCGCATTGCGCCGCGCCCGGCCCGCCCACCAGGGCAGCAGTGCAAAGAGCACCAGGCCGGTAAGGATATTCAGTGCGAAGGCCAGCAGGCTCAGGTGCGAGGACCATGCCAGCGTCACCCCGGAGGCCAGCGTCCCTGCCCCGAGGGCCAGCAATCCATGGGCCAGCGCGGACACATGCCGTCCGGCCAGGTAGCTGCAGGCCGCGGCCAGGGGAGCGAGCACAACCCAGGCCCCGTTCGTGGAGATGGGAACCAGATAGGCGCACAGGGCCAGCAGCAGCAACAGGACCGGCTGCTTCCACGAGGTAGTCATGATCAACATGCTACGCAGAATCGGCGCAGCCAGACACCGACCAAGGTAGGGGTTCGGGGCCGCGCGTTGGCCGACTTCCAGCCGGTGCGCGGCAGCCCGGGCGAATCCTAGGGTTGAGCGCAGAACCAAAGGAGCACACCATGATCGCACTTGAAGCGCTGAGCAAGGACTTCGGCGCCACCCGCGCCGTCAATGCGCTGACCGCCACCATAGAACCCGGGCAGGTGACCGGATTCCTCGGACCCAACGGGGCCGGCAAATCGACCACCATGCGGATGATCCTCGGACTGGACGCGCCAAGCAGCGGGCGGGCACTGGTCAATTCGGTTCCCTACGCGCAGCTGCGCTACCCGCTGCAGGTTCTCGGAGCGCACATCTGCGGCACGGCGGGGCACCCGGGGCACACCCCGCGCACCTTCCTCGCATCCCTGGCGCAAAGCAACCGGATCCCGGCAACCCGGGTGGATGAGGCACTGGCCGACGTCGGGCTGCAGTCCGTGGGCACCCAGCGGATCGGCGGATTCTCGCTGGGCATGCGCCAGCGCCTGGGCATTGCCGCGGCGCTGCTGGGCGACCCCGAGATCCTGGTCCTGGACGAGCCGATGAACGGGCTGGATGCCGAAGGGATCGTCTGGATCAGGCAGCTGCTGCGCGCCCGGGCGGATCGCGGCGGGACCGTCTTCGTCTCCAGCCACCTGATGAGCGAGGTGCAGCAGGTCGCGGACCAGCTGATCCTGATAGGCCGTGGAGAGCTGATCGCCCAAGCCCCCACCAGGGAGCTGATCAGGCAATTCACCCAGCAGGTCATTACGGTGCGCTCGCCGCAGCTCGCGGCGCTCGCCGGACTCCTGCAGCGACCGGGCATCGAGCTGAACGCTGGCGAGGACCGGCTGGAGGTCATCGGCCTGCCGCTGGAAAATGTCGGTGGGCTGGCCTTCGCCCATGGCATCGAGCTGCATGAACTGAGCGTTGCCCACGGATCGCTGGAAAACGCCTACAACCAATTGACGCATGGCATGGTGGAGTACTCCGCCGAATCAGCTAGGGGAGCGGGAAGCAAATGAGCACGCTGCAGATCAAAGAATCCTCATCCGGATACCTGGGCGCAGAGCTGCTGGCGGCGGCGCGCGCCGAGGCCGCTAAATTCTTCGGGCTGCGTTCGCTGCTCTGGCTTTATGCCTCGGGAATCGCGTTGTCCATCGCCCTGGGGTGGCTGCTGGGTGCCAGCGCGAAAGCCAGCGGGGACAATGGCTTCGACACGGCGATGCCCGCCCCGCTGATGGTTTTCGCAACCCTGCAATTCGGCCAGCTGTTTTTCGCTGCCGCCGCGGCCCTGCACATCACCAGCGAGTACTCCAGCGGCACCATCACCACCTCCTTGCAAGCGGTACCGCACCGCGGGCTGCTGCTGGCAGCGAAGTCGATGCTTCTCTCCGGGCTCGGTTTCGCTGCCGGGGTGGCCGTAATCGGCGTGGGCACCATCCCGGCAGCGCTCAGCGCGGGGCCGTACGGTACCTTCACCTTCTCCGACCTGGTTTCGGCTTGCCTGGGCGCCGGAACCTACCTGGCGCTGCTGAGCTTGATGGTGCTCGGGCTCGGGCTGCTGTGCCGGAACTCGGCCGGGGCGATCGTCTCGGCGATCATGCTGGTGACCGGGCTGCCGCAGATCCTGCAGCTGATTCCCTTCTCATGGGTGCAGACGGTGGCCGACTACCTGCCCAGCAATGCGGCGACGTTCATGGCCACCGGCGCCACCGAACCCTATGTGCCGACGGTGGCGCTGCTGGTGCTGGCAGGCTGGGCCGTGGCCCTGCTCGGAGCCGGATATGTTTCGCTGAAGCGGCGCGACGCCTAGCCGCAGGCAGGGGGCAGCGGGGTATCGGG
>NZ_JBLVOC010000015.1:58163-61613 GCF_053543575.1 Glutamicibacter sp. AGC84
GCTGTGCGCACGTGGCTGAAGTTGCTAGGCCTTGGACCGAAGCTGGGCCCGGTCCCGCCATGCGGCGGTGCTCCATAGGGCGAGCGCTACCAGCGCTGGCTGGAAGAAGAGCCGGGCAAGCCGTTTCCCGTCGGTGTCCAGGCCGAACGCGTCGCGTCCCTCCTGCCACTGGGCGAGATTGCCGGGGAATACCGCGACGAAGAAGAGCGCGGCGATCCAGCCCACGGCGACCCGCTTCTTGAGCAGCGCCAGCAGGGAAAGTCCCAGGCCGATTTCGGCGACACCGGAAAGGATGACCGTCAGGTCCGGATCCAGCGGGACGAAGTCCGGGACCTGGGCGCGGAATTCCTCGCGGGCAAAGGTCAGGTGGCTGACCCCGGCGAAGCCCAGGAATGCCCCGAGCGCAATCCGTGCGCCGTGCCGGGCAATTCCCAGGGGCTTCGCCGCCGGGGACCTAGTCATCGCTGACGCTGACCAGGACATCGATGTTGCCGCGGGTGGCGTTGGAGTAGGGGCAGACCTGGTGGGCCGCATCGGCCAGTTCCTGGGCCAGTGCGGGTTCCATGCCGGGAATGATGACTTCCAGCTCAACCGAGAGCTTGAACCCGTTCTCTCCGTCGCGGTTCAGGTGGACTCGGCCGCCGACGCTGGAGTCCTCGATCTTGACCTTGCGGCCGCGCGCCACCATATTCAATGCCGAGTGGAAGCAGGCGGCGTAGCCCGCGGCGAACAGCTGTTCCGGGTTGGTGCCGGCTCCCGAGCCGCCCAGTTCTGCCGGGGAGGCCAGGGCCAGATCGAGCTTGCCGTCCGGGGTCTGGACGCGGCCTTCGCGGCCTTGGCCGGTGGACAGGGATTCAGCGGTGTACAGGGTTTCCATGAAACTGCCTTTCGATGAGGGTGAAATCTGGTAGCTATTTTCCGGAGGGTTGGTCCGGAGCGGGGATTTGCTGCATGGAGGCGGTAATGCGGTGCAGGGATGCCAGCAGCGCTTTGGCGCTTTCCATATCCGGCAACCCGGTGCCGCAGGCGATCTGCGCCGGGATATGCGCCAGTTCCTTGCGCAGTGATACGCCAGCGGGGGTCAGGCGGACGTTGACGACGCGGCTGTCCTGGTCATCGCGTTGGCGTTCGATGAAGTCCTTTTGTTCCAGCCGGCGCAGCAGCGGGGACAGGGTCCCGGAGTCCAGCTGGAGCATCTCGCCGATTTCGCGCACCGGCTTATCGCCTTCGGACCACAGTGCAACGAGCACCAGGTACTGGGTGTAAGTCAGCTGCCAAGGGGCGAGCAGCTCGGTATATGCGCGGGTGGTGGCCCGGCTGGCCGAGTAGAGGGAGAAGCACACCATGTCGTCAACTATTGCCATGGAATAATGATTGCACGCAATTCAATTGTGCGCAACTTAAATTATCGATTCGCCAGGCGTGGCGCTGCGCGGACCGCAGGACGGGGGCTTGGAATCGGATTTGGAATTGGAGCCGGACCGGCACTGGAATCGGGGGACAGTGACGGGCCGGAGCACCGGCAGGGATCTTGTCCCGCCGGCTGATGGGGGCATGTTTCGCGCCCTTGCGTTGGCGTCGCTAAGCTGGGATCCATGAGCATCGGCAACTACCTGGCGAAGGCCGGAGGGCGCACCTGCCCCCGCCTGGCGGTAGTCCGCTCGCTGCTGCTGATCAGCGCGGTGCTTTTCGGCTTGTTCTCGATGCATGTGATGCATCATGGAGTCACGGCGCAATCCCCGGCCCCAACCCCGGTCGCGCAGGCGCATCCGGCTCACACCCAGCCCTCGCACCATGCTCCGCCAGCCGATGCGGGCGGCGGGGAGCAGGGCTGTACCGACTGCCCGATGGGCCATGAGATGGCCGCCGCCGGTTGCGTCTTGGCGTTGCTGGCCATGCTGCTGTTCCTGCGGCCGCCGCAGACCGTAGCCGTTCTCCGGACGGTGTTCCCGCGGACCCTTTGCGCGGCACCGGAACTGCGGGGGATCGCACCGGATAAACCTGATCTGGTTGCGTTGGGGATCTGCCGAACGTGAGAACTTGGCCGGTCGATGCACTGGCCTCCAGCTAGTTCCGGCGCCGCCGCAGGCGGACGCCGCTCATGTTCCAGATCCACCAGGAGAATCACCATGAACAAGCAGACCCTCATTTCCAGCGCCCTCGTACTGGGTGCAACGCTCGCCCTCGCCGGATGCGCAGGGGAACCAGCAAGCACCGAGGCGCCGAGCGCCTCGGCCTCCGGTTCGCATTCCGGGCATTCCATGGACCAGTCCGCGTCGGCCAACGACGCCGATATGGCCTTCGCCGCGGGCATGAAGGTGCACCACGAACAGGCGATCGAGATGTCCGGCATCCTGCTGGGCAAATCCGGGATTCCCGCCGAGGTGGCATCCCTGGCCGAAAGGATCCAGGCTGCGCAAGGCCCGGAGATCGAACGCATGGACCGCTGGCTTTCCGAGTGGAATATGTCCGGCGGGAAGGATCACGGGAGCATGGACCACGGCGACGGGATGGTCCCGGAGGAAGGCATCACGGCGCTGGAAGACGCGACCGGCTCCGACGCTGCCCGGCTCTTTCTCGAGCAGATGATCATGCACCACGAAGGCGCCGTGGAGATGTCCAAGACCGAGATCAGCGAGGGAAGCTACCCGGCGGCCCTCGACCTGGCCCAGCAGATCGTTGATTCCCAGACCAGGGAAATCACTGAGATGAAGCAGCTGCTTGAGACGCTGTAGCCCGGAATTGGAGACAGGAAAATTGGGAGTGGCCATGTCTGGAATATTTGCCGGCGGCAAGAGCTACCGTGCCCGCATTGCGACCAGGGGCGCCGGTTCGCTGCTCGCGCTGGCCGTGCTGGCCGGATGCAGCACCGCTGCGGCACCCGTCGCGCAGCCCGAGCCAACGGTGGTTGCAGCCGAGGACACCGGTCAGTTCCTCGCCGAACTGGGACTGGAAGGACTCGACGCCAAGGCGGCCATCGACCGGCTCGATCGCTTGCCGCAGGAGCAGCGGCCGGAGAACTTCACCGCCATGGTGCAGCCAACGCAACTGGTGCTGGCCGATGCGTCGGGACGCACCGCGAACCTGCCGCTGCCGGAAGGCCAGTACTATCTTTCGGCCGCGCCCTATGTGGACCAGACGCACAGCTGCCATTTCCATAGCCTCACCACCTGCCTTGGGCAGTTGCAAGGCAAGGAGATGGAGGTCAAGGCCGTGAACGCCGAGACCGGCGAGGTGCTGGTGGACCAGGGCATGGAAACCTTCGACAACGGATTCATCGGCCTCTGGGTTCCGCGGGGAATCACGGTGGACCTTGAATTCACCTACCAGGGGAAGAGCGCCAAGACCACGGTGTCCACTGCGGGGCAGTCCAGCGCAACCTGCCTGACGGAGCTGCGGCTGGTCTAGGGCCAGCGGCCGCGGACAGCGCGCAAACGGACTCGGGGGGGG
>NZ_JBLVOC010000015.1:61633-69125 GCF_053543575.1 Glutamicibacter sp. AGC84
CAGGCCCGAGTCCTGGCGTCGGCAAAGCCTAGTCGTTGGGCTTTGGCGGTGCCTGCTTCATCAGCTCTTCGAATGCCCGGCGTTCCTTGCGCGAGACCGGGATCTGGCCGGTCAACGGGTTGACGACCTGGCCAGCGGCTTCGGCAGGCGCGGGGGCAGCCGCAGGGCTCTTCCCGGCATCCGCGGTCCTCGAGGCCTCCGTGGCCGCGGCTTCTGGCTCAGCGCCCGGAACGATCTTGGCGCTGGCGCTGTCCATCGCCCGGGACAGGTCCTGGGTAGCGGTATGCTGCTGCGCCGAATGCCTGCGCGTGCCGCGGGCCTTGGCGTTCTTCTCCTTGCGGGACTCGACCAAGCGGTAGAGCACCGGCACCAGGATCAGGGTGAGCACGGTGGAAGAGACCAGGCCGCCGATCACCACCACGGCCAGCGGCTGGGAGATGAATCCGGACTGGCCGGTTAGGCCCAGGCCCATCGGCACCAGCGCGAAGATGGTAGCCAGGGCGGTCATCAGGATCGGGCGCAGGCGCTGGCGGGCGCCGTGCATGATGGCATCCTCCAGGGACATGGCCGGACGCTCGGCGCTGTCCTGGCGGTACTGGTTGATCAGGTCGATCAGCACAATCGCGTTGGTCACCACGATGCCCACCAGCATCAGCATGCCGATCAGCGAAGGCAAGCCCAGCGGGATCCCCGAGATCAGCAGCAGGCCGATAGCGCCGGTCGCCGCGAAGGGAATCGAGACCAGCAGGATCAGCGGCTGGATCAGCGACTTGAAGGTGGCCACCATGATCACGTAGACAATCGCGATGGCCGCCAGCAGTGCCAGGTACAGCTGGTTGAAGGACTCGGCCTGCTCGGTTGCGGCGCCGCCGATCTCCGCGGTAGCGCCCTCGGGCAGCTGCACCGAGTCCAGGCTCGTGGCGACGTCCTTGGACACCTCTCCGAGCATGTTCTCCACCGGAGCCAGGGTGACCGTAGCGATACGCTCGCCGTTGGAGGTGGTGACCTGCTGGACCACCTTGGCACGCTCAACGGTGGCCAGATCCTGCAGTTCCCTGATGCCGGCGGCGGTAGGGATCTGCAGCTCGCGCAGCTTCTCCAGGCTGTCCAGGTCCATCCCTTCGCCGATCTGCACCGTCATGTCGGTGTAGTCCAGGCGCAGGGTGCCTGCCGGAACAGGGGAGACCTGCGAAGCGACCATGCCAGCGAGCTGGGTCTCGGTCAATCCCGCCTCGGCAGCCTTCTGCGCATCGATATCGATGGACACCTGCTCGCGTTCGGCAGAAAGGTTATCGGAGATTTCGGTGACGTTCGCGGTACCTTCCAGTGCTTCGCGCATCGTGGAGGTCGCCTCGCGCAGGATCCCCTCGTCCGGGGCCTTGATCTCGATGGTGACATCGCTGGACATCATGGCCGAGGAGTTCGAGCCGAAGCTCAGGTCCAGGTCCTCGGGCAGGTCCAGGCCTTCCACCTGCTCGCGCACCGTGTTCTTCAGCGCTTCCTGGTCGGCATCGGCATTGGTGATCACGGTGAAGCTTGCGGTATCCGAGCCGGAGGAGAACATGGCAGCCATGCCGCTGGCGGTGCCCACGGTCAGCTGGACATCTTCGATTCCCTCGATCTCAGCGAGCCCGGTCTCGATTTTTGCCGCTTGCTTTTCGGTGGTTTCCATGGAGGTGCCCGAAGGCATCTTGGCGGTGATGGAAATCGAGTTCTCGCCGGTGGAGCCCAGCAGGTTGGTGTTCAGCAGCGGGGTCATGGCCACGGTGCCGGCAAGGACCAGCACTGAGGCCAGCAAGGTGATGACCGGGTGCTTCTGGGTCCCTTCCAGCACCGGAATGTAGGCACGCTGCAACCACGACTTGTCTTCGGCCACATGCACGGTATGGGTTTCGCCGCTGCCCGGGCGGTGCGGCAGGAACCAGTACGCCAGTACCGGAACAATGGTCAGCGATACCAGCAGCGACGCCAGCAGCGCGATGGTCATGGTCAGCGCGAACGGGCTGAACAGTTCGCCGGCCATGCCGCCCACCAGGGCGATCGGCAAGAAGACCGCCACGGTGGTCAGGGTCGCCGCGGTAATGGCGCCGGCCACTTCCTTGACCGCCAGCAGGATCGACTGCGCCTTGGATTCGCCATGGGACAGGTGGCGCTTGATGTTCTCGATCACCACAATCGAGTCATCCACCACGCGGCCAATGGAAATGGTCAAGGCGCCCAAGGTCAGCATGTTCAGCGTGTATCCAAAGGCATTCATCCCGATGAAGGTGGCCATCAGGGACAGCGGAATGGAGATCGCGGTGACCAGGGTGGAGCGTACCGAGAACAGGAACACCAAGATGATGATCACCGCGAAGCCCAAGCCCAGGGCGCCTTCCAGCGCCAGATGCTTGATCGAGTCCTCGATGAAGGGCGCCTGGTCGAAGATCGTGGTCATGGTGGCCTTGTGGCCCAGCTCGGACTCCAGGTCGGCGAGCATTGCGGTGACCGCGTGCGAAATGGCTACCGTGTCGCCATCGGGAGTCTTGGTGACCTGGATGGATAGGGTCTCCTCGCCGTTGGTGCGGGTAATGCTGGTGGCCTCATCGGCCTTGACCGAGACCTCGGCGACGTCCTTGAGCAGCACCGGACCGCCATCGGTGACCAGCGGGATTTCCTTGATGGCCTCCAAGCTGTCCGGGGTGGAGCCGGCGATGACCGGCAGTTCCAGGCCATCGACGTCCATGTTGCCAATGGGCATGGGGGAGCCGGCGTTCTCGATGCCGTCCTTCAGATCCGTGACGGCCAAGCCGGCATCGCGCATCTGGTCGTCTTTCGGGATCACCGCAATGTGCTGGGAGGCGCCACCGGAGACCGAGGCCTCGCGGACCCCCTCGATCTTCTGCAGCTTGGGCAGGGTCAGGCGCTCCACGTCGTCGTTGAGTGCTTCCAGGGACTGGTCCGAGGAGACGGCCAGGGCCAGGACCGGGAAGTCCGCGATGGAGCCGGCGAAAGCGGTGGGCTCGACATCCTCGGGAAGCTGGGCCTTGGAATTGGCAATGGCCCGTTCCACCTGGGTCCGGGCACGATCCATGTCCGTTCCGTATTCGAAGGTCAGCGAGATGCGGGTGAAGCCGGTCTGCGAGGTAGCGGTGGAGGATTCCAGGCCCTCAACTGCCTGCAAAGCGGTTTCCAGCGGCTCGGCCACCTGCTCGTCGATCACCTCGGGGCTGGAGCCCATTTGGGTTGCCATGACCGAGATCTGGGGGAATTCCAGGGCGGGGATCAGCTCTTGCTTGAGCGATCCCATGGAAATCACGCCGAAGACGGCGGCGAAAACCGTGATGAGCGCAATGAGCGCCCGGTTTTTCAATGACAAGATGGCCAAGCGCTGCATGCGGGTGTGGTCCTAGCTGTGTCGCAGTGGGAAGGGCTGATCTCAACTTTAGTTGGTTGCCATTGCTCAACAGTCACCGGGAGATGTAAAGCACGCAAAATCATCCCAATGGATTACCCCGAAGCTGCCTGGGCCCGCCCGCACGTGCCCATGCTGCCGATGCCGCGGCGCGCGCAGTGGTGCTGGCGCGCCTGCCCGATTCTTAAGGGAAGGCGGCGGCTGGTGGCCGCATGGAATACTGGGAACATGAGTCTGCAGATGCCGATTGCGGTGCAAGCCACCGCGCAGCAAGGGATCCGGCGGCTGATCAGGATCCGGTACCGCTATTTCAGCTACGCCCTGCGCTACGCCGACGGGCGGGAAGTCTCCGGCTTGGGCTGGGCCGAGGCCGATAAATTGCTGCAAGGTCACCGGTATCCCGCCGACGCCTCGTGCACGCGCCACGGCGCCGAACGCCATTGCCCCGATCTTGGCGCCGGCGCCTGGGTGGGCTACCCCTACGGCGAGCCACTGGATCGGCAATAGCCCGCCGTGTGTCCGGATACGCGAGAACCGCCCACCAATGCTGGGGGGCGGTTCTCGTT
This sequence comes from Glutamicibacter sp. AGC84, assembly GCF_053543575.1. Classification (NCBI taxonomy): domain Bacteria; kingdom Bacillati; phylum Actinomycetota; class Actinomycetes; order Micrococcales; family Micrococcaceae; genus Glutamicibacter; species Glutamicibacter sp. AGC84. The sequence continues at coordinate 65,594 of NZ_JBLVOC010000015.1, forward strand.
GTGCTTGGTGCCTACAGTCCCAGGGACTTGTCGGTGGCTGCCTTGACCTCAGCGTAGAGTGCTGGGTTCTCGTTCAGCTTCTGGCCGTAGGAAGGAATCATGTCCTTGAGCTTCGACTCCCAGCCTGCGAACTGCTTGGGGAAGCAGCGCGACAGCAGCCCGACCATGATCGGGGTAGCGGTCGAAGCGCCTGGCGAAGCGCCGAGCAGGCCGGAGATCGAGCCGTCCGAGGAGGTGATGACCTCGGTGCCGAACTGCAGCACGCCGCCCTTCTTGGCATCCTTCTTGATGACCTGCACCCGCTGGCCAGCGGTGATCAGCTCCCACTTGGAACCATCCGCATCCGGGAAGTACTCGGCCAGCGCCTCGTCCTTCTTGGAGCGGGACTTGAGAACTTCCTTGATCAGGTAAGTGGTCAGATCCAGGTTGTCCTTGCCTACAGCCAGCATCGGGATGATGTTGTGCGGACGCAGGGACAACGGGAGATCCAGCTGGCCGGTGGACTTCAGGAAGTTCATCGAGAAGCCGGCGTAGGGGCCGAACATCAGCGAGCGCTTGCCGTCGACAAAGCGGGTATCCAGGTGCGGTACCGACATTGGAGGAGCGCCCACCGAAGCCTGGCCGTAGACCTTGGCGTGGTGCTGGTTGATGACGGTCTCATCGGTGCAGCGCAGGAACTGACCGGAGACCGGGAAGCCGCCGAAGCCCTTGATCTCGTCGATGCCAGCCTTCTGCAGCAGTGGCAGTGCGCCACCGCCGGCACCGACGAACACGAACTTGGCCTTGACGTTCTTGACTGCGCCCGAAGCGTTGTCCTTGACGCTCAATTCCCAGCCGGCGCCCGAACGCTTGATGCCCTTGACCTTGTGGCCGTAGTTCACCGAGGCGCCAGCGGCGCCCAGCGAGTCGGTCAGGTCGCGGGTCAGGCGGCCGAAGTCGACATCGGTACCGGAGGCAACGCGGGATGCGGCAACCTTCTGCGAGGCATCGCGGCCCTTGGCCACCAGCGGGGTCCACTGGTTGATGGTGTCCAGGTCGTTGGTGATTTCCAGTTCCTCGAACAACGCATTGGGCTTCAGTGCCTCGTAGCGGGTCTGCAGGTACTTGGAGTGGTCCTCGCCGATGACGAAGGACATATGCGGCAGGGCGTTGATGAAGCTGTTGTCGGCAACGCGGTTGTTCTCGACGGCCCACGAGTAGAACTGGCGGGAAACCTGGAACTGCTCGTTGATGCCAATGGCCTTGGCCGGATCAACCGATCCGTCAGCCTTGGCAGCGGTGTAGTTCAATTCGCACAGTGCCGAGTGGCCGGTACCTGCGTTGTTCCAAGGGGAGGAGGATTCCTGCCCGGCCTTGTCCAAGTTCTCGAAAAGACCAATGGACCAGGTTGGTTCCAGCTGGTTGATCATGGTGCCAAGGGTGGCACTCATGATGCCGGCACCGATTAGTACTACGTCAAAAGATTCGGTTGACGTTTCAGAAGGCACGAGGATCTCCATCGACAGTGATACTTTGCTCTCTCCCAGAGTAGACCTATATCCCCGGGGGTTAGAAATCGTTAACTGGGTTAACGGTCACTAACTTGAGATAGACGGCGAGTTTGCCATCTGCACATCCGCGTAGCACTCATTGAGCATCGGCGAGGGCGGATAGAAGGTGACGTTGCCGTTAAACGCCAGCGCAGAGATCGGAAAGACCAGTGGGAGCGCGGGCAGATCCGCGTTCAGGGTCTTGAGGATATCGGCATAGGCGGCGGTCCGTTCCTCCCCGGAAGGGATGGAACGGGCCAGCATGATCTGTGAGTCAAGTAACGTCGAGGTGTATCCGAACTCATTCTCCTTGGCCGCCAAAATGCCGGAAAGGAAGTCGTCTGCCGAACGGTAGCCGCCGGAGAAGCCCAGCAGGTGCAGTCCCTCGAAGTCCTTGGACTGCACGGTCTGCACGTAGCCGTCGGTCCATGCAATCGGGCGCGGCTTGATGCGGATCCCCACTGCGGCGAGGTCCTCGGCGATCTGCGCGAAAGTGCGTTCAGGCAGCGGCAGGTAGTTGCGCGAAACCTGCAGCGGGTAGGCGAACTCGATCTGTTCGCCCTTGTAACCCAACTCGGCCAGCAAGGTCTTGGCCTTCGACGCATCGTGGTTCGGCGTATCTTCCGGTGCCGGAATGCTCAAGGCAGAGGGCAAGAGGGTCGAAGCGTGCTTGGACCCTTGCAGGAACAGCTTCTCAGCCAGCGAGCTGCGGTTGACCGCGTGCGCAATGGCCATGCGGAATTCCGGCTTGGCCAGCCACTTATTGCGCTGGTTCATGCCGAGGTAGAGCACGGAGAAGGGATCGCGCTGGACAACCACCTTGGCATTGCGAACCAGGGTGCGCATGATGTCCACCGAGACCATGTCGAAGCCGTCGATTTCATCGGCCAGCAGTGCGCCTTCGCGATTGTAGGGCGAAGGAACAGCAGAGATCAGCGCAACCTCGGGATGCGCGGTGTTATTGGACAGCCGCGGTTGATTCCAATAGTCCTTGAAGATCTCCAGGCGCACCACATTGTCCTCATGGGAAACGAAAGTGTATGGCCCGGTACCCACCGGGTGGGTGGAGAGCGACTCGGCCGGGTTCTGCCCGGGGCCGCCGGTCAACGCGCTGGGCGCGGCAATGGCCATGCCCGGCAGGGTCAGCGCTTCGATCAGCCCTGGCAGCCGGCGGCGCAGGTTCAAGACGACCAGGTACTTGCCGGTTGCCTTGACGGATTCGAAATAGCTTGCGGAACCGGCTGCGGACTTGCCCTCGAAGAGCTTGGTGTCGAACTTCTTGGTCAGCTCTTCAAGCTGCTTGGTGCGCAGCTGCTGGGTGGCCAGTTCCTCTTCGCTGGCGTCGGCAGCGCTCTTGAACTCTTCTTCGAGTTCCTTGGCGGTTGGAAGCTTGGGGATGTCGCTGTCGAAGTGGAAAACATTGGCAAAGCCCTGGCTGGATGAAGCGCGCAGCTGCGGGGACAAGCTTTCCCAGCGGTTGAAGTTGGCGACAACTGCTTCTGCGGTCAATTCGGTGCCGTCGTGGAAGAGCACGCCTTCGCGCAGGGTGAAGGTGTAGCGCAAGCCATCAGGGCTTTCGGTCCAGGATTCGGCCAGGCCGGCTACCGCGCCACCGGTATCGGGATCGATATCGACCAGCGTCTCGTACACCTGGCGGGTGATCCGGAAGGATTCGTTATCTGCCACGATGGCCGGATCCAGCTTGACCGGGGGAGCGGCTGCTGCCAGGCGCAGGGTCCGGGGAATGCGCGGTGCGCTGGCCGAGGCTGTGGGCGAAGCGGAGGCCGCGGGCCCCGGGTTTCCGGTGCAGGCGGTCAGTGCCAGTGCGGTAGTCGCCAATGTACCGGTCAGCAATGCGCGTCGTGATACGAGTTTCAATGGCAATTCGGGCACTGGGATGACTCATCTTCCTATGGCAGGCGGTACTGCTTCGCGCAGGGAACAAGCAAGTAAATGTGCGCAAAGGTATTTATCAAAGATAGCGCACCACGGCCACGGGGGGG
>NZ_JBLVOC010000015.1:69145-87340 GCF_053543575.1 Glutamicibacter sp. AGC84
AACTCCCGGAGCCGTCAACTGTCGCTAAATTGTTAGCTGCGGTGCACGAGGTTCTCGCCGTCGTTGCCCGCGGCCCAGGCCTGCACCTGCTTCTTGAGCAACTTCACCATGCGCGGGAAGAACGCCTTGGTGTTGCCGCCGTTGTGGGGAACGACCAAGGCATTGGGGTGCTGCCACAATGGGTGATCGGCCGGCAGGGGTTCTGGATCGAATACATCCGATGCCATATTCAAGCGGCCCGAAGCGACTTCTGCCACGATTGCCTCGGTATCTACCACCGGGCCGCGCGCGACGTTGACCACGGTTGCACCGTCGGGAAGCTTAGCCAGCAGATCAGCGTCAACCAGATGATGGGTGGAATCGTTGAGCGGCACGATCAGGATCAGCACTTCGATCTGCGCCGCGCGCGCTGCGAGATCCGAAGTTGCGAAGACCTCGCCATGCTCATCGGTGCGGGCCGTGGAGCCGAAGCGCATGAGATTGACCTCGAAGGGCTCCAGGCGCTTGCGGATCTCTTCGCCGATGCCGCCCACGCCAACCAATGCCACCGTCCGATCAGCCAAGCCGGGCCACTGCTGGGGATTCCATCGGCCTTGTTGCTGGTCTCGGACCGCGTGCGGGTAGCCGCGCAGGGATGCGATGGCCAGGCCGATGGCCATCTCGGCGGTAGCCGCCGCGTGGACGCCGGCCGCGGTATTGATATTTGCGCGATCGCCAATCAGGTCAACCATTCCGTCGAAGCCGGTGGTCTGGGTCTGGACGATCTTGACGTTCGGTGCCTTGCGGATGTTCTTCAGCGTCTGGGGATTCGACATATAGGGAAGGATGGCAATGTCGATTTCTTCCAGCGCAGTTCCGGGGGTGCTCTCCAGGTCCCAGAGCACAGCTTTGAGGTTTTCCGGGATCGGACCGACCGCATCAATCAGATCTTGTGTCGGGAATGAAATCGTTCGTTGGGTGCTCATGGAAACACTGTACAAACCCCATCCGCGCTTTGGTAGTAACCCCTAGTCATGTCCTGTAATGAAGGTCACCGCAGAATACTGGCCCCCGAATTTGCGCTGAGGGAAATTGCTGGTAAAGTTTTATCTCGTTGCGAAAGCGCGAAGCCCGAAAAGCTTCTAGAACATCGCAGCGGGCGCCTCTAGCTCAATTGGCAGAGCAAATGACTCTTAATCATTAGGTTCCGGGTTCAAGTCCCGGGGGGCGCACGAACAATTTGTTCGGTTCACCAGACAACTTGTTTTCATAAATAAATACGCGCTTTTAGCTCAATTGGTAGAGCAAATGACTCTTAATCATTAGGTTCCGGGTTCGAGTCCCGGAGGGCGCACAAAACAAAGGTCAGGCTTCGGTCTGGCCTTTTTTGTTTGTCCCGGTGGTTCTTCTTCACGTTCAGGACGGCGCTCGGCGAGGGCAAGGAGTTATGGCCTCCAGGCAACCACGGTGTTCGCATCCGAAGCTCGGGCGTTGATCGCACTCTTCAAGATATGAACATCAAGTGAGTTCAGCACGTCGATAGCGTTCGAGCAGGCTCATCATGACTCCCTCGCATGAACGCAGCCCCGATAGATGGCCTCGACTCATCAGCTGGCTCGATGATTGGCTTAACTTCGAACTCGATAGCCTCAGGGGTTACCGACTAGGGCGAGGGAATCCAGCGCAACCAGAGCTGTTACTGTCTTTTTGACCTAGTCCTGCGAGGTTTTTGCCGCCACGGTTTCGACCACCACATTGTTGTCGGTCTTCACGGTGACGTTTGTGAGTTCAGGGGATTCGTGGCCAACCGTGATCAAGACCAGATTCGCATAGGCCTCCAGGTCTTCTGAAGACCAGCCGTCCTCTACGGTAATCACAAGCTTGCCTTCGGATGGGGAGCTCCAACGGATCGTGTCACCTTGCGCGCTACCAGGGAAAGCGTCGAAACTATGAGCACCATTTCCATCTAGGTACTGGGTTATTTTTTCATCTGCCCATTCCTGGCTGACTTCGCTCATCGTCTTTGGCGTACTTTGGGTGTTGGCTGTGGACCGTGGGGTAGGGCTCGGCGTCTTCAGCGCCTGAACAATAGGAGTTCCGGCATTTGCTTCAGCAGTAAGCTTCGCGTCGTTCTTCAGCAACGTGGGGCTAGTCGCTGAAACCACGAGTACGGCCACAAGTGCGACAAGTACAACAAATACAGAGACGTTCCCGAGAATTCGTTTGGCCGAGCGCGACATGATTCCTCCAAGTGATGGTTGATAAAAGCCTAGCCTCAACTGACGACATTATGAACCTAGTAGCTTTCGCCGGCCGTGGTCACGAGGGCGGTCACTGTTGGCAGTCTGCAATCGACTGCATGCTTCGCTGATGCTTGCCGTTCGATGCCTGGATAGGTTGCCATGCCGTCGCGATAGTAAGTGGACAATCATTCCATTGTTTTCACCACCCGGATGGTGGAAGTCGAACCCATGCCAAGAGTGCCTGCATTTCAGTGCTCGACTACTACTGCAGAACAAGATGTCATGTGTGTTTTAGATTACTTTCAAGCCGGACAAATAGTGATATTATGAATTTGACTTGGACTTTTATGTTCTCAGGTCGGGTACTGGCCGATTTTTGCTTTTGCGCCATTTCTGCCTATGATTGTCTACGTCGCAAAGACGAGTTCTGAAAAAGAACTAGTCAGAGCGAGGAAGCGCTTTTAGCTCAATTGGTAGAGCAAATGACTCTTAATCATTAGGTTCCGGGTTCGAGTCCCGGAGGGCGCACAGTAGATCCGATCTGATTCGTCAGGTCGGATTTTTTGTATACCGCACAGAAAAGAGGATCAGCTCATGAGTACTTCCGAAAAGACTAACCGTCTGTCCATCGGTGACCAGGCCCCTGATTTCACCTTGCAGGACGCTGCTGGCAAGTCTGTTGCCTTGGCTGATTACCGCGGCAAGAAAACCATCGTGTACTTCTACCCAGCCGCATCCACCCCGGGCTGCACGAAGCAGGCCTGCGATTTCCGCGATTCACTCGAATCCTTGCAGTCCCTGGGTTACGCAGTTCTGGGTATTTCCCCGGACAAGACCGCCAAGCTGGAAAAGTTTGCCGCCAAGGAAGAACTGAACTTCCCGCTGCTCTCCGATGAGGATCACGCTGTGGCTGAAGCCTATGGCGCCTGGGGAGAAAAGAAGAACTACGGCAAGGTCTACGAGGGCCTGATCCGCTCCACTATCGTGCTCGATGAAGAGGGCAAAATCGCGCTGGCGCAGTACAACGTTCGCGCCACCGGCCACGTGGCCAAGCTGCGTCGTGACTTGGGCATTGATCCCAAGTAGACCCCTTGTTTGGCTGATTTCATATCAGGCAGAACTTCCGCTACACTAAATGAGGTCGCCTTCGAGGAAACAGTGTTTCCGGTGTAGCGCTAGCGAGTATGGCGGAATTGGTAGACGCGCTGGATTTAGGTTCCAGTGTCTTCGGACGTGAGAGTTCAAGTCTCTCTACTCGCACCAACTGAACCCTGCGGTCTGATTCCATCGGCCGCAGGGTTTTTGCATGCATCCGCAGCGGTTGACCAAGCGTATGATCCAAATAAGGCAAGCGGCCGCGATCCGAGGAGGAGGGGCACCATGGCAGCCAAGGAACTGCCCACCATGTATGGGCTTTCTGAATCCGATCCTGGCCAGGACCTGATCAATCGGGCAGGCATCGCCCCTGCCAATCTGGAGCAAATCGACCGCATCATGGCTGAAATGGGCCGGATGCGCCAAATCGAACGCCGCATCATGCGCAGCTCCCAGCAGTTCATGAAACTGAACGAAACCGACATGCGGGCGATCCGCAAGATGATCTCTGCCAAGCATGCGGGCCAATCCGTCACCCCGGGTGCGCTGAGCCAGTATCTGGGAATTTCCAGCGCGTCAGTTACCAAGATGATTGACCGTTTGGAAGCCCACGGCCATGTGCGGCGCACCAGGCATCCAACCGACCGGCGTTCGCAATGCGTCGAGGTCACCGAGGAAACCCACCTGGCAGCACGGGAGCAAGTGGGGCGGCACCATGCCAAGAGATTCGAAGTGGCCAACGCGATGAGCCCCGAGGAGCGGGAGGTAGTGATCCGGTTCCTTGCCGGGACCTCTGATGCCTTGGAAAGCAGCCTCGATTCAACGACTGCCGGCGAAGCGGACTAGTACCGGGACGTGCTGGATCCTCAGCCAGCCGCCTGCTTCTCCGCATCGCGCACAATGTTCTTGATGGTGGCCGGGAAAATGGCCCCATGGAACGGGTATACCGCCCACCAGTAGCAGCGTCCGGCCAAGCCCCGCGGGAAGAACACCGCTCGCTGGATCAGTTCGCTGCGCCCGTCAGCTCGCTTGTCGATCCGGTAATCCAGCCATGCCTGGCCCGGGGCACGCATCTCCGCGCGTAAGCGCAGCAAGCTGTTTTCCTCCAGGGCTTCCACGCGCCACCAATCCACCACATCTCCCAGTGCCAGCGTGCTGTGCGAGCGTCGTCCGCGCCGCGACCCCACGCCGCCTGCCAGCTTGTCCATCAGGCCGCGCAGCTTCCACAGGGCGGGGAAGGCGAAATACGGTGATTCCCCGCCGAGCCGATGCAGCACACTGAAGAGCTGCGCCTCGGTTGCCGTGGTGCTGATGCGGCGGATATCGGTATAGGCCTTGCGCCCGGACCACTGCGGATCAGAGGGCAGCGGTTCGGCGGGTGCCGAAATCGGCTGGGCGGTAGCCCAACTGGTTTGCACCGCGTCGGCATCCATCTTCTCCAGTGCCAGCTGCACCGCTCGCGGATAATCGCACAAGCCCTGGGCCGGCGGGGCAATCAGCTTATCGATGTCCCGCGAGCCCATGACGCAATCATGCTGCAGCGACTGCACCAGCGCGGAAGCCAGGGTGTGCGGCAGCGGCGTCACCAGATTCACCCAGTGCGAAGCCAGCCGCGGGGTGAGCAGCGGCAATGGCCAGACTTTCGGCTCGCGCAGGCCGGCCACCTGGGCATAGATCTTCATCAGCTGCGCGTAGCTGTAGGTGCCGGGGCCGCCGATGTCATAGGTTCCCTGCGCGGGCTGCGCCAGCTCGGCGCAAGCCGCAAGATAGTGCAAGGTGTCGCGGATGGCGATGGGCTGGACCTGGTTCAGCACCCAGCGTGGGGCCGGCATCACCGGGAGCACATCGCTCAGGTGCCTGACCATCTCGAAACTGGCCGATCCGGAGCCGATCACCAGGCCCGCCTGGAGCACCAGGGTGCTGGCGGCCGCTGACAGGATCTGCCCCACGGCCACGCGCGAAGCCAGGTGCTCGCTGAGTTCGCCTGCCGGATGCAACCCGGAAAGGTAGACCAGCTGGCTGACGTCCTGTTCGCGTACGGCCTGCGCCATGACCTGCGCGCACGCTTTTTCCTGGGCCGCGAAATCCCGGGTCCCGGACATCGAATGCACCAGGTAGTAGAGCAGGTCCGCGTCCTTGCAGAGCTTGGCCACTGCGTGCTCATCTTGCAGGTCGCCCTCGACGATCTCGACTTGCCCGCGCCACGGGGTATCGCGCAGGCGCTGCGCGTCACGGGTGAAAACCCTGACCTGGTGCCCGTTGCGCAAGAGCAGGGGCACCAGCCGTCCGCCGATATATCCGGTTGCTCCGGTCACTGCTATCAGGCTCATGGAGTTCGAACACCGCGCTTGCGCCAGGCGATCACCATGGATCCGAGCAGGAGCAGCGCGGCGCAGCCCAGCGCGGCGTACCCGGCCAGTTCAGACTGATTGGTTCCGGACAGCCGGCTCACGCCGATCCAGCCCAGGCCCCAGGCGATGGCCAAGGCGGTGAAGATCCTGCCCGAGTAGGCGGTGGTGCCCAGCCCGATGACGGCTGCGACCACCAGCAGTGCCACTGCCGCTCCTGGTGCCCAGGAGGCGTCCTGGCCAAAGCCCAGGGAGAGCAGCCATGCGGAGGTGTTGGCGATGCTGGCTACGCAGACCCAGCCCAGGTAGATGCCGAAGGTCAGCCACATGATCCAGTATTCGGTGCGCGAGGCCGGGGTGCCTGCCACCATGATGGTCAACATCCAAGCCAAGCACGCGACGAGGATGAAGATCACTGCCACGCTGGCGCCCAGCCAGCCCAGCTGGACCACGGTAATCCATGCGGCGTTCAGCAATGCCGAAAGCAGCGCGGGAATCCGCAGCTTGGCGGCCCAGGCCGAGCGGCGTCCGGCCGGAGTGAGCTGGAAAATTCCGTAGACGGCCAGCCCGGCGTAGATCACGCTCCAGATGGAGAAGGCCGGACCCGCGGGGGCCAGCAGCGTCGAGTCAGCGCCCAGATAGCCGCCGGCTGCCTGCTGGACCGGAGTTCCGCCCAGGGCCCCGCTTCCGATAAATGAAACGGCAATGGCCAGGACCAGGGCAATCGCCGTGAACACCGGCAGTGCCCAGGATGTGGCCGACGCGGGGGCTCGATAGGGAAAATTCGGGGAATCCGTGGAACTGCTCATCGTGTGCTCCTGATGTCGGTTGAAAAATTTTCCCGCTTCGAGTCGACAAAACGAGATAGTTAAACCATGATGTATCTAGAAAAGCTAAATATCAACTAGGCGAGAGAAGTTATCATGGATTGTTCACGTCCGCTGATTGCCTCGGAAGTGTTCCGGTTGCTGCTCAAGCTCCAGCGGTCCTATGCACTGAGCGAAGCGCGCCTGCGCCACAGCCTTGACCTGAACGATACAGATTTGCGTGCGGTGAACCTGCTGCGTTCCATGCAAACGCCCAGCTCCGGGGAACTGGCCCGCGAACTGGGAGTGTCATCGGCAGGAATCACCTCGGTGCTGGACCGGCTCGAAGCCCGCGGGATGGTTGAAAGAAGGCACCATGCCGCGGATCGGCGGCGCACCCTGGTGGCCCCGGGGAGCAATTTCCCGGTATCCACGGGGCCAGGGCAGGTGCTGCTGCGCAAGCTGCACACGTTATACGCGCAGCTGGACGAGCCGTCGCGCAGGAATCTGGGCGTCCTGCTCGAAGATGCCCGGCGAGAGCTGGAGACGCGGGACACCGTGAGCAGCGAAGAGAACCAAGCAAACCCCACCACATCCTTTCAGTAGGGAACCATGAGAATGCACACCACCACACACCAGGCCCCGCCGGCCGCAGCGGCTGGCGCGCCAGCCTCAGGCGGGCTCATCGATGCACCCACCCGGCGCGCCATCAGCGATCGGCTGGAACTGCTGGCCACGCAGGCCCAGCGCCGCAGCGCCGCCTACTCCGCGCAGACCGCGCTGCTCTGGTCCCGGATCTCCGAACGGCTGGCTACCGGCAAGCTGATGCGCCCGGGGCTGGTAATGCTCGGCTACCGGGCCTTCGGCGGCCGCAATGAGGCCCGCGCCATAGACCTGGGCTGCGCCTTCGAGCTGCTGCACGCCGCCTTGCTGATCCACGACGACGTGGTGGACCGCGACTTCGTGCGCCGCGGGGAAAAGACCATCTCGGCGCTCTACCGCGACCACGCCATCGCCAGCGGCCGGAACCGGGCCGACGCCGAGCATGCGGGCAATTCCGTGGGCATCATCGCCGGGGACCTGCTGATCAGCGAAGCGATCAAGCTCGCAGCCAGGGCCGCGGCCGGAAGCGACAGCGAAGCCGGGGTCCAGCAGGCCTTCTTCCAAGCCATCGAGCAGGCAGGGGCCGGAGAGCTCGAGGACCTGCTCTACTCGCTGGGCCCGGCTCCAGCCACCACCAGCCAGGTGCTGCGCATGGAGCAGATGAAAACCGCGGCCTACTCCTTCCAGTTGCCGCTGCAGGCCGGAGCGCTGCTGGCCGGGGCGCACCCCGGCCAGGCCGAAGCCATCGGCGCGGTGGGCTGCCAGCTCGGGGTGGCCTACCAGATCATCGATGATGTGCTGGGCACCTTCGGGGATCCGGCACGCACCGGCAAGCCGGTGGAATCGGACTTGCGCGAATTCAAGAGCACCATCTTGCTGGCCCTGGCCAGCGAGCAACCCGAATTCGCCAAGCTGCTGGGCGGATTCCGCGAAGGAACAGTGGATGCCGGCCGGATCCGCCAGGAACTGGCCGCGCAGGGGGCCGAGCGCTTCGCCCGGCAGCTGGCTAAGCAACTCTGCTCGCGGGCCACCGGCTCCGCGGCCTTCCTGGACCTGCCCGAAGAAGCCCGGACGCTGCTGCGCGAATGCACCGGCCTGATCCTGGATCGAAGCAACTGAACGCCATGAAACCCGACAATTCCCCTCACAGCACCGCAGGCACCGCCGCCTTGGAGCACTATTCGCGCGCCGCCCAGCGCAGCGCCAGGGTGGTACTGGGCGAATACTCCACCTCGTTCTCGCTGGCCTGCAGGCTGCTGGATGCCGCCAGCGCCAGGCACATCGCCAATATCTATGCGCTGGTGCGCCTGGCCGATGAAATCGTGGACGGGGTGGCCTGCCAGGCCGGCCTGGACAACCAGGCCATCGCCGCGTGCCTGGACGAGCTGGAAGCAGAAACCCTGCGCGCCATGGAACGCGGGTACAGCACCAACATGGTGGTCCACGCTTTTACCATTTCCGCCCGGGCCACCGGCATCCACGCCGAGCTCACCGCCCCGTTCTTCGCCTCCATGCGCGCGGACCTGGGCACCGGGCAGCATGATGCGCGCAGCTTGCAGGACTACATCTACGGCTCGGCCGAAGTCATCGGGCTGATGTGCCTGCAGGTCTTCCAGGCGATGCCCGCCGCGCCGGACTTGACCCCTGCCCAGGCGCAGCGCGCCAAGCACGCCGCCCGCAGCCTGGGCGCGGCCTTCCAGAAGGTCAACTTCCTGCGCGACCTGGCGGAAGACAGCGAAGATTTGGGACGCAGCTACTTTCCCGGCCTGGACCCGGCAGGATTCGATGAGCCAAGCAAAGCGAAGCTGGTTGCGCAGATCGAGCAGGACCTGGCCCAGGCCCGCGCCGGCCTGCCCTATCTGGCTCCGTCCGCTGCCCGGGCCGTGCGCTTGGCCCATGACCTGTTCCGCGAACTGAATTCCCAGCTGGACAAGGCCCCGGCCTCCCAGCTGCTGCGCACCCGCATCTCGGTCTCCGCCCCGCGCAAGGCGCTGATCGCCGCCCGCGTGCTGCTGGGCACCCGGGGCACCACCGGCCGCAAGCCAAGAATGGAAGTAGCAAGCAGATGAACCACGCACAAAGAGAAGTCGTAGTCATCGGGGGCGGATTCTCCGGCCTGGCCAGCGCCGGGTTGCTCGCCGCCCGAGGCTGCAAGGTCACCTTGATCGAGCAGCAGCCGCATCCAGGCGGTCGCTCCGGGCGCCTGGAGCGCGACGGGTTCCGCTTCGACACCGGCCCCTCCTGGTACCTGATGCCCGAGGTCTTCGATCACTGGTTCAAGCTCATGGGCACCAGCGCCAGCGAACAGCTGGAGTTGCGCGAACTGGCCACCGGCTACCGCACCTTCTTCCAGAACCGTGAAGAACCGGTGGATGTCGGAACCGGCGCCGCGGCCAGCGGACTCTTCGAAGCCCTGGAACCGGGCAGCGGCCCAGCCTTGCGGCGGTACCTGCGCACCGCGAAGGAAGGCTATGAATTGGCCTTGGAACATTTCCTCTATGACGATTTCAGTTCGCTCACCTCCCTGCTGCACCCAAGCATCCTGCGCCGGACCCCGCAACTGGCCCAGCTGCTGGCCTCCAGCTTGGAAAGCCACGTGGCCCGGCGCTTTTCGAGCAACGAGATCCGCCAGCTGCTCGGATACCCGGCGGTGTTCCTGGGCTCCAGCCCGAGCCGCACCCCCGCGCTCTACCAGCTGATGAGCCACCTGGACCTCACCGACGGGGTGAAATACCCGATGGGAGGCTTCGCTGCGGTGGCCGACGCCATGGCTGAACTGGCCCGGAAACACGGCGCGGCCATCCATCTCTCAGCCACCGCAACGGCCATTGAAACCAGCGAGGGAAAAAATCCCCGGGTCAGCGCGGTGCGCTGGATCGACGCGCACGGCAGGCAGCAGCTTACCCCGGCGACCCAGGTGATCGCAGCCGCCGATGTGCGCCACCTGGAAGGCCAACTGCTGCCCGAAGCGCTGCAGACCCATACCGCCAAGAGCTTCCAGCGCAAAGACCCCGGCCCCAGCGCGGTGCTGCTCTGCCTGGGCATCAGCGGCAAGCTGCCGCAGCTGGAGCACCACAACTTGCTGTTCACCACCGACTGGAAAGAGAATTTCTCGCGGATTCGCCAAGGGCGGATGCTGGAGGCGGAAACCAGCATCTATGTCTGCAAGCCCAGTGCCACCGACCCCTCGGTCGCCCCGGAGGGCTGCGAAAACCTGTTCATCCTGGTCCCGGCTCCGGCCATGCCCGAATGGGGGATTGGCGCAGCCGATGGGGCAGGAGATGCCGCGGTGGAAGCGGTGGCCGACGCGGCCATCGACCAGCTGGCCGCATGGGCTGGCATCACGGATCTTCGGGAGCGGATCGTGGTGCGCCAGAGCATCGGCCCGGGGGACTTCGTCCAGCAGTACGGCGCCTTCAAAGGCGGTGCGCTGGGCCTGGCCCATACCCTGGGGCAAAGCGCCATGCTGCGTCCGGGCAACCGCAGCGCCAAGGTGGGCGGGCTGCACTATGCCGGCAGCACCGTGCGCCCTGGAATCGGCGTGCCGATGTGCCTGATCAGCGGGGAACTGGCTGCCAAAGCGGTGCTCGGGATCAAATCCGCGGGGCCCATGGACGAAAACTTCGCGGCCACGGTGCGTCAGGAGGCCGGAGCATGATCTACCTGGGCATCTTGCTGGCACTGCTGGCCTGCATGGGGTTGCTGGACGCGAAGGGAAAGCTCTTCATCTTCCGCCACCCGGTGCGTGGGATCCTGGCCCTGGGGCTGGGCACCGGATTCTTCGTGCTCTGGGATGTGCTGGCCATCAGGCAGGGCATCTTCCTGCACAAGGAATCGGAGCTCATGACCGGAATCATGGTGGGCGAGCAGTTCCCTGTGGAAGAAGTCTTCTTCCTGGTCTTCCTGTGCTATTGCGCCATGATTGCCTTCACCGGGCTGCCGGTGCTGGCCGGAATGCTGCGCAACCGACACCGTAAAGCGTCCAAGCGCACGTTGGGGGAGAACGATGTTCCTTGAATTGAGCCTCTGCTTCCTTCTTGCGGCCATGGCCGTCTTTGCCGCCGGGCTGGCCGCCAGCAAGCAGCGCCTGCGCTCGGTGGCCAAGCCGCTGGGCGCTGCCATGGCCCTGATGCTCGTGCTCACCGCGATCTTCGACAACCTGATGATCTACGCCGGGCTGTTCGGCTACGGCAGCGGGACGCTGTCCGGGGTGCATCTGGGTCTGGCCCCGATTGAAGACTTCTTCTACGCCGCCTGCGCGGTCTTCCTGCTCCCCGGGCTGTGGTGGCTGCTCGGTGCCCGCAGCCACAGAAAGGACGCTTCATGATCCGCGGAATCGTATTGAGCTCACGCCCCATCTCCTGGGTGAATACCGCCTACCCGTTTGCCGCCGCCTATCTGCTGGCCGGCGGCGGGATCGATTGGCGTTTGGTCCTGGGCACGGTGTTCTTCCTCTTCCCCTACAACCTGCTGATGTACGGCGTGAACGACGTCTTCGACTACGAATCGGACCTGCGCAATCCGCGCAAGGGAGGAATCGAAGGGGCGTTGCTGTCCAGGCAGAGCCATAAGGCGCTGCTCATCGCCTGCGTCCTGTGCGCCGCGCCGTTCCTCGTGGTGCTCGCGGCAGCCGGGGACGGCGCAGCCAACCTCGTTCTGGCCGTGTCCATCCTTGCGGTGCTGGCCTACTCCGCACCGCGGCTGCGCTTCAAGGAAAGGCCCGGGCTGGATTCGCTGACCAGCGCGGTGCACTTCGTCTCCCCGGCGGTCTACGGGTGGGTGCTTGCTGGCGCCAGCGTGCAGGCCGAGCAGTGGCTGGTCTTCGGCGCGTTCCTGCTCTGGGGGATGGCCAGCCACGCCCTGGGCGCCATCCAGGATATTGTTCCCGACCGCCAAGGCGGGCTGTCCTCGATCGCCACCGCCTTGTCGGCCCGCACGACCGTCTACCTGGTCTTGGCCGCCTACCTGCTGGCCGGAGTGCTCGTGGCGGTGGGCCTTTCGGGGATTGGCCGCTGGGCGGCGGTGCTGGCCCTGGCCTATGTGCTCAACGTCCTACCCCATCTTGGAATCAGCGATGCAAGCTCGGGTACGGTTAATCGAGGATGGAAGAGATTCTTGTGGATCAACTACCTGTGCGGTTTCCTGCTGACCATGCTCCTGATCTTTTCGGCACTTTTCACCTACTAGACCCGGATGGGGATTCAAGGATTTCAATGGACGTCATTTTGCTTTCGGATCAAGGCCAGCCTATTGGCACGCACCCGAAAGAATTGGTTCACACCACGGATACCGTGCTGCACCAGGCATTCTCCTGCCATGTGCAGAATCAAGCCGGCCAGGTGCTGGTGACGCGTCGTGCCCTGTCCAAGGTGACCTGGCCAGGGGTCTGGACGAACTCCTTCTGCGGGCATCCCCAGCCCGGCGAGAGCTTCGAAGAAGCCATTACGCGCCACGCAGCCCATGAGCTCGGCTTCAAGGTCAGCCGCATCGAATCGGCGCTTCCGGACTTCCGCTATCGCGCCGTGGATGCCTCGGGCATTGTGGAAAACGAAATCTGCCCGGTCTTCACCGCGATAGTCGACAGCGAGATCTCTGCGAACCCGGACGAAGTCATGGACTACTGCTGGGTGGATCCGGCACAACTCGGTGAAGCCCTGCGCGCCACCCCGTGGGCCTTCAGCCCGTGGCTGGTGATGCAGGCTGCAGGGATGTCCCTGTACCAGGCCGAGCAAGGCTGATTCCTTGCCCGCCGCCGGCGTGGAATCCCGTACTGGATGATTCCTGCGGAATTGTCCGGGTCATTGGCTATGCTCAATTGCATGGTGCTTCAAGTAATGTCTGCCGGTATCCAGCGGCACGGCGCGGCCATCCATGCGTTGCGCAGGGCCAGCGTGGTCACCGGCGGTTTGGTGCTGGCTTCGTCCCTGGCCAGCTGTGCCCCGCTCCAGTTCGAAGCATCCGCGCAAACTCCTAGCGTGAGCCCGCAAATCGCGGCCTTGCCTAAGTACGCCGACAACCTCCAGGAAGTCGAAGGGCGCCAGGAATGGGCGGATCAGAAGATCTTCCAGTACCTCAATGGCCAGGGCGCCGCAGGCTTCCATTCATTCGCCGAGGATTCCATCCAGTACGCCACCGTGGGGTGGCTCTCTCCAGTCCAGGGCGTGCTCGCCATTGTCGTGGAGGGCAGCGATTGGATCTCGGAGGGCAGTGCTGCCGGCTATGCCGAGAGGGTCATGACCTCCGTCGGCTACGAATCAATCGAGTTGGACCGGGTTGAGATCCTCACTGTCGAAGGGCAGCTGCTCGCCTCCGACTACCGCGGGAATCATCCCGGGGCTTTGTAAGCGAAAAGGCCATCTCGCCGCGTAGCTCGTAATGGAGCTAGCTGGCGGGATGGCCTTTGCTATGGCGAATTCTCTTGCTGGTTATATGAAGTTCTCGGTGCCTTCGATGGTGTTCATGAAGTGGTCCATGAAATCAGCGAAGTCCTCTGCATCCGATTTCTGGTCAATGGTGGCACCAATGCTGATGGCATCATCTACATGCAAGTCGATGCTCGGCGCTTCGGGAATGCTGAAGCGGAACACCCGGCCCGAAGAGATCGCGATTTCGTAGCCGCCATCGCTGAGCTCGGCGAGCTGGTTCACATTTGTATTGTTGATGTTGATCGCATCCTCGGATGCTTCCAAGCTGCTGGCATTCACTGGCGCAATAATCAGTTCCGCTGGTTGGCGCCGATATCCAATGACCTTGAGCCCTCCGGAGCCGGCGATGCCGGTGCCCGCCACGAGATTGTAGCTGGCGAAGTTGGGGATCTGCGAGTCGAAGGCCTCATGGAGGCGGGCCTTAACCTGCTGGGTTGGATTTTCGTCTGGGCGCTTGTCCATAACCAATACTCTACCGATAACTTTGGACAATTTGACCAGTCGCAACATTTATCGAAATGTGTCATCGGCACGTCATGGGTTATCTGATTGGTCATATTGACTTCTAGAATGGGATTAATGAGCCAGGATGCTAATTGAGTCGTCAAGCCATGCGCCCGTGTGGCCATCGACGGAACTCATGCCTTTCCCGGCTCAACGCTGCAAGCGAAACCAACTGCATGGCAGGGGACTTCCTTGGAGCAAGGGGTGCGCAGCGCGAGCGATGCGCATTCCCGGCAGCTGGTGCTTGTCTCCAGCTAATCTCGTTTCGACAGGCGCTTTCGGTGTCTATGAAGCGAAAAAACCAAGTCTTGTTCACGGTGTCGCGTCCAAGGCTTGGACATCCATCTCATATAATGAGATAAACAGGGTGTCTAGTTGCTCTTTGCCGTGAGGTGGAGAAAACTAGAGGCATGCAAACAAACACCGATGTACTACTAGTTATCAGGCGCGGAGCCTGAGACACTGTCCAACACCACGGACAGTACGTCGGTAACGCGCAAGCCCCCTTTCGTCAGTAGTGACGGCCGCGGGGCGTTTTTTATGCGCAAACGAAGAGATAGATATGGAAAGGATCCCGATGAGCAACTCAACACCCGCCAATCCGGCGTCGGTTGCGAAGTCAATCAATCGAACCAAGGATGCCGCCGCCGCTGTCTCTTCCGTCGTGGAGGCTTCGAACCCGGTACAGGGTCCGAATAATATCGTTGCTCCCACACAGATGACGGGCTCACAAGCCATCGTCCGCTCGCTGGAAGAACTGGGCGTCAAAGACGTCTTCGGATTACCAGGTGGGGCCATCCTTCCCACCTATGATCCACTGATGGATTCGACCAAGATTAACCACATCTTGGTCCGCCACGAACAGGGTGCCGGCCATGCCGCACAGGGTTACGCCATGGTGAGCGGGGAAGTGGGCGTATGCATCGCTACTTCCGGACCAGGCGCAACCAACCTCGTCACCGCACTGGCCGATGCCAATATGGACTCGGTACCAATGGTGGCAATCACCGGTCAGGTCAATAGCGCTTTCATTGGCTCTGACGCATTCCAGGAAGCAGACATTGTCGGCATCACGATGCCGATTACCAAGCACGCTTTCCTGGTCACCAACGCGGAAGACATTCCGCGCACGCTGGCCAGCGCGTTCTACCTGGCGCAGACCGGCCGTCCCGGTCCGGTGCTGGTGGATATCACCAAGGACGCCCAGCAGAGCGACATGACTTTCTCATGGCCGCCAAAGGTCGACCTGCCGGGCTACCGCGTGGTCACCCGCGGACACAACAAGCAGCTGCGCGAAGCCGCCAAGCTCATCGCTTCGGCAACCCGCCCGGTGCTGTATGTCGGCGGTGGCGTGATCAAGGCCAACGCCCATGAGCAGCTCAAGGAATTCGCGGAATTCATCAACGCGCCGGTGGTCACCACGCTGACCGCACGCGGTGCCTTCCCGGACTCGCATGAACAGCACGTGGGCATGCCCGGCATGCACGGTGCCGTCTCTGCGGTCACCGCACTGCAGCAGTCGGATTTGCTCATTACCCTCGGGGCCCGCTTCGATGACCGCGTCACCGGCGTGCTCTCCACCTTCGCCCCGAACGCGAAGGTGATCCACGCCGATATCGATCCTGCGGAAATCTCCAAGAACCGCGTGGCCGATGTGCCGATCGTCGGCTCGCTGGATGAAATCATCCCGCAGCTGCACGAGGCCTGCGCCTCGCGCTTCGAGAACGAAGCCCAGCAGGATCTGGCCGGCTGGTGGGGACTGCTCAACCGCCTGCGCGAAACCTACCCGATCGGCTACACCGAAACCCACGATGGCCTCTCGGCTCCGCAGAACGTCATTGGGCGCATCGGCGAGCTGACCGGTCCGGAAGGCGTCTACGTGGCAGGCGTGGGCCAGCACCAGATGTGGGCAGCGCAGTTCGTCAAGTACGAGCGCCCGCGCTCGTGGCTGAACTCCGCCGGCCTGGGCACCATGGGCTACTCGGTTCCTGCCGCCATGGGCGCCAAGGTGGCGCAGCCGGACCGTGTGGTCTGGGCCATTGATGGCGATGGCTGCTTCCAGATGACCAACCAGGAACTGGCTACCTGCGTGATCAACCGGATCCCCATCAAGGTTGCCATCATCAACAACTCGTCGCTGGGCATGGTCCGCCAGTGGCAGACCCTGTTCTACGATGGCCGCTACTCCAACACCGATTTGAACACCGGCCACGGAACCGCCCGGATTCCGGACTTCGTGAAGCTGGCCGACGCCTACGGCTGCGTGGGCCTGCGCTGCGAACGCGACGAGGACATCGATGCGACCATCCAGAAGGCATTGGAAATCAATGACCGTCCGGTAGTCATCGACTTCGTGGTCTCGGCCGACTCCATGGTGTGGCCAATGGTCCCATCGGGAGTCAGCAACGACCAGATCCAGATTGCCCGCGGCATGACCCCTGAATGGGAAGAGGAGGACTAGAACATGGCAAAGCATACGCTTTCGGTACTGGTTGAAGACGTTCCCGGCGTGCTCACCCGCGTCGCCAGCCTCTTCGCCCGCCGTGCCTTCAACATTCACTCGCTGGCCGTGGGCCCCACGGAAATTGCCGGCATCAGCCGCATGACCGTGGTGGTGGACGCCGAAGGGGATTCCCTGGAGCAGGTCACCAAGCAGCTGAACAAGCTGGTCAACGTCATCAAGATCGTGGAACTGCTGCCGGAAACCTCGGTGCAGCGCGACCACATCATGATCAAGGTGCGCGCCGATGCGGCGACGCGACTGCAGGTCACCCAGGCCGCGGAGCTGTTCCGCGCATCGGTGATCGACGTATCCACGGACTCGCTGGTCGTTGAGGCCACCGGCAATGCGGCGAAGATCGAAGCACTGCTGGCAGTACTTGAGCCATTCGGCATCCGCGAGATCGTCCAAGCCGGAACGCTGGCTGTGGGACGCGGAACCAAGTCGATGAGCGACCGTGCCCTGAAGACGCTGTCCGCCTAAGCGCACAACGACTTCAAGAGACACGAACTACAAATTTAGGTATTTGGCACCTAGCTTAGAAGAAAGCAACAGTGCCTAAGCACAAGACTTCTTTACCAGAAGCACAAATAAGGAGAATTACAGTGGCTGATCTGTACTACGAAGACGACGCAGACCTCTCGATCATCCAGGGCAAGAAGGTAGCTGTCATTGGCTACGGCTCCCAGGGCCACGCCCACGCACTGAGCCTGCGCGACTCGGGTGTCGAGGTTATCGTCGGCCTGGCTGAGGGCTCCAAGTCCCGTGCCAAGGCCGAGGCCGAAGGCCTGAAGGTAGCTACCGTTGCCGAGGCAGCGGCTTGGGCAGATGTCATCATGATCCTGACCCCGGACCAGGTCCAGGCCCAGGTCTACACCGAGTCGATCGCCGAGCACCTCGAAGAGGGCAACGCGCTGTTCTTCGGCCACGGCTTCAACATCCGCTTCGGCTTCATCCAGCCACCAGCCAACGTCGACGTTGCACTGGTTGCTCCCAAGGCACCAGGGCACACCGTGCGCCGCGAATTCGAAGCCGGCCGCGGCATCCCTGACCTGATCGCCGTGGAGCAGAACTTCACCGGCGGCGCCAAGGAACTGGCACTGTCCTACGCTGCAGGCATCGGCGGCACCCGTGCCGGCGTTATCGAGACCACCTTCACCGAAGAGACCGAAACCGACCTGTTCGGCGAGCAGGCTGTGCTGTGCGGTGGCACCTCCCAGCTGGTCCAGTACGGCTTCGAGGTCCTGACCGAAGCTGGCTACAAGCCGGAAATCGCCTACTTCGAGGTGCTGCACGAGCTGAAGCTGATCGTTGACCTGATGTGGGAAGGCGGCATCGCCAAGCAGCGCTGGTCGATCTCCGACACTGCTGAGTACGGCGACTACGTCTCCGGCCCACGCGTGATCACCCCAGAGGTGAAGGAAAACATGAAGGCTGTGCTGGCTGATATCCAGTCCGGTGCTTTCGCCAACCGCTTCATGGAAGACCAGAAGGCCGGCGCTCCGGAGTTCAAGGAACTGCGCGCCAAGGGCGAAGCCCACCCAATCGAGACCACCGGTCGCGGACTGCGCTCGCTGTTCTCCTGGATCTCGGATGCATCCTCGGATGACTACGTAGATGGTTCGGTAGCCCGCTAATCATGCGGCTGCCTGCATAATCTGCACACACTAAATCGACCTCGGTTGCTTCCCA
>NZ_JBLVOC010000015.1:87360-178049 GCF_053543575.1 Glutamicibacter sp. AGC84
AACCGAGGTCGATTTTTCAGTCTGCTGGGTCGGATACCAGCCAGGCAGGTTTAGAGCTTCGAAGCCCGGTAGCCGGCCTTGCGCGCATCAGCTGCAGTCTTGAAGCATTCTTCTGGCTTCGTGATGTTGTAGAAGCGCTGTCCCTTGACGTGGTACTTCCACTCCTTCTGGCTGCCGGTGCGGTTGCCCTTCACCGGGTACCCCGCAGGGCAGTTCTTTGCCTTCCCGCTCATCTTCACGGAACGCTTGGCGGCCGCCTTCTTCACCAGCAAGGTCTGCGTCTTCTGCACGGTCGAGGTCTTGCCCTTGAGCTGGTACTTGACCGTGGTGGTGACCTTGTAGGTGCCCGCTGCAAGCTTGACGGACTTCTTCTTGCTGGCGACGGTCTTCTTGCCCTTGACCACCTTCAGCAACGCCGACTTGATCTTCACGTTCTTTGCCTTGGAATAGCTAGGCTTGATGGTTGCCTTGGCTGAGCCCTTGACTGTTTTCGTGCCGATTTTCTTGATGGTTACCGCAGGAGCCTTTTTCTTCGCAGCAACGATGCTGGCAGATGACATGCTGGTGGGCAACGGAGCGGCCGTGGCCGCGGAGACACCGGAGAATACAAGTGCTCCCGAAGCGATGACAGCGAGCGAACGCTGAACTAATTTATTCAATTTCTCCCCATGGAAAGTCGAGCGAGCATGGGCACTGATCGGTCCCATGTGCTGATTCTAATCTGGACTGGGAATAGAAACTATGGCTGGACGCGATTGTGATCGATTGCGGCTATTGCCGTCAAAGCGTTACCCGAGCAGTCGAGTGTTTTCCCAATGATTAGTTGAAGCCTTTGCTAGGCTCGGGCAAAACCATGCAAAGGAGCGCGCCCGTGCCACAGGAAAGCAACTACGACGATTTCGCCCAAGACTACGCTGACGAGAACGAATTCAGCATGCTGAACGCCTACTATGAGCGGCCAGCCACCCTGGAACTGGCGGGAGAGGTTGCCGGCCGGGACATCCTGGATATCGGCTGCGGCGCCGGTCCGCTGTCCGAGCAGCTCATGAGCCGTGGCGCGAGCGTCTCGGGCTTCGACACCAGCCGGGCCATGGTGGATCTGGCACGTCAGCGGCTGGGCGAGGACGCGGACCTGAAAGTGGCGACTCTGGGGGAGAAGCTCCCGTATGCCGACAACAGCTTTGACGATGCCATTGCTTCCTTGGTGTTCCACTACTTGCCGGACTGGGACTACGCACTGGAGGAAGTCCGCCGGGTGCTCAAGCCCGGCCCCCGGCTCATCATGTCGGTGAACCACCCGATTCTCTACCCGTTCAACCACCGCGGCAAGGACTACTTCCAGCTCACCCAGTACACCGACGAAGTGGCGTTCAATGGGAAGCCCGCCGAACTGACCTATTGGCATCGGCCTTTACACGAAACCATGACGGCGCTGATCTCCGCAGGGTTCGCGGTGGAGCGTGTCTGGGAGCCGCCGTATGCCAAGGATGCACCCGAAGGCGTGATTCCAGAAGCCTTGCGAGAACGCGACGCGTTCCTGAGTTTCCTGTTCTTCTCGCTGCGCTCGACGCGCTAGCAGGCGAGGCGCAAACCTGCCCCTGCGGACTAGAACTAGACGCCGATGTTCTTGCCAGAACGGGGGCGACCTGCAAGAAACACCCAGGTCCCCAGGAGCAGCAGTGCTGATCCGAGCCAGACGCTCCACCAGGGGAAGCCCGGGATCTCAGGAGTGGAGCCGAGGGCTTCCAGATCTGCACGCGGGGTAGGGTGCACGCGTTCGCCGGTGACCAGCATGCGATGCGTATTGATGCCTAGGGGAGTGCAGGTGACCAAGGTGGCCAGATCCTTGTCGAATTGCGGGGTCAGCGCCTTCGTTTCATCCGGCTCAACCGTCTGCGTTTCAACCACCCGGTACGTTAGAACCTCATTGAAGACTTCGATGCTGAAGGTCTCGCCGATTTTCACCTGGGGCAGATCGTTGAACAGGCTGGCCTCAGGCAGCCCGCGGTGAGCGGTCAGCACCGCATGCATGGACTGCCCGCCCACAGGCAGCGCGGTACCTTGCAGGTGACCGACGCCCTTGAGCAAGGTCTGGTCATCGGTACCGTGGTAGATCGGCAGGTCGATGTCCACCGACGGGACACGCAGCCGGCCGATGAGCCCCTCGCTGTTGACGTTGAGCAGGGAATCGTACTCGGTATCTTCCCGCACCGATCCGTTGCTGGTAGGGATATTGCTGCCCGGAGCCAGCAAGCCGCCGCCAACCAGTTCCTCGTTGTACTCCCGGGCCCGCTGCAGCTCCTGGGAAATCGTGGAGCTGCCCTCGTGGGAAACGTCGCTGGAGATTTCCTTGATGATCTTGGATTGGTTGTATTGCGAGAACCAGCTCGCCGCCGGCGGGTACAGCAGCATGAGCGTACCGGCCAGGAAGACGACGGCGATCACCAGCGTGGACACTGGGACGCGCCAGCGGTTCCTGTGCTGCGGGGGAGGGGAAAGCGTGGAACTGGGAGTCGAGCTCATGATTTCTGCCTATGAAGTCTTGGGAATCAGGAAGTTCAGAAAGAAAATGGTGGGAGTCCCAAGCAATACTTAGTTCTCCCACCATCTACTGGCAACCCTGGTGCTGCATCAAGCAGTACTCGGGTTAGCCCTGGGTGCGCGAGCGGCGTCGCTTCACCAGTACCGCACCACCGGCGGCGGCCATCAGGCCAAGACCTGCAATGGTGAACAGCACGGTGCCCGAGGCGCCGGTGAGCGGCAGATCAGGACCGGTCGGCTTGTGGTTGGTGATGGTCTCGATCAGGATCTGGCCGTTGGTCACAACCAGTTCGCCGGACCACGGATCAGCCGGAAGCACGTATCCGGCTGGCGCCTTGGTTTCCTTGACCCAGTAGCTTGATTCCATGTCGTCCTCGATGCCCAGGTGCAGTTCCCACTTGACGACCCCGTCTACCGTGGTTCCGGTAGCCAGAGGCGAACTGGTGGGTTCGCCCTCGGCATCAGGTGCAGTTCCATAGAGCTCGAATTCCGCGCCGTCCAGCAGGACGCCGTTCTCGCCTTCAGCCTTCTTTTCCAGCTGCAAGGTGCCCAGGTTGGTGTTGGTGGTGCCATCAGCTTCCGTGCCATTGATGTTCACGGTCGCGGTGTTCTCGATGACTCCGCCTTCAGGGATGGAGTTGACCTTGGTCTTCAATACGGCCGTCACGGTAGTCGCTCCAGCCGCATCGAGTTTGGCGAGGCCCGCCCCGGTGAAGGTGATCACCGCATTGTCGGCCGAGATGGTGTAGTCATCAAAAGGAACAAGTTCCCCGGTGCCAATCGATACCGACTCCCAGGAGATGAAATCGAGGTTCCCCGAGAGGCTATCGGTCAAGGTGTAGGACTTGTAGGGAAGATCCGAGTCAGGGACATCGGTGACCAGCGTCCAAGTGACCTCATCGCCCAGGAACACGGCGGTATCATCCACGGTCTTGGTCTGCTCGATGGTGTTCAGCGTGTTCTTCGGATAGACGTGCACGTCGTAGTTCCAGGTGCCGTCGGCATTCGGATAAGGAATGCTCACGTAGAACGGTGCGGCTGCGGCGTCGATCAGGTTGTCGCCCGAATCGGTTTCGGTGACCAGATACAGTCCCAAGTCCAAACCGCTGAAGGTAGCGATACCTCCCACTGTTACCTCGGGGACACCGGCGGCCAGGGTGTAGCCTGCAGGCAATGCGCCTCCGGCGGATTCTGGTGCCAGGGCTTCTGCCAGTTCCCAGCCGTCGGCCACGCTCAAGTCGATTGGCTCGCCGTCGAACAGCACCTGCTGCAAGGTGAATTCAACGCCATCCAGGCCCAGGCCCGCGCCGGGATCCGGTTCCAGCAGGGAGCCGTTGTTGAGGCCTTCAACAGGGTCCGCCGAAGACTTGTGGACCGAGATGCTGCCCGGGGTCCCCGGCGTAATATCCGAAATTTCGTCAGCGGATGCGGCGGCTACCCCAAATAGCCCCATCCCAGCAAGTGCCATGGCACTTGCTCCGGCAATCAGCTTGCCGAGTCTGCGTTGCGTGAACACGATTACTCCTTTTGTGCGAGTGATTTTTACGCCTACCCAAGTTCAGCGTGATTGGTGAATTGGTTGAATCTAGCCGAGGTTGCGGCTATGACGGATACGGAAGGCCTGTGCACCCCAGATGCCCAGCCCCAGTACCAGGATTGCGCCGCCAATCAGATAAATCTGATCTCGGCCGATGCCACCGGTCAGTGGTAGCACGGGACCGTCCTGCTGCTCATTGGTAATGGCAGCAAGCTCGATCTGCAGTGCGTCGCCGGTGACCTCGAACTCATGGATCTGCTCGTCCTTGACGTAGCCCGGAGGAGCGGTGGTTTCCTGAAGCGTATAGCTGCCCCACTTCAGGTTTGCCAAGGCAAATTTGCCCTTGGCTGGATCCATATCCGGTCCGGTGCAGCCTTCGGCCATGCAGTCGGTGACCGCGATGGCTTCCGATGTATCGCCCAGTGGTCCGGTCAGGGTCCATTCGGCACCTGCAAGCAGGTCGCCGTCAACGGTGGTCTTGGTCCAGCTGGCCGATCCGGGAAGGGCCGTGTTCACGATGGTGCAGGTGGCCTCCTGGCCAAGCTCCAGCGTGATCGCCGCTCCTTCGCCGCTTCCGGTGCCGACGCAGCTCCAGGTGCCTGGTTCGTAGCCTGCGGCGGTGCCTTCCTCGGCCAATTGGTAGGTTCCCACGCCCACCGATGCTTCGGTGACGGCCGTTTCTCCGGTCTTTCCTTCGATGCTCCCCGCGGTGCCCGAAGCGCTCAGCGTCCAGTCATCGGTGGTCGAGGTTCCGTTGAAGTCCTCGTTGTCCACCACCTTGACCAGCGTCAAAAGCTGTTCGCATTCCACGGTGTTCACGATTGCCACCACATTGGGCGAGGGAGTCCCGGCCATGGTGTGGGTGGCGGATAGCCCTTCGACGCCGTCAATGGTCGAGCTGGTCACCTGGCACAGCTCGGCGAGCGTGCCGGTGAGGGTTTCCTCGATGGCCACCTCGTCCCCGATCAGATGCCCGGAACTGGTTGCCCCGAATTCAGCTGCTTGGCCATCAATGCTCAGCTCCGCATCTCCTGCCGGCTGCTCGCCGTGAGCGTACTCGGTGCCATTGACCACCCAGGTCTTGGTGACCGTCAGGTCAATTTCCTGGGTGTTGGTTAGCACGCAAGTGGCTTTGCTGCCGGCAGTGATGGTGATGGTGTTGCCATCGCCAACCGCCGCACCCTCGCAAGCCAGGTCCGTCAGCTGGTAGTTTTCCGGGCCGGTTTCGGAGATGGCGTATTGGCCGGCAGCTACCGGGACATCGGTGACGCCTTCGCTGCCGGTCACTCCGGACAGATCCGTTGAGCTGCCATCAGCTGACAGCGTCCATTCCGTGGCCGCCGCCTCGCCGATGACTTCCTTTTCCAAGGTCAGGGTGGTGCAGGTGACGGTGTTGGTCACCGTGTAGGAGTTCAGTCCAGGTTGCAATACATGTTCACCCAGATCCCCCGAGGGGGCATTGGTGCACCCTGCGGGCAGCTGGGCCACCGACTCGCCGATGATGATTTCATCATTGGCCTCGTAGTCGGTGCCATTGCTGTACTTGGCGTAGCCGGTACCGAACTGCGGCGCGGTTTGGCCGGTCAGTTCCAGCGTGGCCGCGATGCCGTCGGGCTGCTGGCCGTTTTCGTATTCCTCGCCGTCGATGACCCAGTTCTTCTCGACCTGCACGCTGGAGCAGGTGCTCGGCACGGCAAGGGAAATCGGGGCGATCCAGTCACCCAAGTTGGATGTTTCCGGAATCGAGGAGGAGGAACGCAGATTCAGCGTGCCGTAATTGCCGGTACAGGTAGCTTCCCCGAACAGGGCAGTCAGGTCCACGCCGATTTCCGCGAAGCCGCGTACCGGGATGGTGCTGGTTCCGTCGAAGCCGGTAATGGGCTGGGTATTCGTCGCACCAACGAAACCGCTCAGGGTTTGCTGCTGCACCCACGTTTCCGTGCTCGCGTTCCACATGTAGGCACCGGTGAGGATGAGATTATTATTGCCATCCTGCTCGATGCTCAGGCGAAGGTCGCCGTCGCTGCGAATGGGAGTGGGAATCACTACGGGGTCGTTCTTCTCGGCGTTGAGCTCAACGATGTAGCGGATGGTGCCGGTGCTTGTCCCTCGCTCGAATCCCAAGAAGGCGAAGACATGTCCATCACTGGTTGTCGAATAGGCGTAGTTGCGGCCTATATCTGCTTGGCCGGAGGCTTGGCCCGTACCGTTGACTTGGTTCGCACCCCACGGCCAGCTCCTTTCGCTGGCACCACGGGTGAACTGTGTACTGTCGTCGAAACCATCGTTGCCCGATGGTTGCGTCAAAACGGTGGTCCAATCATCCAGGGCCGCGTCGTTGGCGCACAGGTTGCCATCAAGCTCAAATCCCCCAAGAATCTGAGTTGATGCCTGGGCGGCACTGCAGACGTCCCCTAATGCCATCGGTGCGAGCAGTTTGTTGTCAGCCTCGCTGGGCGAGGCCGTCGGCGTAGGTGACGGTGACGGCGATTCCGATGGCTTCTTGGCAG
Source organism: Glutamicibacter sp. AGC84 (assembly GCF_053543575.1). Classification (NCBI taxonomy): domain Bacteria; kingdom Bacillati; phylum Actinomycetota; class Actinomycetes; order Micrococcales; family Micrococcaceae; genus Glutamicibacter; species Glutamicibacter sp. AGC84. The sequence continues at coordinate 93,949 of NZ_JBLVOC010000015.1, forward strand.
TTTCCGTAGGCGATGGCCCAGCAATTGCCGTGGCTTTCGCCGTTGCTGTCGCGCTTTTCGACGCTGGAGCGCTAGAAGGTGCCTCGGAGGCTTTTTCCTCTTCGCTTGCCGATGCCTCGGCTCGTGGCGTTTGAGCAACCGGCGCCTCGGATTCAGGTTCCGGCGCGGCCTTCGGCGACTGCGTTACCGTCGGCTGGGTTTCAACCGGCGGCTTGGACGCTTTCGCTTTTGGCGCTGGGGTTTCGGAAGAAGCCGCAGCAGCGGAAGGCTCAGTCGAAGAGGGTGCCTGGCTCGTGGGCGTCGCGGAAACAAGCGTGGCTGCCGGATCGGTTTCAGCAGCCGACGATGCGAGTTTTGCTTCCGCTGAAGATTCGCTCACCGAAGTAGCGGAAGCTGGCACAAAAGTTCCGGCGAATGCCAGAGAGAAGACAATTCCGGCGCTAATTGCAACGCTGGAAAAGGCGTTTTGCGAAGTGCAATGTTTTTTTGCTCCCCAGAGCAAGGACTTTTTACCTGTACGACCGTTTTTGCGGTGCGCAGACTCATCCCCAACATGATAGTCAAACACAAAAACCCCAATTTTTGTGGACTTTGGAGGGAAACTCCTGCTCCAAGGTGTGCGTCAAAGACAAGCACACAAAGCCATCCGACCACCAAGTTCGAACGGTTTTCCCCCAGATACAGTGCGGACTCCCCAAAGTCCTTGCATGTATTGGCATCAGCCTACAACTCAATTGCCGAAACTGCTACTAAAAATAACAGCGACTTTAAATTTGCTATTAAACAGCCGGTTACATGACAGATTCAGGGCTCGTGCTGCACCGAGGAATACGCTTTTTATGCCAGTTTTTCAACACCGAAATCAAAAGTCATCATGCTTGTGTTGGGTAGCCAGGGAGACCACTGTGGAAGTCAATCATCAATTCCCATGAATGCAGTTTTGGTCGAAGGGAAACCGCGAAACCGCGAAACAGGCGGACAGGGACGACTCGGTCTGCGACAGCCAGTGCTCGCGGAGCATATGGACCTTGATGCGCTTGTATCATCGAACTGCCCGATCTGCGCATCGCCTGCTGGCGCGTTCCGCGGAAGCGTCGATTTTCAAACGAAGATATTGGGCGAGGAATGGGCGCTTCGAATCCGGGCATCCGGGGGAGGCCCGGCTATGGAGCAGAATTCACATTCTAGCTAATTAGTGAAAGTTTTCACAAAGTGACGCTCAGGCTGCGTAACATGCGTGAATTCAACGGTTTTCAAACGATTCCAGCGTTAGGGTGGAACATGTTGGCGGTTATCAACCATCGCCAATCTGCCAGCATCAGCCCAAGAAATCGCAAAGGTGCCACACCCGTGTCTGACAACAAGCCAATCGTACTTCTGGCCGAACAACTCTCCCCAGCAACCGTTGCTGCTCTCGGCCCCGACTTTGAAATTCGTCAGACCGACGGGGCTGACCGCTCCCAGCTGCTCGAAGCCATTGCCGAGGTAGATGCAATCCTCGTTCGCTCCGCAACCCAGGTGGATGCAGAAGCTATCGCCGCAGCAAAGAACCTGAAGGTTATCGCCCGTGCCGGCGTAGGCCTGGATAACGTAGACATCAAGGCAGCCACCCAGGCTGGCGTCATGGTGGTCAACGCTCCAACCTCCAACATCATCTCCGCGGCTGAATTGACCGTGGGCCACATCGTGTCGCTGGCACGCCGCATTCCTGCTGCCAACGCATCGCTGAAGAACGGCGAATGGAAGCGCAGCGCCTACACCGGCGTTGAACTCTTCGAGAAGAAGGCCGGCATTATCGGCCTGGGCCGCATCGGTGCACTGGTTGCTGCCCGCCTGCAGGGCTTCGGCATGGAGATCGTTGCCTACGACCCATACGTCACTCCTGCCCGTGCAGCACAGCTGGGTGTCACCTTGCTGACCTTGGACGAGCTGTTGGCTGAGGCCGACTTCATCACCATCCACATGCCAAAGACCCCGGAAACCCTGGGCATGCTGGGCAAGGATGCCTTCACCAAGATGAAGAAGTCCGCATACGTGGTCAACGTGGCCCGTGGCGGTCTGGTGGATCAAGACGCGCTTTACGAAGCATTGAAGAATGAAGAGATTGCAGGCGCTGGCATTGACGTGTTCGTCAAGGAGCCAAGCACCGATCTTCCATTCTTTGAATTCGAGAACGTCACCGTCACCCCGCACCTGGGCGCTTCAACTGATGAAGCACAGGAAAAGGCCGGCGTCTCGGTAGCCAAGTCGGTTCGCCTGGCACTGGCCGGCGAATTGGTCCCGGATGCTGTGAACGTTGCCGGTGGCGTCATCGATGAGAACGTGCGCCCCGGCATCCCGCTGATCGAGAAGCTAGGCCGTATCTTCAACGCCTTGACTTCCGGCTCGCTGACCAGCATTGACGTTGAAGTTGCCGGCGAGATCGCGTCACTGGACGTCAAGGCCCTGGAGCTCTCGGCACTCAAGGGCGTCTTCATGGACGTTGTTTCGGATCAGGTCTCCTACGTGAATGCCCCGGTCTTGGCTGAGCAGCGTGGTGTTGCTACCCGTCTGATCACCACCCCTCATTCGCCTGAATACCGCAACCAGCTGACCATCAAGGGGTCCACCAATGAGGGCACGCAGCTTGCAGTTGCTGGTACCTTGACCGGTCCTAAGCAGATCGAGAAGCTCGTGGGCATCAACGGCCACGAAATCGAAATCCCTATTTCGGATCACATGATCGTGGTCCGCTACGCAGATCGTCCAGGCGTCGTTGGTTCGCTGGGCAACGTGCTGGGGGAGCAGGGCGTCAACATTGCCGGTATGCAGGTATCGCGCGATGAAAAGAAGTCGGAAGCCTTGGCGGTCATCAATATTGATTCGGCGTTGCCACAAGGCGTTCTGGATGTTGTTGGTGCGGCGATTGGTGCAAGTGTTGCGCGCGAGATCAATCTAGCTGGGTAAGACATTCGTAGCTCGACTAAATACGAGTTCCATTAACTCGTAATTCATAGAAAGTTCCAAGAAGGGTATGGCACAGGCTGGAAGTGCCATATCCTTCTTGTGTTCTACACAGAAGTGGGGGACAATCGAAATTCATTTTGAGAATCCGGCACGCTTCGATCTGGTCGGGGGCAATAGCATCTCGATCAATACTGTCAAACGGGAAATTGTTCCTTCGAGCAATTAAAACGGAGGAATTGAATTTGCGTGCTACGTATCGATAGTTTGCTTACGTAGTAGAAAGTTCTGAGATTTTTCGTGTCGTGACTTGGGTGTTTATTCCGCTTAAAAATCTGATGGTCTTACATCAGGCGATGCTTTGATTTCAAAATTTCCACCTTTACGTCTGCTATGTCGATGTTTCCAGGCAGAATTGTCCTGACGAACAATAACAATGCATTCCGATAATTCCTGCTCTTCCTAAAAGTCGTTATCACGGACCGTGTAGTTTCGCACATGAATACTAACTAGCCGATAGTTAGTTGCTGGGCACTGTTGCGACTACAGCGGTATTGACCATCCTTTACTAGACTATGATTAGAGAGAATCAAGCATGGATGAAAGTTGTGCCGAAGTTGAACGCTAATTACTATGAGCTGCTGGAATCATACGCATGTCGTATCCGTCGAAACATGCCCCAAGCGGAAGAACACGCGCTTCTTACCAAATCAATGAAGTATCGCGATGTTTTGGCCACCATCGTAGTTGGGCAAGGAATTACCTACGACGAACTTTCTGAAAATCTTGATGACTTCACAAATGGTGAGATCGACTTTGCTGCTCTTGCGTCCTTGGGACGGATCGTGGCCCTGCAGAATATCAATACCGAAGATCGGGCAAACGGACGAAAAATCATTCATGCGGCGAATGAAAATTTACCTCGAACGAAACTTTTCCAGAAGTACAGGCAACTCGAATTCGAACTGATCTTCGAATCAGCTGCATATTCCGAAGCGGTGGCGCATCTGAATGCAAACCCGGAACTGAAAGAGGTTCAAGACGGGTATCTAGAAGTGGATATGTATAACCCGTTCTTAGGTTTGGAGAACAGTGAGTATACGCACTGGCAACAAGGATTTAATAAGATATTCGAATCTTGTGGCAGAATTCCAGTCGCGTTATCTGGGGAGGCTAAGAGACCATTTGACCGTTTGACGGCAGACAATGATCTAAATCAAATAACTGACGGCCCGCTTGTTTCAGTCATCATGACCAGTTACGACCCTGAGCCGGAAGCCTTTATAGCGGCAGCACGTTCCATTTTGAATCAGACCTGGAGAAATCTTGAGCTAATCATTATTGACGATGCAAGCCCGAGCCGCAAAAGCGAGCTCTTAGAAAAACTAGCTGGAGAAGATGCCAGGGTTAAACTCGTGTTATTGACGGAGAATGGAGGAACGTACCGCGCGCGCAATGTTGGTTTGGAAGTCGCCACGGGAGAATTCGTAACGGGACAAGATTCTGACGATTGGTCTCATCCTGAACGAATAGAATCTCAAGTTAAATACATGCTCGAGGACCCAAAAGCTGCTGGTGTGATGACCTCGGCAGTTCGCACGGATGAAAACCTAAGTCGGATTATGCCTGGCCTTAGTCCAACACGAAAATGCGAAGTTAGTTTTATGACTCCACTCCATCTAGCACGTGAGGTTGGCGGTTACCTAGATGCACGTAAGGCAGCTGATAGTGAATTTAGGCAACGCGTAGAATTTTATTCTCAAAGAAATGTTGGAGTAATCCGCGACGCGCTCTATATCATTCGTCTAATGCCTAATTCGCTGTCTCGTGGTGATTTCTCTTCAGGTTGGTCGCATCAATCACGTCGTGCTTTCTGGAATGCAGCCCTGTATTGGCATTCGAATACTCCGTCACTAAGCCTGTCCGTGAAAGACGAACCGAAGGTACCGCTACCGATCCCACATCGTTTCCAAATCACCAAGCCCGCACCCAGCGAGCTGGATATCGTCTTTGCTGCAGACTGGCGTGTGTCACATGGATGGCAGCGAGCTGCTGTCGACGAAGTGAGATTCCTTGTTGCCAGAGGTCTTCATATCGGTATCATGCAGATGGAATCGCCAAACTCAAACGCCCGTACTTCTACGAAGCCGAACTTACAGATACAACAACTGATCAATAATGGGACAATAACGCAGGTCACTTCCGACCAAGAAGTAAAAATTGCGAACCTGATCTTCCATGATCCGTCCATCATGCAATTCCCGACTTCGCAGGAATCCAATCTTCGGGTTGGAAAGATAATAATGGCTCCGTTTGATCTCCCCTCTGATAACAACGGTGAAGTCATTCGATATTTATATGATGACTGCACTCGAAACACGCAGAATTATTTTTCCGCTAATGTAGAGTGGTCATTCCTAAATAACGTGTCGCAGGTTGTAGGTGAGGCTGAAGACTCTGGAGTTTCGGTACTGCCAGGAGCATGGCCATTGGTCCTCCATCTGGAATCTTGGACTGGAAAGAATAACTCAGGTATTAGCAGTCCTCGAAAAATACCGATTCTAGGACGTAGCTGCCAGAATATTTACTCGGACTGGCCGATGAAAGAAACAATTCAACAATTGTGGCCAACAGACGATTCTGCTGAAGTCTGGATTTTAGGTGACGCTCGCGGAGCGCTCAGAAACCTCAATGACAAATATTATGCAGATAACTGGGTTTCATTCCGAGAAGGCGAGATTCGTCCGGTGGATTATATGAGGGCGATCGACTTCTTCGTTTACTTCCCGAGCGAAGATTCGGACGAAAATCTTTGTAGAGAAGCATTTGAAGCCGCTGCTACTGGGAAGATTGTCATTCTCCCTGAACAATTCCGTGATGCGCATGGTGATACTGCACTTTATAGTACTCCGGAAGGAGTGGCCCAACTGCTTGAATATTACTGGCGAAGTCAAGAATCATATCAAGTGCAGGCCAGAAACGTTAGAGACGCGTTGACTCGAATGTTCGCAGGCGGCGACGTTTTAGAAGAACACTTCCGAAACCTTTTGGCTTTGGCATAGATAAGGGATCACATTGATTAAAGTTTTTGCAAATAAAATTAAATTATTCTTAGTGTTAGCTGCAGCATTGACTACTGTTGGAATAGTGTTTGAACTAATCGGAATATCATCGATAAGTAGGATCATGATCCTCTTGGTAGCCCTAGTAGCTGCAACCATGGGTGGCTTGACATTTCATAAACTCATTCAGGTCAGGAACGAAACTGATCGGTTAACAACTAAAATACTGAAAATTGATAACCGAACCGGAGAACTCTTGGATTTCTCCGGAAAAAGTCACCGCGAAATACTTCGACGCCTCGAAGGAGTTGACCAAATTTCGAATCGTCAAGTTAAAGAGATAGAAAAGCAATCGCGAGCAACACGTGAAGAGTTACGTACGAATTTCAAGTCTCTTCATACTACCCAGGCTGAGTATGATCGTGATGTGAAATTCGGGATTGCACAGCTGAAAGATTCTGCTAAAAATATCAATGATTACACAGTTCAATTGAATGACATTGAGCTACGCGTCCGCAAGTTGCGTAATCTGTATCAGGCGGACGCCAAGAATTTACGTGAGAAAAATTACGAAGTTTTGAAATTGATTCGCGCAACGAATGAAGTTGGCATTCAGAATCACAACGTTATTAATCTCCTGGAACGCAGAATCATAAATAAGCTTCGTGTCAACCCTGAGCTAACTAATGTACGTGCACGAGTCGAACGAATGGAACGTCGTTTAATTGGATTGATGGAACGTCTCCGTACTGAATCAGATGATTCAGTTGACTTGTTATCTGTTTCAATTCAGACAGAAATCGAGAAAATCAATGGACTTCTCCTTTCAATACGCGACGAACAAGAAGTGTCGTTCTCGAAACAATCCACTCACTTAGAAAAATACGTGACCGCTGGAAACACATCCATTGGCGAGGCGCTAGCCACGCGTTCCGAGGATATTGAATCGGATCTCCAACAGCTCAAGGAAACTTTTAATGCTCGCATTGAGGAGCTCCTTGCTGAATTTGCGCGTCTCGGGGAACAAACTCAAAACGTTAACCTGAGTGAGGAAGCGACCGCAAAACTTGCCGAAGAGTCTTCACGAAACAGCCTCCACAATCGACGACAATTGCGCAGGCACATCACTGAGACTGTCCGTGACAGCACGAGACAAATGGAAGCACTCGTTAAGTTGGCACCACGACTGGCTGAAGTTAATCCCTTGGTTCCGCCGACAGGTGGGTATGCGTTAGATGCTCAGGCCCTGTTGCACCTAATTGATGTGTTAGAACGTGTACAGCCAAAGTTGATCGTAGAGTTCGGCGGCGGTACTTCAACAATATGGATGGCGTACATCTGTGAGAAGTTCGGTACGCGCATTATTTCGTTTGATCATCTCGAAGAGTACTTGTCACGAACACAGACTGAAGTCGATCGACATGGTTTTAGCGATATGGTCGAGCTTCGTTTGGCACCTTTGGAGGAAATTCAAGTTGAGGGCAAGAACTATTCATGGTACTCGCTCGCTGAATTAGACGACCTCGAAGATGTAGACCTGCTATTTATAGACGGACCACCAGAATCTACTGGTACCAATGCACGGCGCCCAGCCATGCATGTTATGACGGCAAGACTTAATGACGATGCGGTTATCGTCCTTGACGACACCCATAGGGAGAGTGAGCAAGATACGGTTCAAAATTGGACATCATCATTCCCCAATTATCAGGTGGTGGATGCAAATATCAGCCGCCTGACGGTGTTAGAAAGTACCGGAGAAAAGAACCAGGAAAGTATTTTGAAATGAAATCAAAGAACGCATTATCTGGCCAGATTTCTACTTTCGATGAAAAATTCTGGGTAAAAGACGATATATTCGTTAACACACGGAATGACCTTGCCGCTACGGATGCAATTCATCTCGTAGACTGCACGTATCTTGAATGGCAGGATATTCTTTCGACTGAAAAATCGCCATTTGATAATACCGACGGTGAGTTTGAACAACAGTTTCGGATAGTTCCCGACGGCATTCATGCAAAAAGATTGCATTTGGATGCCCTACTTGTTCGTCGCGATTCTAAGAAGCTTCTCGTCGTGTTTCATGGCGCCTTAGATCGTGAGAAGTACATCCTGCCGCGATTTGAGTTCAAAACTAGCGTGAAACGATTTGACGGATCGGTGCTATTTATTTCGGATCCCTCTTTGCAAACTCATGATGAGTTGGGACTAGCATGGTACGTCGGAGATGAAGTCGACAATGGTCATGAGATGATTACTACTCTTGTACGAGAATTTGCAAGACACCTCGGAACAGAAAAGATTGTCCTGACTGGAAGCAGCGGTGGAGGTTATGCGGCTTTGTCGACCTCGTTTCATATTGAAGGATCGGTAGCTCTTCCTTTTTCCCCACAGACGAGTGTTGAAGGTTACTACCAGGGTCATCGGACTCGTCTATTGTCTTCCGCTTTCTCAACGTGGCCTGATTTGAAACAGGGATTATTGTCTAATGTAACTCGCTTTGACCTAGGTGCGCTTTACGGGTCAACTGCAGCATGGAATAAAGTCTGGTTTATCCAGAATACTGGAGATAAATTTCACATTCTAAATCACTGTGTACCATTTGCTAAATCATTGGGCATTGATTTCTCTAAAGGTGATTACCGTAATGACAATATACGGTTTGATTTGATCCTCTACCGCGACGGGCATAAACCGCCATTACCAGGGACGATGAATGATTACATCTCAAAAGCCTTTGATCTTTAAGAAATTCGAAATTTCTGAATTACCTCCAATCTCTATTTGGAATGGATCGTTCCACGGTGAAATTAAACTTCGTGCTTCAGGCTAATAATTGCTAAATAGCGTTTCTTGGTATTGCTGTTCTGGCAACCCGGTAGGACCGGCTCCGGGCAGGTGGTAGTTTAAATCCGGCTAGCTGGTAGCGGAGGACGCTGCCTTTGATAATGGCTCAAAACCCCGTCAGGGGTTCTGAGCCATTACGCTATTGAGGGGAAGGCTCGGGATGAGCTGTCAGGTGTATAGCAGACGTATTTGGTAGCACCTGTGCGCGCATCGGATGTTAAATCTCGTGACTTCGTAGATAGTGAATCTCATAGCTTCGTGGACAGTGGATCTCAATACTTTGTATGTCCTGTCTCATCACTTTGTGGACACACGAACTCATGACTTCGTGGACATCATGTCTCAACAGTTCGTGGACAAATCAAGACCGCTTTCTGACACTGTCGAGAACATGACAAGTGCCCTTCCGCCACGAGTGCGATCCATGATCATCAACTTCGACCCCACGCAACCAGATGCCCTGAGCATCAGTGAATTCTGCAAGACTCAGAAAATCTCCCGAAGTATTTTCTATCGACTTCGGCACAGAGCAATCAACGAATCTGCTGCGGCTCTCCACCCGCAATCCAGAGCACCAAGAGAGCCAGCCAGGAAATACGGCCCAGAAGTGATCAATGAGCTGGTGAAGATCCGCCAGAAACTCAAAAAGGATGGTTGGGACTACGGCCCCAAAACCATTCATTACGAAGCAACGATTAACGAAGACACTTTCCCAGGCGGCAAGATTCCGTCCATTGCTACGATAGGCCGCTTGCTGGCTGGCGTCGGTCACGTGGACCGCAACCCACGCAAGCGACGGAAATCCTCCTATGTTCCCTTCGCAAGGTCAACGGCCATGGCCCTGTGGCAGCTTGATGCTTTTGAATACCGAACCACCAAAAATCAGCTCATCACCATTTACCAACTCATCGATGATGCCAGCAGATTCGATGTTGGCTCCCGGGCATTCCAACGCCATGAAAACAGCCAGGACGCTCAAGAAGTACTCGTGCGTGCCATCGCTGAGTACGATGCACCACAAGAGGTGCTCGGTGATAATTCCAAAGCCTTCAACCAATTGCGTAGCGGGACGTTCGGTTCAGTAGAAATGTTTCTCGCATCCAAGGGAAGCATGCCGATCACTGGTCTACCAGGAAGGCCTACTACTCAGGGGAAGAACGAACGTTCACACCGTACATTGCAACGTTTCTTGACGGCTAACAAGCCACAGGACCTGGTCGACGTGCAGAGGCTACTGAAACGATATCGGGAGCATTACAACAAACGGCGTTCGCATCAATCGTTGAATCAAGCGACCCCACAGGCTGCCTGGGAACTGCTGGAACATACACCAGCTACCGAACCGATTCACTTATCAGTGTTGGAAGCGAAAGCTGCCGAATATCTCAGTAAACGTAAATTAGCCCAGCCCACGGCCAGTAGGCTGGACGTAGTGGTGTCGAAATCGGGCGAAATCATGAAAAGCACTCATGATGAATCGGATCCAGGCCCCTCTTGGAATCAAATCAGATGCTTGTGGAAGTTACCAAGGAAAACCGCAGAACTTTCTATCAAGGGTTCCACATTTCGTTGCCCACATCGTTTGCTCGCCGCCAGTTCGTCAGGACGATTACGGACACAGAATTCTTGTTGTCGGATCCCGAGACGAGTGAAATTGTCATGTCGTTCCCGCTGCCGATGGTGGCCTTGAAAGTTGAGGGCAAGTTCGTTTCGTCGTATTCAATCAGGGGTATTCAGATGACTATGGCGACTCGTCAATGGGAGAAGAAAGCTGAGCAGTACCGTGCCCTCATCCAGGCTCGTGAGGAGCAATCGCCGACGTTCTTCGAGCATCACTAGCCGGTAAACGGTTACCAACCGCTCGACTCGGTTGACCGTTGGTAACTGTGTACAAAGTATTGAGATCGGTTGTCCACGAAGCTATGAGATTCACTGTCTACGAAGTCACGAGATTTCACACCAAGTCGCCGGAACGGGCGTACCATTTCGCCCAATTCGGCACAATGACTACGAAGTCACGAGATTTCACATCCGATGCGCGCACAGGTGCTACCAAATACGTCTGCTATACAATTTAGAACACTCGGTATTTAGGAGACGGGATCTTTGAAAGTCCTTAGCCCGGAATTCTATCTCTGGGCATAGGCAATGGCGCACGCCTTCAGGGTGGAAACGTTGGTAACGAGAGTTTCAGTATTCACGTACTAGAGTCCATCTGACAGGCTCAAGGCGCGGGAGTCAGCTGATTTCTGGGAATAAGATGCGGTCCGTTCCCTGACAGCTCATCCAGAGCCATCCCCTCAATAGCGTAATGGCTCAGAACCCCTGATGGGGTTCTGAGCCATTATCAAAGGCAGCATCCTCCGCTACCAGCTAGCCGGATTTAAACTACCACCTGCCCGGAACCGGTCCTACCGGGTTGCCAGAACAGCACTACCAAGAAACGCTATTTAGCACACCAAGCATAGTGACTAAGGCATTTGGCACGACACGAATTTGACATAGCACGCAGGTAGTTCAGGCGCGTATTGGAGTGGGCAGAATCGGCAACGGCCACCGGGCATCCCTTCAAGAGTGGATTTCGGTGGCCGTAGAGCCCAAAGAACTATCTCGGTTAGCGCACCTGACGCCATACAGCCATAGCATCATTGAAGAAACCATCAAACTCGTTAGCGGTGATTCTTCCGTGACCTTTTATTTCCCCATCGTATATACGGAAGTTTCTCGTCTGATCTTGGCTGTTTGTGTGGCTGGGGGATAAACCTACTGCTTTCATGAAAGGATGGCAGTGTTTTTCCATGTGCTCTGTATCAGCGCGACTTTGAGTATAATAAATCACATTATTTGGCGAGAGGTGCGAGTACAGGTAGTTCATATTGAAGCGTTCAGGGAATGCATTTAAAAGTGCTTCTTTGTCCCATTCAGGCCAAGCTGTCGCAAAGTATTTATTAACTACTGATTCCCAATATAAGCCGATGTCCGTTTGTGGCTCCTGGACAAAGGCCAGCGAGCCAGGGAAGAGCGCAGATATCCTCAGCGCCGCGAACCCCCCGCCTGAGCCACCTATGAAGGCAAAATGCTTAGCACCCGTCTTCCCCTTTACACGCTTAACGACCCTTGCGATGTCGTAAATAGGATCCCACCCGGCAGAGCCTAAATACCAGGACAACAACATGGAGCTATCAGCTTCTAGTTGCAATGTAGGATCAGAAAAATTCATGAATGAATTTGTTAGTTTGCGGAACGATCGGACACGTTCAAACCTGGGATAAAAATTCCGTGCTTTAGGTGTCGCTCCATGAAATCCAACTAATAATTCGTCATTGCGTCCAAGCTGAGCGTAAAAATCCAAGGTGCCTATTTGTCCCAGTGGCACTCGGTGAACAGCGGTTCTCTGCCCAGAAAACTTTACATTCCGAATACTTCTTTGATGAACAATCGGAATGTCATACTTTTCATGAACGGATTCTTTGAGCCCTGTTATTGGGTTAATATTCAAAACGTTTAAACCTATCCTCTAAAAATTCGGCTCTACCATCTAGCTTACATACCATCTTAAGGAAGAGTATAAGTTAAACAAAGTTCGAACCCGAACGCGAGTATTCGCTGGTCGCTTTAATAGAACGTCTAGTTCTGCCATGTTAATGAATTCGGATAATTCAGATTTTGGTATAGACGAAACAAGTTCTCTGAGCTCGCTTCGAGCAGCATTGCGTCCAGAGATCTGATAAGCACGCGCTCGCATGCTCTTTGCTACAGCGATATCTTCTTTTGTCGCTTTAGGAAGCTTTAAATATCCGAAATCTTTGCTTGGCGCAATGGAACTTTTCCGTCCATCATATTTCGGTTTAAACACAGTGAAATCTCGAGTTTTAATTAATTCTTCGCGTCCGCAAGATTTTAAATTAAATTTTTGCGAGTCAAAAGGGAGTTCGAGAATTGCGGGATCGAGATGAAGTGCTAGGTCATATCCAATCGAGTTGCCAGCGCGTCTTTGCAGCGGCATGCTGAGTGCAGCTTGTATGGCTATGGGCGAATATAATGGGTCGATTCGCCGAGTAAATTTACTCCACGACTTCGTTATATGAGAGATGAAGTAACGCGCTCTCGTTTGTATGTAAAAAAGATCGCCTAACGCGTCTTCGTTTACTCCCATTTCGATCCCCTGAGCCATGCGTGACTCAATAAGACTTGCTAGGTTGCTGGAATATTCACGGGAAATAATCGATGATTCCTTGCCGCTGAAAAGATAGTCGCCCCACAGTGATGAACCCAATTCGGCTCCACTGATTTTGGATGTGAGGCGATCTAGGAATCGGTAATCATATGTTGAACGGAATGTTCCGCCATATCCACCGCTCAGAATTACGCTGTCGCTGTTGCCGGCTCCCATGTGAGGGCCAACAGGGAGTAACCCGGCTGAATGAAGCATGGGGCCAATGAGTCCGCCACCGAAATCGCTGGGTGTATAGTTCCAAGCAATGCCAGAATAATCAGTCATCGTCAGGTCCAGTTCAGCGGCAACTTTCTCCGCCAAAACCTTATCGGGTAGAACTGGATCTCCCTGGCAAAAATATCTAAACGAACCTGAAGTTCCGTTCGCCATTGTCGCTGCGGCCACCAGTCGGCTGTCGAATCCGCCGGTGAGATGGCATATCTTCGTTTCGTTTGGCATTTTACTGGCAGCGGAAACTGTATCCATAATCTCCGTCGCTGCGCTTTGGATCACCAAATCGTAGTCTAATTCATTTTTGGAAGACAGTATATTGCTATCATAAGATTCCACCTTAATGGACTCTGAATCAATGCGTACGTAACTAAGAATTGGGATTGAATCAATATCTTCATAGCTAGATTCATTCAAACCACCATTAGTGGAAATGACCAACTCTACCGCAAATGCGAGAGATTTCTTGAGATTAATTCCTATCGTTTGAAGCGTGAACACGAGTTCACTTAAATCTGTGCTGGCAGCTCGGATTCCTGCACGGGAGTATCTGTATACAATCGCCGATCCGAGTGGGTCGGGGAGAATTACAACCGATCCACTGACCGGTTCACGGCAGTATAGCGCTACTGCACCCCTAGCTAATTGACTCCATTTTCTAATGAAATTATTTCTTGGCCAAACTTCGACAAACTTTTGCATATCGGACGAATTTGATATTGGTTCTTTTCCGATTGCCCCAAACCCATCCACGCCCAACACTGTCAAGTTCGACCCTATAGGACCCGCCGACACGTTTAGCGCGTAAAGATTATCTGCAATTTTATATTGGTCTAGTTCATAAATTCGCCTGTCCGACGAAACGATGACAGGTGCTTTTCTCAATTTGACCTCAATTGTACTTGGTATAGAGTCTACTAGTTCAGTCTTAGGGTAACTTGCTATCGGCTAGTAGCAATCTTTGCATAACTCATGTTAGCCCAGATTTTCATCAGGAGTCTCACGGTCATCGAAACCTCTTCCCAGAGTGAGCTGGTCAAGTTTTCGAGACACGAACTTTGATCTTTAATGCATAAAGGGCTGTCCATTTAGATCCCCAGAATCAGTAAACCTGGCCGCGCTCCGCGGTCGATCCACCGGAAGCCTCTCTCAACTACCTGGCTTAGCTTTAGGTCTGTGCACTCGCATGGTTCGTATCTCTCGAGGGACGCGCACTACCTTTAGAATGCGTTGTCGGGTCTGAAGCAACTGCACAATCCAGCAGCCGCGTAAACAATAGTCCAAAATTTTTATCAGTCAGCTGGCGGCTACCGAAAACCCGATCCTATGGATTCTCGGTGGCGGTTTCTGATCCTGCCCAAGCCAAAGAGCACCTTGACGCGCCGACGCTGAATGTCAGGTTCCATGCACCCGGAACAAACGATCCTTTCAAGAAACCTATTACGCGGCAGAACAACCGCCAGCTGAGGCATTGAGCTGACCGAGCCGCCACCGGTGGAATAACAATCCGATGCTTTCTTGCAGTTGGCGAAGCAAGCCGGCCTAAGGCGCGGTCCGCGGGATCAGTAGCCGTCGTTGTCGATCAGCAGTAGCGATTTTCCGGTCATTGCAAATAGCAGGTATCGCCATCGCATCAGATCCTAAGTCGCATCTTCATGGCCACCAGACAGGGCAGCAAGTTGCAGCAATGCGACCAAGTTCGAGGCGAACATTGCCAGTTCAACCCATGTTTGATTCGCAGCAAAAGACAAATACGGCACCTTCCCCAACCCCGTGATCTTCCAGGTTTTGATCCTGTTTGCGCACCGGCCACGCGTCCGATGTCGGGGCATCGAGGAACGCAACGTTGAACCGTGGAGCATTGGTCAAGAACGCGGTCATTCGTTTCCCGTCCGTGTCGTGCAAGTTGGCTTTCGCCGCGGGATGCAACGGCTCAGCATGCAAATAGATCCTCGTGCCTAGCGGGGAGCCCTTCGGCTCCTTCACCTTGCTATCATCGATTCACTGAACGAACCGTTCTTTGAACACCGGCAGCGAATGCGAGGCGGAGAACTGGGGGCGGCCCGACACTATCGGTACGGACCAGGGTCTTCCTGCCAATGAGGTTTCCGTGCGCGTCGTCGAACTCGCCCGGCAGCTGAGCCAAAGCTCGACCAAGGGCGTCGATATGGGACTTCGCGGCGTTCGCGCCCCGGTCCCGGCGGTAACAGCACGGTGAGGACTTCGCCGGCCCCATTCATTTTGCCGTAGTCGGCCATGCCAATCATCGGTAAAGAACCGTACCCGCCCTTATGCGTTTCTACACTGTCCTCCTTTTCGAAGAGCGCATGCACCCTAGAGGCATCGATGTCGATGACCAGCGCGTTGGCTGGCGTAGCCAGCCGGGCAGGATTCCGTGGCCCGGCCACCGACCAGACTCTGGTGCACAGGCTCAGGGCCATGGTGGCGAAACCGTAAGAGAAAGTCTCCGGCTGGTCCCTAATCCGGCCCATGAAGCGGCTAGCCGAGGCATCCGAGGCTACAGGGCCGAAGAGTGCTGGTGCGACTCGCAGGTGGTCGATGTCTGTGGCATGCTCCTCGCCAGCAGCAAGGAACGGTGCTCCGAGAATTCTTCCTGGCCGGTGCGTTGCGGTGGCTGGAACGAATTGCGAGGGCCTGTCTTCGCAGAGCCTGCGGAAGTCCACCGCATTCAGAAAGCTGGTCCGCACCGACAAGCCTGCCCGGGAGACCAAGGTTTGGCTGGTGTCTTGGCTCGAGGTGGCAAGGAAAAGTTGAGTAAAACGGTTCATTATTCCTTTTATGTCCAATGTCAAGGTAGAAAAGCGTCTCTCCCTTCCGGAATATACTGCGTGCGAGATACCGTATCAAAACACGTTTGATCTCCCGATAGCTCAACCCCTCAGTTGTTCGCCTTTCGACATACTCCTTGGTCGTTCGATCGTAGATCATTCGGTACTGGATCCCTATGTCTAGGTCCATGTTGAGTTGTCGGCCACCCTGACTGATTCTTCTATGATTGTCAAGTAGCCGCCGGAGTCGCAACAGCAGCATTGAGGATACGGTAGATCCTTCGCGCCAGGTAGCGTTTGATACATCTACGAACCGCCCTGACCGTTTCGCCCTCTGCTTTGCGTTTTCCGCGTAGCTTCGTGTTTCTTCATTATGGACCATGCGCGCCACGGCAACCATATGGAGGGCATTGTTCAGCCGCCGGCCCCCAGCCTCGGTTGAGCCTATGCCGCACTGTATTGCCCGAGGACGCGGGGATTGGGTTCACCCCGGCTAACGAGCAAAGGCCGTTTCCGAATGAACTCGGTTTCTATGCGACCAGGTAGTCAGGCTACTGCCGCAGTAACGGGGACGCAGCTGATCATGTCTAATAGAGGGGCTGCTTCGTTGACCGCGACCAGATCGGTGAGCCGCAGCAAGTTGTGTTTCAACTGTTCGACCAGATCCACGATGCGTTGCGCCATTTGGCGACCTTGTCGATCTTCGCAGCAGCCAGAGCCTTCCGTGCATCCAGGCGCAGCTCATGGGTACGTAGCAGCGCGGTGAGTGCGTTCACCGAATTGGTGCGTTCGGTCGTCATCGATTCTCTGGCAGCTAGTAGGACACGAAGTGTTGCATGGACTCCGTCATTCAGCCACGGGGTTCTTAGCTGGTCGATCTGCAGGAGCAACACGGCAGTGGCCGTGCGGTGGGCGTCCAACGAATCGGATTTGCCCACCCCGTGCCCTGTCATGTGCGGCGCTTCGGCGGCCTGGTAGCCGAGACTGCTTTTGGTGCCAGTGAATATTGCCCCATTGGAGGCAGACCCTTCGATCACCCACAGGACATCGGCATCTCCGCTTGTGCGCTTTCCAGCCCAGTTTAGTGCCCTTTTGAGTCCCGCAGTGCTTGTGGGAAAACCCCAAGTGTCTAAGTGTTTGTCAGTCGTGGCATCGATCATGGCGTAAACATGATTTTTGCGTGCGCGTCTAAGCCCGCGATGATCTGGTGAGTTTGCGAGACGATAGTCATGACGGTTCCGAAATCTCCTGTGATGCGGATAAGGGGTAGGCCGCTGTGCCCGGGGCCAGTCGGGGAAGATCACTTCGGAACAAAACTGTGACGAGTCACGCTCCGATAGGGGGCGGACAACCTTCTGATTAAGTTACCGAGGTAAGCCGGGGTCGGCTCCAGCCCTCCAATCCACGCTCGGAAAAGTCAGACATAAGGCACATCCGTAGGGCCAGTCAGGATTATAGTCACAGGCGAGGACTGGTCGGCTGGCTCTTACTCTGCCAGCTGGTCCCAGACCAACTATGTCAAGACTCGCAGTCAGGGGTGAATGAGACCACCCGTTCACAACAAACCACCCCAAGGACAGGGCAAGAATAGGACTACTCCACCATGAGCATCACCGCACTGATCGAACTGATCAGCACCGTGCAGGACAATGGAAACATGGACTCCACCTGCCCGCCACGACCTGCGACCGCGCACCGCCACGTGATCAGCCAAGCCCAGAAGTCCACCTACCTCGACGGATACGACCAAGCTATCCAAACCTGCGAAGGCGGCCGCTGCCTCAGAGCCAACGGGCACTACTCCTTCCAGATCACTTAATGGCGCAAACTGCGTGATGCCGGAATCATCGAGTGAACCATGGCCTTCCAATCCTCAGCCAAGCCCAGCGCACCAAGGAACAAGCTGAAATCGTGAGGCTGAAAAAGCAGCTGGCGGCGAACGAGCAGAAACTGGCAACCACGCAAACCGCCTGGGAAATCATGAGAAGGTACACTCGCTCTTGGAACAGAACTCAAAGAGCGCGGATTCAAAGTAGAAGCACGCTTGGTCCTAGCAAACACCCACCAACAGCTCGTTTCCGGAAAGGCGCCCACCCGCCGTGCCGGCGCTCTGGCATGTGTGACGCGAGCGACGATGCACCGCCATCAACGCCCGTCAACTAGCCGCGCGGCGTCCAGCCGGCGGGCCCCAGTGAACAAGCCCACGGCCCAGGAAGAAGCCACCTTGCTCGTCAAGCTGAACAGCGACCGTTTCGTCGATCAAGCGCCCGAACAGATCTTCGCAACCTTGCTCTCTGAAAGGACTTATCTATGTTCTGTATCGACAATGTATTGAATGCTTCAGCGCGAAAAGCATGTCAAGGAACGCCGCCGGCAGGCACGGGACCCGGCACGGAAGGTCCCTGAACTGGTTGCTACCGACCCCGGCGAAGTGTTCACCGGGGACATCACCAAGCGGGAACGACCGCAGAAAGGCACCTACTTTGACGCGTACGTCATGATCGATATCTATTCGCGTTGCATGGTTGGCGTGCCGGTGCACGCCTGGGAATCCGGGGAGCTGGCCAAGGCTTTCATGGTGCAGGTCTTCGCGCGATCAGGTGACGAAGGTGATGCATGCCGATCGCGGCACGTTGGTGTCGTAGAAGCCGGTGGCGGCGTTGCTCGCTGATTTGGATGTGCTCAAGTCGCATTCACGGGCGAAAGCCAGTAGTGACAAGCCGTATTCGGAGTCGTGGTTAAAGGCCTTGAAATATCTGCCGACGTTCCCTGAACAGCTTGGCTCGCTGGCTCATGCCAAGGGTTTCATGGGCCGGTTTGTCGGGGCATTCATCACACAGCACCGACATTCAGGCGTTGGGTTCCATACTCCGGCAGACTTGCATTTCGGGATGACGGGGCATGTTGATGGTCGGTGTCTGACGGCGTTGCGTCAAGCGGGGGATGCGCATCCTGAAAGGTTTTCCGCCATCTGGTTGCCGGGGAAGCTGCGGTTACCGGAACAAGCTTGGATCAACGAGCCGGTGCATAGGAAGAGGAAATTGTGGCCATGCCGGCTGTTTAGCTTGCGATGGTCTCACTTGACTAGAAATTTTCCGGTCACCGTGTCGATTCAGACGATGTCTTGTCACGTTACCCGACGAGGCCTGCAGAGGACCCGCGTCTGCCAGTGGCACGAACGAGGCTTCTGAAAGGAACCGGCCTTGATGCGAGTAAGACGACAGAATGATTCCCGTGGCTACGGACCCAAGACCTGGCTGGTCCTGGAATCCAGGAGCATTCTGCTCGCTGAGCTTAGCCAACTGTGGCTTTTTGCTTTACAGACGTGCTGACGCCTTGAGGATGCTGTTGGCCAATTCTGAAGCTTCCCACTGCGCGATGCATTGCTCAATTTTACCATTGCGACGACTCCGCCAGACACTAATTTCCGAAACTTGTTGGTCAGTCAAAGCCCGACCTTCGTCTAAGCCAAGATCAGTCTGACGGACCAAGGCATTCGGTGGAATGCTGCTAGCTGTGTATTGCTGTTCGAACAGTCCACGGCGGGTCAGCAGGAGAACCATTGCTGTCCGAATTCCGTCGGCACGCGGCTATAACAACAGCTCAATATCAGTGCCGAGGACACTCCTCGCTGCGGTGGATGCATCGATTTCGTCCGCCTTGCCGATGCCTGCGCAGGCTTGTCTGCGAGGTGGTTCTACTGCAGTGACGGTGATGCCGGCTTCTGCAAGTTTGCGGCAGATCGGCGTTCCATAAGATATGGTGCCTTCCACAGCGGTAATGATTTCTCCTTGGTGGGGTTTCGTCGGATCTACGCGATGACTTGGCCCATGTCAGGCTTAAATAACGGGAAAGCTTAGCAGGCTATGCGGGCGCCAGCTTTGGTGTTGATGATCGCGTAGGTTTGTGCGGGCGTGGGTGTCGATTCCGATGACGTAGTCGTATTACTCTGCGCCGTTAGTCATGACGGTTGACCTCTATTCCAGTTGATGTCCGGGGTTGTGACATCTGTCAGAAATTGGGTCGCGTCGGGCAGTTCTTTGATGAGACACGCCTCTTGTGAACAAGCGGCCAGACTTTTATCAAGTCATGGCAAGGGACCCGACGAATGCCAGTCATCGCAGCGGACGAATCAGTGGCATGTCCGAGAGGGTAAACCATTGGCCAGAAAAGGCATGAGTCACGCTGTACGTTGGCATCGAACTTGCCAGCGGGTGACTAGACCTGCCAATACAGGGTGCTCGGTTGAACTGGGTGGAAGATGGTTAGGCACCCTTATTGTCCCAGTTCAGGTCATCTTTTCTTCTTTTGATTCAGTTAATGACTACCAAGTTCATATAATACCCAGGTTAACTATTGATCTGAATTGATTTCGAAGTTGAATTAAAACTTGGCAAGACGCTGTTTCTTGCCTGAGTGTCGATAGTATCGGATAATGATGAATCAAACTGCAATTTTTATCGATGCCGGATTCCTACTCTCACTAGGCGGCCATCGTGCCGCTGGAACAACCTTACGATCAGCCTTCACAACACATTATGAAGCGCTGGTACGCGGAATCGTGCAAACCGTAAAGAAGAATACGGGTCTGAATAATCTACGCGTTTATTGGTATGACGCGTCGAAAGACGGGCTATTTACTGAGCAGCATAAGCGGATTGGATTGATACCCGGCGTTAAAGTGCGCTTAGGCCGTATCTCCTACAACGGCGAGCAAAAAGGTGTGGACCTGAGACTGGCGCTGGACCTTGTAGGGGTTGCCCGTAATGGCTCGGCATCAATTGCTTACTTGGTCTCCGGCGATGACGACCTCGCCGAGGCCGTCGAAGAAGCGCAAGACTTGGGCATGAAAGTAGTGTTACTGGGCGTAGCGAAATCCGATAGCCGACTTGGAGTAGCCTCGGTGGCTGAACACCTGGCATTGACCGCCGACTACATTGAAATCGTTCCAAATCAACTATTGGATAGCGCGTTCACCAAGGTTCTCGAATGGGACAAAAATCATTCTGAAAAGACGTCTCTAATTGCTAGTGCATCTTCGGAAACAGAAGCAAAGCCAGCCGCGAAGCCATCGGTTCCTACTCCTGCCGTCATGGCCCAGAAGTCAGTTATCAGGCCAGCCGTTGAACCGGAAGCCGAACCTGTGGTGATCTACTCCAGTGGTGGTGAAAGTTCTGGCTATCACGGTTCCGCAGCTTATGAGCAACAAGAGTTGAAGGTTGCAGAAGAGATCGGCGCAAAGGTTGCTGAATCCTGGCTTGCCTTCACGACACAGTCGGACGTAGTAGAACTAATTGCTGACAAGCCGCAGCTGCCCCCCGAAATTGACAGGACTTTGCTCAAGGATTGCGCTCAAGTGCTTGGGGAATGGAAAACTGATCAGCAGATCATCCGCCGCACGCTTCGAGGCGCCTTCTGGGAGTATTTGGACAAGATCATGTGACGAGTCAGTACAATCTGGAAATCCGCTTTCTGACGTTAGCTAAGGTAAATTTATATCGTGACTTCTCAGCAGAAACCTTTTTACATCACCACGGCTATCTCTTACCCGAACGGTACCCCGCACATCGGGCATGCCTACGAGGTAGTGGCTACCGACGTTATGGCTCGATTCAAGCGCCTAGATGGTTTTGACGTCTTCTTCTTGACGGGCACCGATGAGCATGGCCAGAAGATGATGCAGACCGCAGAGAATCTTGGGGTCACGCCGGCTCAGCTGGCCCAGCGTAACTCGGATGCATTCCAGGCCATGAATGATGAGCTGGGTACAAGCTACGACCGCTTCATCCGTACCACTGATGCAGACCATCATGCGGCTGCGCAGGAACTCTGGCGCCGCATGGAAGCCAATGATGACATTTACTTGGATAAGTACGCAGGATGGTACTCGGTACGCGATGAGGCCTTCTACACCGAAGACCAGACGGAAGTACGCGAGGACGGTATTCGCTATGCCGTTGAAACCGACACCGAAGTTACTTGGACTGAAGAAGAATCCTACTTCTTCCGCTTATCCAAGTACCAGGACAAGTTGCTGGAGTACTACCAGAACAACCCTGAATTCGGAGCGCCACGTTCCCGCTTCAATGAAGTAGTACGGTTTGTCGAAGGCGGTCTGATGGACCTTTCGATCTCTCGAACAACCTTTGACTGGGGCATCCCGGTACCGGGCAACGAGAAGCATGTCATGTACGTGTGGGTAGACGCGCTGACCAATTACCTGACGGGCGTTGGATTCCCGGACGTTGAGTCTGCTTCTTTCCAGAAATACTGGCCGGCAGATGTCCACGTGATCGGCAAAGACATCTCGCGATTCCACGCGATCTACTGGCCAGCATTCCTGATGTCTGCAAAACTGCCATTGCCTAAGCGCGTCATGATCCATGGATTCCTGCATAATAACGGCGTGAAGATGTCCAAATCCCTGGGCAATACTGTTTCCCCAGATGATTTTGTGAACCGTTATGGCTTGGACCAGGTACGCTACTTCTTCTTGCGTGAAGTTCCGTTCGGTGCCGACGGCAGCTACAACCACGAGACCATCGTTGCCCGTATTAACGGTGACCTGGCCAATAACTTCGGCAACCTTGCACAGCGTTCACTTTCGATGGTCGCAAAGAACTGTGGGGGAGTAGTCCCGACCCCGGGCGAATTGCTGGAATCTGATCAGCAGATTCTGGAAGCAGCCGGCAAGTTGCTGGAGATCAACCGCGATGCTTTCTCGCGTCAGGAATTCAGCAAGGCACTTGAGTCCGTTTGGCACGTTCTGGGCGATACCAATGCCTACTTCGCTGAGCAGGAGCCATGGAAGCTGAAGAAGACCGATCCTGAGCGTATGGCTACTGTCTTGTACGTGACCATTGAGATTGTCCGCAAGGTGGCGTTGCTGCTTCAGCCAGTATTGCCGCAGGCCATGACTTCTATGCTCAATGCGTTGGCAGTTGGTGAAGGTTCGGCGCGAACTTTCGAGTCCTTTGATAGCGCTTTGGTCCCAGGCACTGAGCTCCCAGCTCCTTCTCCTGTGTTCCCACGCTACGAGGAACGGGAATAAGTAGTTTTCTGGGCCGTGTTTTAAGGCATTCGACGTTTACTATGTAGCAGATGGCTCGCATAGAGCGAATAATTCCAAATACGTTAGAATGGTCGAGGCTTGTTTGGCTCGACTGAGGACTTGTTGTGATTGCGGGTACAAATTCGGGTCAAGGATTTGAACTCACAATCGAGCAAAGAACGAAAAAATATTTGAAAGAGAGACATAGGAAATATGCAAAAACTTGTAGTCGTAGGCCAGGGATACGTTGGCCTTCCACTTTCCCAGGGTGCCACACACGCCGGACTTCAGGTCACCGGCCTCGAACTGAATAAGACTGTCGTTGAGAACCTCAATAATGGAATCTCACATGTTGACGATATCTCTAACGAGGACCTTTCTGTTTTACTGGGCAAGGGGTACCGCGCAAGCAACGATCCATCTGTTATTGCAGATGCTGACGTCGTCGTCATCTGTGTGCCTACTCCGCTTGGTGAAGCCGGTAGCCCAGATTTAGGCGCAGTTATCGGAGCAACGAAAACCATCCGTGACAACCTTTCAGGCGAGACTCTGGTAGTTCTCGAATCCACAACTTACCCAGGCACAACCGAAGAAATTTGCCTGCCAATCTTGACCGAGAACGGTGCAGTGCTTGATAAGGACCTGTTCTTGGCATTCTCACCTGAACGCATTGATCCGGGCAACCAAACCTACGGCTTGAAGAACACTCCCAAGGTAGTCGGGGGAATGACTGTCGAGTCCGGTGACCGTGCGGTTGCATTCTACAGCCAGTTCATTGATTCTGTGGTCCGCGCTAAGGGTGCCAAGGAAGCTGAAACTGCAAAGCTTCTGGAAAACACTTATCGCCACATCAACATAGCCTTGGTTAACGAAATGTCCAAATTCTGCAACGAGATGGATATTGACCTCTGGGATGTAATCAATGCTGCTAAGACCAAGCCCTTCGGTTTCCAAGCCTTCTACCCAGGCCCAGGCGTCGGTGGACATTGCATCCCAATTGATCCGAACTACTTGAGCTACTCGGTTCGCAAGTCACTCGGGTATCCATTCCGTTTCGTTGAACTTGCTGAGGAAATCAACAACTCGATGCCACGCTACGTCGTAGATCGAGTGCAGAACGTTCTTAACGAGTCCGGTATGGCTTTGAAGAACGCCAAAGTTCTCCTTTTGGGTGTCACTTACAAGCAGGATATTGCCGACCAGCGTCACTCGCCGGCTCTGCCGGTCGCAGAAGTATTCCTGGAGCGCGGTGCGGATGTCTCTTTCCACGATCCAAAGATTGATGAATGGTTCGTTGGCGGGCAGTCCTTCGCGCGCGTCGACTCGCTCGAAGAGGCCGTTGCGAATGTTGACGTAGTTGTGCTGTTGCAGAACCATGCAAGCTACAATCCAGACGCCTTGGCAACGTCCAGCAAGGCATTCTTCGACACCCGTGGTGTTTCTGCAGGCGACGCTGCAGTGCGCCTGTAAGACGAGAGATTTACGGATGCTAAGAAAATTACACGGTTTTCAGCCCTGGCAGATTGCCGTACTCGCAGCGAGCACATTCGGTATCATTCTGGCCATAGTTGGTGCCTTGTTGAAGGAGAATGTACTTGTAGTTCTGGGTATCGGTGCAGCGGCTCTCGGTACTTCTGTACTACTACTATTGTTCAGCCGTCAAACTTGGCGTCAGTTAAAGAAGCTCGACGCAAAAGTCGGCGAGCTGTCATATGGAGTTGCTTCCATTGATCTATCGCCGGGTTCGGTTTCTTCTGATGGCTCTTCATTACCGCTGACTGCTGGCACATTGCCGGCAATTGGACTCGATAACGAATGGGCACGCAGAATGCCGCACATTCGATCAGATATGGAGACATTCGCACTTCGTTCCAAAAGCATTCGTATCCGCGACTCGATAGCACTTGCCGCGACCAAAGGTACGTTGAAGTATAAGCCGCTCCGTGAAATGCTCACGGTTACAGACATGGGAATGATCGATCGCAATCGAATGGAAGTCGTCCGTTCTTGGGATAAGGACATGCTGCTGACCCTAGCCCGGTTGGCAGCGAACCAACGAGCGCTTGAAAGCGATATGAAGGATTCCGCGCGCCTGTTCAATTTGGTGGAACGTTACTTCGGCATCAAGGCTCTAGGACGTAACGACCGACTTATCTACGTTGAAGTGCTGACTGAGACTGGAGACCTAAAGAAGCAACGCGAAGCGATCAAACGCTTTGGCATTCGCAACAAGTTCCCAGTTCAAGGTGAACTTCTGCGCTTAAATTCAGTACACCATGTTGATAACGGCGTTACTGAACGATGGTTGGCTGAACTAAACGTGCTGTTTCGAAAGGAAGGTCTCGCAGAAGTTCACTTCGGCGGATCTGACTCCAACGCGGCGATCGACCGTTTACGAAGCGACACCAAAAAGATTACCGACGGACCGAAAGTTTCCGTACTTGTTCCGTCTTTCCGCGGTGGAGAGCTCCTGAAGACTGCCTTGATCTCCTTGTTGGAACAGACTTGGGACAATCTCGAAATTATCGTCATTGATGACTGCTCGGGTGAAGAATACGAACAGTACCTTCTCGAAGCAGAAACAATGAGCACCAAAATTAAGGTCCTGCGTCAGTCAGAGAACCTTGGTGCCTATTGCGCGAGAAACGCAGGACTAGCAATTGCACAGGGTGACTTCATCACTGTTCATGACGATGACGACTGGTCTCACCCTGACAAGATAGCTCTTCAGGTGAGGAATTTGATTGAGAATCCTGACCTGCCGGGTAATATGTCGTTACATGCTCGTTCAACAGATGATCTGAAGTTTCTGCGTATTAATAACAATCCACAGTTCGCTCAGCCAAATTTCTCTTCATTGATGGTTCGTCGATCTTTATTCGACGAGATTGGTCCTTGGGATACGGTCAACCGCGGTGCGGATGCTGAATTCCGAGATCGTCTCGTGCGGCGATTTGGAACACCTATTCAGTCAGTAGGGCAGATGGCGCTTTCCTTCACCCGCACGCGTGAAGGTTCACTTACAGCAGGCGAAATGAGCCGAGGATTCGTTGACCCATCGCGTCTTCTTTACCTCGCAAGCTACACAAAGTGGCATGGCCAGTTCGCAGAGAGTCCTGAGAGTATCCATCGAGGGCAGAATCGTGAATATATGATTCCCTCCACGATGGAAGCCGGCAAACGCGGTGCTGATCTCGGTAAATTCGATGTTGTTTATGTGACAGATTTCCGGTTCCCAGGTGGGACAACGACCTTGACCCTTGCGG
Organism: Glutamicibacter sp. AGC84; assembly: GCF_053543575.1. Lineage (NCBI taxonomy): Bacteria > Bacillati > Actinomycetota > Actinomycetes > Micrococcales > Micrococcaceae > Glutamicibacter > Glutamicibacter sp. AGC84. The sequence continues at coordinate 120,357 of NZ_JBLVOC010000015.1, forward strand.
AAATGAATGCAGTTGCACAAAGCGGTAAACGCGTCGGATTTATTCATTTGGAGTCTCCGCTAAATAAAGCATCAACCCCGATTAATAATGGACTCTTCACGCAGCAGAGCAGTGGCAAAGTTGAGCAGCTCAGCTTGGGTGACATTGCGCATGTCCATGTTTTGATTGTGCGCCATCCATCGGTGGTGACTTTCTTGGAGCGTGCCAATTCCAAGATTAACGTCGACCATGCTCTTCTAATTGTGAATAACCCGCCGGTCAATAAGGGTGGCAGTGGTATGGTCTTCGATTTGGAAGTTTGCGTTGATAACATGGATCGCCTTTTTGGCACTGAAACCTACGTTATTGGCGAGTCCGATCTGACTCGCAAGCTCTCAGTTCCATTGGCTCCAGCGTCTAGACTGTTGGAGAGCACCTGGCCAGGCGTGATAGCAAGCGGAAGCGTTCCGTCACCTGACTTTGAGAAGAAGCCTGTTCTAGGACGCCACTCAAGAGATCATGCTTTGAAATGGCCTTCGACCCTAGAGAAGTTCCGTTCAGCATACGTATCAGATAGCTATGAGACAGAAATTCTCGGCGGCGCAACCGAACTTCGTAAGAAGTTGGGTGAGGGAGCAACTGAAGGTATTACCGTTCATGAATTCGGTTCCTTGGAAGTTGATGATTTCCTAAGCAAAGTCGATTTCTGGGCGTACTTCCACGACGACAAGCTAACTGAGTCTTTCGGCATGTCGACTGCGGAAGCGATGGCGGCGGGGAAAGTGGTCATTCTTCCAAAGTACATGGAAACCACCTTCGGTGATGGCGCTGTATACGCTGACTCCCATGAGGTTCATAACGTTATTATGCGATATTGGTCCGATCGTGCTCTATATCTTGAGCAGTCGGAAAAGGCTAGGAAATACATCGCTGATCGCTACGGCATCGATGCGTTAATGAATCGTCTCCAGTCATTTGATGATCAGGAAGTCGCTTAAGTAGTCCTGAGACCAATGGGAAGCATATCTGCATGAGTTCAAACTCATTACGGGTGATTGTGCGCAGTCTTCGAATCAAATTCGATAGGCTGCGCGCTATATCCACGTATAAATACATGTTTAGTGGAAACGTTGATGGCTTGACGTTTTCCAAGGGATCTGAAAAGCCACATGTGCTTTTCGTGACCAGTAACGGTGCTGGTATGGGGCATATAACGAGATGCCTAGCTATAGCCAGTAGCGGGAGGGCGGCATTTCAGTCGTCCTTCGTAACCCTCTCCACTTCCGCAGAAGTCATCGGGAAGCAGGGATTCGAGTATCTGCATTTCGCGAGTTCCGGTACTACTGGTCAACCTGCCCGTGTCTGGAACAATAATTTTTACCACTTCTTCAACCAATTATTGCGCAGGAACAAATTTGACGCCGTAGTCTTCGACGGAACCTGGATTTATAGAGGCCTGCGCGACGTGCTGGATAATAATCCGGACGTAAAGTTAATTTGGTTACGCCGTGGTCTTTGGAAGAAATCGGCTAGCGTGGAACAACTGCCAGAGATGGAAGCTTACTGCACGAAAATTCTAACTCCTTGGGATATTGGACAGCATCTAGATCATGGCGCGCTGTCCCGGGTAAACACTCAAACCCCTGTGCGAGGAATCGTTCTATCGGAGGGAGCCTTACTCTCCCGCGAGGTAGCCCTTGACGAGCTGGAGCTGGATCCCTCAAAGCACTACGCACTCATTCAGCTTGGGGCCGGAAACATCAACGATATTTCCGAGACTCGCAAGAAAGTGATCGAAGTGATTCAGAAACTATCGAACGGTCTAGTTATTCCGGTCATTGCTTCGTCTCCATTAAGTGGGCAAACGCAGAGCGAATTCAGTTTAAAAACTATACGGAAATATCCGATTTCTCCTTATTTGCTAGCCTTCGATTTTGTCGTATCAGCAGCTGGATATAACAGCATTCATGAATTAATTAGGTGGAGCATCAGATCACTGGTAATACCGAACTTGGATGCCAGCACGGATGACCAGAAAGCCCGTGCTTACGCTTTGCAAGACGGGGAAAATCACTTTACAGCGTTGACGGATGCGGAGATTGAATCGGGAATTTCTGCATTGCTCATTAAGAATGTAGAGGCGTCAGAGCCCCAATCCTCCGACACTGTGTATTCGAAATTTATCGATTCTGGTGACAACGCAGCACAGGTTATTAGTGAGACCGTGGGATTGTGAAAACAGATTATGTTCGGATGAATGGAATAGACGATAACTAGTATGAGAATTCAGTTGCTGACTCATTCATTCGGGTCCGAGATTTCTCCGCCGCAACGGCGTTGGTCAACGTTCATTGAGTCTTTTCTCGAGAACGGGGCGGACGTCGACGTTGTTGCGCCCAATCGGAAACAGGGACATGTCTGGACACCATTCAGCGACGCAGTATTAGCAAAGGTCAGCGGAAAGTTTGCTTTATACTCGTTCGCGTTCCGTTTTAAGACACTGCGTTGGTATTCGAAAATAGTCGTACAGTTCTTAATGATCATATTTATGATCCCTTGCGCCTTACGTGCGCCAAAACCGGATTTATTGATAGTAACCGTACCTGCTTTACCCACACTGGTAGCTGGATACGTTGTTTCTAAATTGCGCAGCGTTCCGATGATCGTTGAAATGCGAGATGCATGGCCAGAGCTCTTGGAAGAGTCAGGCATAATCCGTTGGAAAGCTGTTGAGCGAATGGCCGTACATAGCATTAGGCACATGCAGAATTCAGCATCAAAGGTTATTGCCGTGACTCCGGGTCACGCAGAAAAATTGTTTGCTCAGGGCTGCAAAGACATTGATGTCGTAACTAATGGTTATCGATTCAAGAAATTCAAGAAATCCAAAAGCCGAAGTTACTCCAATAGTCGTCGATTACGTGTATTGTACCTGGGAAACCTAGGGGAGAGCCAAGGGCTACAGAAGGTGCTGGATATAGCGGCAGTTTCAAAAAACTGGATGGATCTTCGAATTGTTGGCAGTGGATCCGCGCTCCCTATGTTGCGAAAGCGTGCGAACGAGTTGGGTTTGACCGATATCTTTAATCCTCCGGTAAAGGGTGAAGAAGTCTTAGCTTGGTATGACTGGGCAGATACTTGTATCGTTTCACTTCGCGAAGATTGGGAAAGCTTTGAGTACACCGTACCGTCCAAACTCTTCGAGTTAGCAGGCTACGGGTGTCATGTCACCGGCTTAGTAACTGGCGAAGCGCGAGGACTAATTGAGAAGTATGGCCTTGGCTTCGCTTATTCGGGTGACGTGCTGTCGATAGCGCAGGCCTGGTCGGCAGACGCCCCGAAAATTGCCAGTTGGGAACCAAGCCCCAAAGCTCTTAGTGAATTCAAAAACCGTTTTGACTTAGAGCGATTGGGTAATGAATACTTCAATCTATTAAGATTACACCAGCAGCAAATCGGAGGGAGAGAATCATGAAGTCCTCACTTAGAGTTCGCGGACTGCTAGCTTTATCCCGCATAGGATTAAATGGTGTACGAGACGATCCTATCCATTTTGCTTTGCTCGTTTCTCGTAGGTTCGCATCCAGCAAAATTTTCCTCCAAGTCACCAGGCGAATGGGTCAAATTCTAGCGATTGGAGCCTTGTCGAAAACTGGATTTGCAGACCGAATGCGCAGCTCAATACTTCTATTGGATGGAAAGCCGAATGAGGCCTTTAAAGTATTGGAGGGCTCTGAAGGTGCAAAAGCTCAGTGTGCCAGAGCTAGGATTCTAGCTTTCCTAGGGGAGTACGAGAAGGCTTTTACTGTGGCGTCCAAGGCGGGAAGAACAGGTCGGCGACTAGCTAGGCAGTATGGTGCGGAAAAAACAGTACTCTCCACGCCTGTGCTCCCTAAAATGGCGTTACCTAGCGGTGGGCGATTGCAAGGACGTAGAGTATTGCACTTGCTTACCAATTCCTTGCCTTTCACCAATAGTGGCTACACGCAGAGGAGTCATAGCGTACTGAAATCTATTCAGAACGCGGGATGGGATGTTTTTCCATTTTCGCGGGTTGGCTATCCCTGGATTGTAGGGATTTTACCCAGTCTGGAAACCAGCGAGATCGATGGAGTCACTTACCGCCGGCTTTTACCGAAAACTATTCCAGATACAGTAACCGAACGCATAAACGTTCAGTCGCACCTGTTATCGGAACAAGTCAAAGAGATTGAACCCTCGGTCCTTCACACGACGACTGAGTTTTTAAACGGTATCTCTGTCAAAGAAGTCGCGGAGAGCTACGGTATTCCCTGGGTCTATGAGGTACGGGGACAGCTTGCTGACACTTGGCTTTCCGGCTGCGACGATCGTACCCGCGAGTCTTTCCGGTACGTCAGTTTCAGAGCTCGCGAAGCTGAGATCGCTAAGTCAGCTGACGCTGTTATCACCCTTGGCAGCACCATGAAGAACGAATTAATTGCCTCCGGCGTGGACCCAGACCGTATACTCATCTGTCCTAACGCTGTGGGCGAAGAATTTATAGAGAATGTTCCTGAGAAGTCAGCTAGTCGCCAGGAGCTTGGCCTTGATGACGAGATGCAATTGATTGGCACTGTATCGAGCCTGGTTGGTTATGAGGGACTCGACTTGCTTGTTAGTGCGTTCGCTGGACTTGTTCCGAACAATCCTAAACTTCGATTAGTGATCGTAGGGGACGGCACCGAACGGACTCGACTTATTGATCTAGCCGCTGAACTTGGCGTTAGAGACCGAACAGTATTCCCGGGCCGAGTTGAGAAGAGCCGTGCACGGCTATATCATCGAGCGTTGGATGTTTTTGTCGTTCCACGTCGTGATTTAGATGTGACACGTGCTGTAACTCCGCTTAAACCAGTTGAAGCGATGGCGTTTGAAGTGCCGGTGGTAGCTACGGATCTTCCGGCATTGCGAGAGATCGTCGATGATGGGGTAGACGGTTTGCTCTTCAATGCCGGTGACCAGATGGATCTTGCTGAAAAGATACGGATTTTACTGGGCGACGAGTCAGTAAGAAAAACGATGGGTCAGGCCGCTCGTCGAAAAGTATTAGCGACCAGAACCTGGGCCGCCAATGCGGAACGTATAACCACTCTGTACAGTTCGTTGTGTGATGAGAGAAATAAGCGGTAGCCATCTTTTATCGCCGTAGTAAGCGCTAGATTGAATAAGCGCAAATATCCTTTGGAAGTTGAGTAAGAATGTCGGAAATTGATGTCTGTGTCGTGGGCATGGGTTATATAGGTTTGCCCACTTCAGTTGTATTGGCCGAAGCCGGCTGGCGAGTACATGGAGTAGACATTAACGAGAAAGCCGTCGAATTATTAAGCAACGGCGTCGCGACGTTCGAAGAACCGGGCATATCGGCGGCTTTGAAGAGTAGCGTCGTCAGCGGGAACCTTACTGTAGCTTCGGTTCCGAAGGAATCCAAGGTATACATCATTGCGGTGCCTACGCCCATCGATGCAAATTTTGAACCAGATACTTCCTACATTCGGTCGGCCGTTGAATCGGTAGCTATGTTGGCGAAAGCGGACGACTTATTCATTCTGGAGAGTACTTCGCCTGTAGGGACGACGGAAATGATTCGCGATATCTTGCATGATCTGAGGCCCGACCTCACCAATGCGGTGATGTACTTTGCCCACTGTCCTGAACGAGTCATACCCGGTCGCATGATGAAAGAAATCATTAGCAATGATCGCGTCGTTGGGGGAATCGATGCAAATTCCGCAGAAAAGGCAGCGGCCCTATACCGTTCGTTCTGCGAAGGAGAAATACATCTTACAGATGCACGAACGGCTGAACTTACCAAGCTAACGGAAAATTCGTTCCGCGATGTCAATATTGCATTTGCTAACGAGCTTTCAATCGTGGCAGATCATCTGGGCGTTAACGTTTGGGAAGTCATTGAGCTGGCCAATAAGCATCCTCGTGTTCAGATTCTTCAGCCTGGCCCGGGCGTAGGTGGGCATTGTATTGCTGTGGACCCCTGGTTCCTCGTTGCTTCAGCACCAATGAAGACATCTTTGATCCGTTCAGCACGCAGAGTCAATGATTCCAAGCCTAGGTTCGTAGTGGATAAGATCGCGAAGTACCTACGTGAGACTAATCGCGAGAGCGTGGCGCTCTTGGGACTGGCTTTCAAAGCAAATGTAGATGACCTTCGCGAGTCACCTGCTGTAAACATCGCCGTAGAATTGGCGGAACAATTTCCAAATGTACGGCTTAGTATTGTCGAACCGTTCGTCGATGAGCTACCACGAGCGCTTCAAGACTTCGATAATGTACACCTTGTTGATCTTCAGGTTGCCTTCGATAACGAACAATTGATTGTATTGTTAGTCGATCATGACATTTTTAAATTGATTCCGAAGAGTACTCTGGAAGCCAAAGACCTGGTGGATACACGAGGTATGTGGAAAGAATTGGATATTTAGTCCGTGAAAGCAAAAAAACTGCTGGTAATTTTCGGGACGCGTCCGGAAGCAATTAAGGTCGCACCTATAATTCGAGCAGCCAAGTGCTCCCCCCAGTTGGAATGCGTGGTTGCGGTTACCGGTCAACACCGAGAGCTGTTAGATCAGGTGAACACGCTTTTTGGGGTGATTCCTGATTTTGATTTGGACGTATTCACTACGGCTCAGTCTCTGAATCGCCTGGTTGCACGAATTATAGATGGTTTGGATGGTGTCTTCGACGCATGTGAACCGGACGCCGTGTTGGTGCAAGGTGATACAACGAGCGCTGTTGCTGGTGCCATTGCGGCTTTCTACCGAGGGATTCCAGTCGTTCATGCGGAAGCGGGGCTGCGGAGCTATAATTTGCTTTCGCCTTTCCCAGAAGAAGCTAACCGCAAAGTTGCGAGCCAACTCGCCACGCTTCATTTAGCGCCAACTATGTTCAACAAGCGAAACCTGTTGAACGAAGGAATCAGCGAAGGCGCCATCGTAGTTACAGGCAACACAGTGATTGATGCCTTGCTCGAAACTCTCTCAGACGAGATCAGTTTCTCCGACAGGCGTCTTAAGGATCTGGAATCTTCGGGGCGACGCATTGTCACCGTGACGACTCACCGTCGTGAGAACCATGGCGAACGAATGGCATCTATCGCGAATGCATTATCCGTAATCGCTAAGTCAGCTCCCGATACGGATTTCGTATTGCCATTGCACTGGAATCCTGCTGTACGTGAACGCATTATCCCCGCAACTGCAGGGCTTTCCAACGTTATTGTTACTGATCCATTGAATTATGCTGAGTTCACCAAGCTACTTAGCCTCTCGTCTGTTGTCCTTACCGACTCAGGTGGGGTTCAGGAGGAAGCTCCGAGTTTAGGCAAACCCGTCCTTGTAATGCGTTCGAATACGGAGCGTCCTGAAGGTATTGTTGCGGGCTCTGTAAAATTGGTCGGAACTGACACTGAGGACATAGTCCGTGAGATGCTTATTCTCCTAGAAGACCAAGCGGTCTTTGACTCAATGGCAACCGCAGTGAATCCGTATGGAGACGGTAATGCTTCCTTCAGAAGCATTGAAGCCATTAAGGAATTACTCGGTGTCGGGCGACGTTCGGAGGAATTTAATTCTTGGAATCCTAGCGAAGAACAACTAGTGCGCGCTGCTCGCATGATTCACAGGTAGAACCTCTCCAAACGGCTTAAAATACGGTGTTGGCCGATATCTGGCTTCCCAGGACTCAGACACTGGCAATGCCCGTTTGGTAAGCGATTACTACAGCCTGGACCCGGTCGCGAGCTTCCAATTTGGCCAGAATATGGCCCACATGGGTTTTGACTGTAGCTTCTGACAGGAATAGTTTTTCTGCGATTTCCGGGTTGGAAAAGCCTTCTGCAATTAAGCCAAACACTTCCCGCTCGCGAGGTGTCAGCGATTCAACTGCAGCAATCAGATGATCCCTGTGCTGTGAAGAGCTCTTCTTGAGCATTGGCGCCATGTGGTCCAGCAACCGTCGAGTGGTCGATGGCGCTATGACGGCATCACCGCGATTGACCGTGCGCACCGATTCCAAGAGTTCTTCTGGGGGCGCATCCTTCAAAAGAAAGCCGCTGGCGCCGGCTTGAATGGCGCTTAGCGCATATTCGTCCATGTCGAAAGTCGTCAGCACGATGATCTTGGGACCATCCGCCGCCTTCTTATCTGGATCCAATAGGCGTTCGGTAGCTTCGATGCCGTCCATTTCCGGCATTCGCACGTCCATCAAGATGACATCCGCCTGAGCCATCAGTGGTGCAGCTAGTGCTTCACGGCCATTGCCAGCTTCAACAATGACTTCCATATCCTCTTGGGAATTAATGAGCATTCTGAAGCCACTGCGAACCAAGAGCTGATCATCAACCAAGCCGACCTTGATGACATCTGTTTTAGGCATTTGAATATTAGTCCTCGGTGTAAGGGATGGAAACATTAACGGCGAAACCGCCCCCGGTCCGGGGGAGTGCAGTGCAGGTACCTTCATATAAGGCTACGCGTTCTTTCATTCCCTGCAGACCTTGTCCTACGCCTTCGAGGACGATGGAACCGGCACCTCGCCCATCGTCGCTGACGCTCAAATTCAAGCCTCGGGAAGTCCACTCGATATGGACTTGGGTCTGCGTGTCAGGACCAGCGTGTTTAATGACATTCGTGAGCGATTCCTGAACGCATCGATAGATTGTGAGCTCCGCGCCTGCCGGTAGTTCTTTCCGCGGGGTTCCAGATGTTTTGAGCTGGACATTCAGTCCGGATACGGCAACGCTTTCTACGAGTTCAGGTACGTTTGCCAATGACGGAAGAGGACGATTCTCCAATTCCTCATCTTTGCGTAGAACTCCCAAGAGCCTGCGCATTTCTTTCAGCGATGCGCGGCCCGTATCTGAAACTGTCTTCAAGGTCTCGATGGCAATCTCCGGGTCTTTCGCCGCCGCATATCGTGCCCCGTTGGCCTGGGTGATGATGACAGAGAGCGAATGGGCCACGATGTCATGCATCTCGCGGGCAATGTGGTTTCTCTCGTCGGAAGCTGCCAGGGCGCGCTCGGTGAGGCGTTCCTTCTCCAGGCGTTCGGCATGATCCTTTAGGGACTTCATGGCCAGGCGCCTCGTGCGCGCTAAGTCACCGAAGGTCCAAGATAGGGTGACAACCAATGCAAGACCCACGAAAGAAATCATCATGTCGAAGGTAAAGACAGGTGATGGATCAGGCGAGTACCTTGAGGCGCCGAACATGCTGAACGTCGCCAACAACGCGCCAATCAGTCCCAGCCCCAGCGTGCTGAATGACTGCCAGCGTTTACCGTAGACAGCCATGGTGTAAACCATGATTGGAACGGATACTTGCGAGAACATCACTAGCCCGTCAAAGCCCAGTTGCAATAGATGCCCGGTGGCGACAACGAGGGTCGCTGCCCATGGGCAACGGCGCCGTACCATCAGCGGAGCTGACTGGAGAAGAGAAAGGCTCAGCACGGCGAGAACGGCGGCAACTGACATCGAAGAAGCGAGGCTGAGAGCTGCCGGTATGCAGAACAGCGTGTACAGGAGGCCGGTGATGAAATCTACTCGTCCGGGATTCTCGCGGATCCAACCGTCAATTCGACGGTGGGGATTGGCAAAGATCAAGTGTTCCTGCAATTCAACGTGTTAGTAGCTGTTGATCCGTATAGCGAAGCAAAGGATCTGTTTATCCAAGGTTATCGGCAATGAAGACGGCGATGCCTCATGCCCAGGGAGGAAATATGTCGGCGGAAACTCATCAGATCTCATTATTTGAGATGAACTCTCAAATGGCGGACGCTAGGCGATAGAATCTGTGCCATGGGAAATGTAATTGATATTGCGGTCATTCCGGGTGACGGTATTGGCCCAGAAGTTGTTGCCGAAGCGGTTAAGGTTCTGAAGTTCGTCACTAATGGTGGCAAGAACGAGATCAAGCTGACCGACTACAAGCTTGGTGCAGAGCATTGGCTGGCGACTGGCGAAACACTTCCGGATGCGACGCTGGAAGCTCTTAAGAAGCACGATGCCATTCTCTTCGGCGCTGTTGGCGCTGCCCCTGGAGATACGCGCATTCCGTCCGGAATTATCGAGCGCGAAATGCTTCTGAAGCTCCGCTTCTCGCTGGATCATTTCGTGAATCTGCGTCCGGCTAAGCTCTATCCTGGAATTGAGAGCCCCCTGGCTAACCCCGGTGAAATTGACTTCGTGGTGGTTCGCGAAGGTACCGAAGGCCCGTATGTAGGCAACGGCGGTTCGGTGCGCACGGGCACCGCGCATGAAATCGCTACCGAAGTATCGGTAAATACCGCCTACGGTGTGGAACGTGTTGTCCGCGACGCATTCCGCCGTGCATCAGCGCGTGAACGCAAGCGTGTCACCTTGGTGCACAAGCACAACGTGCTGGTGCACGCTGGGCATTTGTGGAAGCGCACTGTCGAAATGGTGGCGCAGGAATTCCCAGAGGTTACCCACGATTACCTGCACGTGGATGCGGCTACCATCTTCTTGACCACGGACCCATCGCGTTTCGACGTGATTGTCACTGACAACCTCTTTGGCGACATCCTCACCGACCAGGCCGGCGCCATTACCGGTGGTATTGGCCTGGCAGCCAGTGGCAACATCAATATGGACCGTACCTCCCCATCGATGTTCGAGCCGGTTCATGGTTCGGCTCCGGATATTGCCGGCCAGCAGAAGGCAGACCCAACCGCGGCGATTCTGTCCGTGGCACTGATGCTTGATCACCTCGGGCTGGCTGAAGAAGCTCGCACGGTTGAGCAAGCTGTTGAAAAAGAGATCACTTCACGTCAAGAATTGACCGATAATCGCACCACAAGTGAAATTGGCGATGCAATTGTGGCGTTACTGGCATAAGCTGAAAGTGACGTTTCTGGTTAGCTAATAGCCAGTGGCAAATTCCACGAACGGATGTTTCGCTGAGGCGTGGAGCATCCGTTCTTTGTATATTGAACTAGGAAGTCCAGGGTAGATGGAATTCACCGAAAATCTCTCAACGAATCGCAAGAGCGAACAGGACCGAGCCGGCGTCTTGGCTAATCCTGGGTTCGGAGACTTCTTCACTGACCACACCGCAGTCATCGACTGGTCAGCAGACGATAGCGGCCGTAACGGTGAATGGCATGATGCTCGAATTGAGCCATACGGCCCTATCGCCATGGACCCGGCCGCTTCAGTCCTGCATTATGGCCAGGAAATCTTCGAAGGTCTCAAGGCCTACCGCCATGCCGATGGTTCGGTATGGACTTTCCGCCCGCAGGCCAACGCTGCCCGCATGAACAAGTCCGCCCAGCGCCTAGCGCTCCCGCAGCTGGATGAAGACGTTTTCGTCGACTCGCTGCGCAAGCTGGTAGCAACGGATATCGATTGGGTTCCTACCGGTGACGGTGAAGCCCTGTACCTGCGTCCATTCATGATTGCTACCGAAGCATTCCTTGGTGTGCGTGCAGCGCGTGAGGTTTCCTACCGCGTCATCGCCTCGCCAGCAGGAAATTACTTCGGTGGCGAACTCAAGCCAGTGGCCATTTGGGTATCGAAGAACTACGCACGAGCAGGCCGAGGCGGTACAGGTTCGGCTAAGTGCGGTGGCAACTACGCGGCCTCGCTCGTCGCCCAGCTGGAAGCTGAAGAAAACGGCTGCAAGCAGGTTCTGTTCCTTGACTCCTTCAATGACAATGCCGTTGAAGAGCTCGGGGGCATGAATGTCTTCTTCGTAACGAAGGACAACAAGCTGGTGACCCCAGCGTTGACCGGAACCATCCTTGAGGGCGTGACCCGTTCATCGGTCATCCAGCTCGCGAAGGATCGCGGCATGGAGGTCGAAGAACGCAAGATCACCCTGGATGAGTGGCGTGAAGGCATCGCCTCAGGCGATATCACCGAGGTCTTTGCTTGCGGTACAGCAGCGGTGATCACCCCTATCGGTCTGTTGAAGAACGGCGAAGAGCTCATTGGTGATGAGAGTGCTGCAGCCGGAGAAGTAACCATGTCCATTCGCGAAGAACTGCTGGGCATCCAGCGGGGCACCGTGGAAGACCGCCACGGTTGGCTGGAACGGTTGGCCTAGCAGTGCGGGTGTCACACGTTGCCATAATTGCGTAAGGCTTGGCCCAACGCAAAGTTCATTTTTCGAAGTTTTGAGGTTGTAAGAGGTGTCGTCGGACTCAGCGAAACTCTCTAGAAAAATCACCCGCAGGGCGATTCTGGCTTCCACGCTTGCAATTGGTTCCTCTGTGGCAAACGCCTCGACTATCAGTGACGGCAGGCACGGCTCAGTAAGGAGAGAGCCGGGAGGGGCGATTTGGGATTCCGGTGAAGCGGACCTACTGGCATCGCTTGTTCGCGTCAATGATACCCGAGGTATCCTGAGAAAACATGAGAATGCTTTTCCAGCCGACGAAGTTTCAGAAATTCTGGAATTAACGAATATCGACGGCACCGGGAAATCTTGGTTTGCCGTAACTTTGATTGGCATCTCCAATCAATTGCAAATACTGGATCCGTCGAAAGAGAGTCCGATCTATGTTACTAGTATCCCAGAAGGCCATGATGGTGGAATCGGTTCCATGGCATGGGATCTGTCAAGAAGGCGCTTGTTCATAACTAATGCTAACCATGTCTATAGTTGGAGCCCGAACGAGCCTGACGAGGTTTCCAAGGTAACCAGTATTGAAGAAGCTACGTATCTGTATGGGATCAAAATCGATTCCTCAGGCAGGATTTGGATGGGAGGCTATCCAACTGGGGCCGTCTATAAGTTTGACCCTGTACAGAATAATTGGGAATCTACGGGAAAGTTAGCCTCTGACACGGATTACGCGAGGGAGATTCTTCTCGACCAGTTCGACAATGTATGGGTCGGAACTGGTTCCAAAAACCCGCGGATATTTGTTATTTCTGTGCACAATTTGCATCAGATACAGGAAGTCTTGCTCCCTATCCCCCAAGAAAGCGGATTCGTAACCAGTTTGTACTCATTCGATGTATACATTGTTGTGAGTGTCAGTGGAATTACAGAACAGCTAATTTATAAGCAGCGTACTAGGGAATGGGATCATCGGCTGTCTAGAGTTTGGGCAAAGCGGTATGCATCAAATAGTGTCCGTTTTGGGAATAATGAAGTTTTCTACAGCATTACCGACGGATCACTCTACAAGACGTGTATCAATAATTGGACAGACGTGCGCCTCGGCCGTATTCCCGAAGGTCCAGTGTTGAAGATCATTGCGAATAGCGATGATATTTTATTGGTTTACAAAGTATCCGGAGGTTTGCAATTGATTAGTGTTCACCCAAAAAGCTTGGGCACTAAAGGAATTTCCAACTTTTCACTTATACGCGGGAATTACGCAATTCAGTCCTTACTTGGAAGCTCATCAGGAAAAGTTTATATTGGTGCTTTTATGGGAAAAGGTATTAATTCTATCGATGGTGATACTGGTGAGCGCTGGTCCTCCCCGGATGGGGAGGGGCATATCAATCAAATTGAAGGGATGATTGAAGCAGCAGGGAGAATTTTCATCGGCTCCTACGGATATGCGGACCTGATTAGTGTTGACTTGGCCCACCGGGATGATCCTGAGTCGTACATTCTCCTTGAACGTCTCGATCGAAAATATAATCAATCCCGCCCGTTTGGCTGGGCGGCAAACTCGAAGAGTGTATTTTTTGGTACTGTTCCAGACTATGGTCGTTCGGGGGGTGTCTTTGGCAAGATTTCACTACAAAACAATGAAATAGATTGGGTTTTGGACGGGAACGGCAAGGGGTTCGTTGACTCACACTCTGTTATCGGGCTAGTCGCAGATGAAGAGTTCGTATACGGCACGACGTCAGTTCGGAACGGGTACGGCACGCCGGATACCAATGACCAGGCCAAAGTATTCAAATTCGACATTGTCAACAAGCAAATGTGTTGGATCACGAACCCTGTGGTTGATGCAGGGGCGTTATATTCTCCGAAACTAGTCGGTGGATGGTTGCTTGTCGCAGACATTGAGGGCGTTATTGTCATTGATCCGGATAATGGCGCGATGGTCAGGAAGCATTACTTATCGAATACTGAAAATTCGAATAGACGACCAGGGTGGGCGAGCGCGGACATAGCTGTTAGCGCTGGGGGAAAATTAGTCCATAGCGCCGCGGACGTTACCACTGTCATTGACTTCATGTCTCACACAAAGTCAACTATAGGCAGCCGTGAGAGTCATTGTAAATTTGGTTATCGAATTACTGCGTTACCGGATGGCCGGGTGTTCGGAGTACACAACGATACAAGCTTGGTGGAACTGGATTTGCTACCGAGTCGGTAAAATCCGGTATCCAATTGATGTCCAAGTCGATTTTCTCCAGGTCGCAAGATGGTAAGCATTCAAAGGGTTCTTGGATCCGACAGAAAGGCGACAGATACTATGGAATGCTCAATGTATTAGGCTTGTATTCATGCGCATTGCACGATTTGTAGTAGATAGCGACCCGCTGTACGGCGTCGTCGACGGTAACGATATTCATGTTTTGGCTGGAGATCCATTTTTCCAGGGGGTCAAGACCACTGGTGCTACGCACTCCTTGGATGATGTTCGGTTGGTAGCCCCGATCATCCCTCGCTCAAAGGTCGTGGGCTTCGGTCGCACGTACCGCGAGCACGCCAAGGAACTTGGAAATGAAGTTCCTGCTGAGCCGCTGATGTTCTTGAAGCCGAATACTTCCGTAGTCGGCCATGGAGACCCCGTCACCCTGCCGGCGTTTTCAAATGAAGTTTCCTTCGAAGGCGAACTTGCCGTGGTGATCGGCCGTATTTGCAAGGATGTTCCAGCCGACAAGGCGCAGGACGTGATCTTCGGCTACACCGTAGCAAATGACCTGACCGCCCGCGATGCTCAGCGCACCGATCCGCAGTGGGCTCGTGCCAAGGGCTTTGACGGTTCCTGCCCGCTGGGCCCGTGGATTGAGACCGAGATTGCCGACCCGGATGATCTGGGAATTATCAGTCGCGTCAATGGCGAGGTTCGCCAAGATGGAACTACCAACGACATGATCTGGCCGGTCAACGAATTGGTTGCTCGTGCTTCCGAAGCTTTCACCTTGCTGCCAGGCGATGTCATCATGACCGGCACCCCTGCGGGTGTCGGCCTAGTAAATGCAGGCGACGTTGTAGAAGTGGAAGTCGAAGGTATCGGTTCATTGCGAACCGTCTTCCGTCGCTAGGAACCATTACTGATGTTGTGAGGCTTTCGATCGCTAATGTGATCGGGAGCCTCGCGCTTTAACTGCAAGTTTCTATGCAGAAGGCATAGAATGAAAACATCATGACTGATCTTTCGTTGATTCCCGTTGTTACCGAAGATACCCCGGTACGCGTTCGTTTTTGCCCATCCCCAACTGGTACCCCTCACGTAGGTTTGATCCGTACTGCCCTCTTCAACTGGGCCTACGCGCGTCACACCGGCGGCAAAATGGTCTTCCGCATCGAAGACACCGATGCCAAGCGTGACTCCGAGGAAAGCTACAACCAGCTTTTGGATGCTCTGGCTTGGTTGGGTATCGATTGGGACGAGGGCGTCAACGCGGGCGGTCCGCATGAGCCATACCGCCAGTCGCAGCGTGGTGACATCTACGAGGACGTCATTGCCAAGCTTCGTGCTGCAGGCCATCTGTACGAGTCCTACTCGACCCCAGAAGAAGTTGAAGCACGCCACAAGGCAGCCGGCCGTGACCCGAAGCTGGGCTACGACAACTTCGACCGCGAACTGACCGATGAGCAGAAATCCGCGTTCAAGGCCGAAGGCCGTGAGCCGGTATTGCGTGTTCGCATGCCGGATCACGACATTACCTTCAATGACCTGGTACGTGGCGAGATCACTTTCAAGGCTGGATCCGTTCCCGACTACGTGGTGGTGCGCGCCAACGGCAAGCCGCTGTATACCCTGGTCAACCCAATCGATGATGCGCTGATGGGCATTACCCACGTACTTCGTGGCGAGGATCTGTTGTCCTCGACCCCACGCCAGGTCGTCTTGTATGCGTTGCTGCACGATATCGGCGTTGCCCAGTACATGCCGCGCTTTGGCCACCTGCCCTACGTTATGGGACAGGGCAACAAGAAGCTCTCCAAGCGTGATCCAGAATCCAGCGTATTCCTTCACCGCGACAATGGTTTCATCCCGGAAGGCCTGCTGAACTATCTCGCGCTGCTTGGCTGGTCGCTGAGCGCTGATGAAGATATCTTCTCGCGTGAACAGCTGGTAGAAGCCTTTGATGTAACGGACGTACTGTCCAATCCTGCCCGCTTCGATGTGAAGAAGGCAGAAGCAATCAACGGCACCCACGTGCGCATGCTCGAGGCGCAGGATTTCCGTGATCGTTTGGTTCCTTACCTGAAGGCCGCTGGCCTGGTGGGCGAAGAGTTGACTGAACGTGAAAACGTCATCTTGGACCAGGCTGCGCCACTGGTGCAGGAACGTATTGCCCTGTTGGGTGAAGCGACCGACATGCTTGAATTCCTCTTCAAGTCTGATGACGAAATTGTCATTGACGAGAAAGCGCTCAAGGGAATGCCGGCAAATTTGGTGGAGGTTGTCGATGCTACTGTCCAGGGCCTCGAAACCCTTGCCGAATGGAACGCCGAAACCATCCAGGCAGCACTGCGCACGAAGCTTGTGGACGAACTGGAACTGAAGCCTCGTCAGGCATTCGGACCAGCCCGCGTTGCTATCTCCGGAAAGCGCGTATCTCCACCGCTCTTCGAGTCCATGGAAATTCTTGGACGCGAGTCGAGCCTCAAGCGTTTGCGTGCATTTGGTGAATCCCGCTAGCTATTCGCCGAAAGCCCGCTGAAAAGCACTTTGAACGCCTCGGATGGTTCCAGTCCTGTGACTGATCCTGTCCGAGGCGTTCGCTTTGATGTTGATGACGCGCTCGTAGATTTGCAAACGTCCGAAATCCGCGGTTTCTCGTCCATGTCGGAGCCGGAATGGCGGCTGCTTTTGCGGTTGAGGGTGATTAAGCCCGGGAGAGGTGCATCGCAGGCAAGCTCGCGTTTATGGAAAAGCGAGCAGTGCGGTTGCTGCGTGTGTACAGTTTGGCAGGATTAACCGCGCCCAGCGGATAAGCTTATACGCCTTGGATCGCTGGTTACGATATCACCGGTGCTCCTAAACCCCATTTTTGCCCCGTTCCTTGGCCGGTACGCTGAATTAGAGGGTCTGCCGGCACAAGCGCTTTGCATAGGGGATGACCCTGTTGGTGGCTATCAAAGTGCCGTTGATGTGGGACTCCAGTATTTTCTCACGGACAGTGCCTCACTTCACAAGAATTTCTCTGGTTGGCTAGTGGAGGTTTTCGGATCTCTGACAGCTGTTCTTTGCTGATTTTCCGCGGATTCTGCGTGGGGTACCGGTCGCGAGGCTCGATTTGTGTACTGAACATTAGGCCGGTATAGTTTTATCTCGTGCTACGGCAGTGGCCGGAATAAAGCTCAGCTGAATTCCGGAAAGGCCAAGTCACAGTGGGATATGGTGTAATTGGCAACACAACGGTTTCTGGTTCCGTCATTCTAGGTTCGAGTCCTGGTATCCCAGCGCTTCACCAAAGAGATTTGGTGAGCTGAAGATTTATCTTCAGCATACGGCCCCATCGTATAGCGGCCTAGTACTCCGCCCTCTCACGGCGGCAACACGGGTTCGAATCCCGTTGGGGTCACCACAGTAAAACCGCGGAAAATTCCGCGGTTTTTGCGTTTCCCAGACAAAATCTGCATCAGGCTCGCGGGTTTCCCTGTTGGCATGAGGCAAGATAGTTCTCATGGAGTCGAATTCAGATCTGGCTAAGAGCTCAGGGCAGGAAACTCCCTCGCAAACCGAAATTGGCAGTGATTCCGCGGCGCGTTTGAGCGAGCTCCAGAAGCTGCTCGAAGAGCTTTCCTTTGTAAATGGCCAGTCACGAGAAGCCTCTGCCTTCGAAGAACTGCGCAACAAGGCATTGCATCAAATCTCGGACTACCTGATTCCACGAGTTTCGAATCTCGGCGCACCACTACTGGTGGTCGTCGGTGGCTCCACGGGCTCGGGCAAATCGACTCTGGTCAATTCCCTCCTGGGGGAACCCGTCAGCCTCTCCGGCGCTGTGCGTCCGACCACGCGGACTCCGGTCTTGGCTTTCAACCCTGTTGACCAATCCTTCTTTGAATCTGAACGGATTCTTCCCGAACTTAAACGCGTAGCCGGCGGTGGCTTCAATGCCGATGCCGGAGCAGCCAGTAATCACGCGCTGTTGATGACGCCCCGTGAGCAGGTACCACGAGGTTTGGCCATCCTCGATGCCCCGGATATCGACTCGGTTTCCGACGAGAACAGGGAATTGGCGGGCCAGCTTCTGAACGCAGCAGATCTGTGGATTTTTGTCACCACAGCCAATAGATACGCCGATGCTCTTCCTTGGGATATGCTCACCGAAGCCGGCGCACGGAAAATTACCGTCTGCGTCGTCTTGAACAGGGTGCCACCTGGAGCCGAAGACGATATTGTTCCGGATTTGAAACGCCTGTTAAGCGAGAAGAAACTGGATCCATCGTTGCTGCATGTCCTGAACGAGACGCAACTGGATGACCAGAAATTGATTCCAAGTGAGCACGTGGAACCCTTGCTCGCGTGGCTGAACTCACTGGCAGCAGATTCCGCTAAACGGCAGCAGATTGCGGCCCAAACGCTTGATGGCGCGTTGCGGCGCACCACCGCAGATGTCAGTGAGCTAATCGCTGAACTGCAAGAGCAGGAAAAACAGCTCGGTGAATTGCGAGCCCTTACCAATGAGCGCTTTGAGCAATCATTGGCCAGAATCAACGATTCGCTCAATGACGGCTCATTGCTGCGTGGCGAAATCCTGGCCCGGTGGCAGGACTTCGTAGGAGCGGGCGAGCTGCTGCGCGGAATCGAAGGCGCCATTGGACGGATGAGGGATCGAGTTGGCGCATTCCTGACTGGAAAACCGCCAGCGACCCATCGTGTTGAACAAGCCATCGAATCAGGCCTGCACATGGTCTTCATTGCCGAGGCAACCAAGGCCTGCCATGACGTTGACAGATCTTGGAAGAACACGCCATTTGGCCAAGCGCTACGCTCTAATCTGCAATCGCCGCGCCCGCCACAGGATCTCAATGAGCAAGCTTCGGAAAGCATCCGGCTTTGGCAAAAAGATGTCTTGGACATGATTCGCCAGGAGGGCGCCGGGAAGCGCAAGACCGCCCGCATGGCGGCATTTGGAGTCAACGGGGTGGCAGTCATCCTGATGGTCGTGGTCTTTGCGTCAACAGCGGGCCTCACCGGTCTGGAAATCGGTATTGCCGGCGGCTCCGCATTGGTAGGGCAGAAACTGCTGGAAGCAATTTTTGGCGAGGATGCGGTACGTCGCATGGCCACCAAATCCCGCAAGATGCTTGACGCCCGGGCACGGGATCTACTGGATAGGACCTCGTCGATCTACCTGGACGAGCTAGCTGCAAAATCGCAGCCGGAGCTTGCCGATCGATTGGGCAAGATTACCTCAGCCTTGAGCAGCAAAGGGGCTCACTAATGTCCGAGCGCAAGATTCTCAGAGCAGTCAGCGGTCTCAACTCGCAAATCAACAGCATCGTGGAAGCGATGCAGCTTGCAGAACCATATCTGGAACCAGAAACCATCGATCTAGCCGCGGACGTTATCACGCGTGCTGAATCCCGGCGCCAGCTTTCATCCGAACATGTGGTTGTAGGACTTTTCGGTGCCACGGGCAGCGGAAAATCAACGATGTTCAACGCTTTGGTCGGAGAGCAGCTGGCCGACACGGGTGTCATCCGCCCGACTACTACTGATACTGTCGCTGCAATCTGGGAACCAGAAGGATCAAGCGAACTACTGGACTGGCTGGAAGTGACTACTCGTCACGCCATGGGCGATCAGGACAGCCGGGCGCAATCTGGAAAGAAAAAGAAGTTCGACTCCGGTCTCTTGCTGTTGGACCTACCCGACATGGATTCCACGGCAGTCGATCACCATAAGATTGCTGCTCGTTTGGTGGGCCAGGTGGATTATTTGGTATGGGTGCTTGATCCGCAGAAATACGCCGACGCGTCAATACACCATGGATATCTCAATTCCTTGCGCAGCCAGCAGGGGAACCTGCTGATCGTCCTGAACCAGATCGACAAGATTGCAGAACACGAACGCAAGCAAGTTGTCGATTCCTTGCGCGGCATCTTGGCAACGTCCGGCTTGGAGAACCTTCCCATCGTTTGCGCCTCTGCTGCCACGGGTGAAGGGGTCGCAGATGTGCATGCCAAGATTGCGGCCGCGGCGAAAAACAAGGCACTTTCCACACGTCGACTCCGCGCAGATGTTGATCAAGTCATCCACCGCCTCAGTGAGGAACTCCAGGTGGAGAAGGTGCGCCTGCCTAGCCAGCTGCACCAAGCGGAGCTGGAGCGTGTGATCGCAAAAGCGCACGGCGCCCAGTACATTGCTGATGCAGTGGAGACCTCCTACCTGCTTCGGGGTGCTTCGCGAACAGGATGGCCTTTGACCACGTGGCTGGTGAAGCTGCGCAACGATCCGCTGAAGCGGATGAATCTCGGGCGCCGGCATGAAGACCCGGAATTGTCCTTGACTTCGCGTCCAGAGCTTTCTGTCGCGGAGACTGCGGCTATCGAACATGGCATCGACCAGTACGTTTCCGAGGCTTCCAATGAACTTCCGGAAAGCTGGAAAGAGCCACTGCGTGAAAAGGTGCACGCGAATACGGAGGTACTAGATGACGGTATCGATGCGGCAATAGCAGGCACGCCGCTAGGTGTTGAACGGTCATCGTGGTGGTGGCCGGTAGTTAAAGTCATCCAATGGGTGGCACTTGTTGCGGCCTTGGGCGGCGCCTTGTGGCTCGCGGGCTATCCGGTGGCTGGATACTTCCAATTCGACCTGCCGCAGGCTCCGCGGGTCGAAGGAATCGCTGTGCCGACGCTGCTGGTTTTCATAGGAATACTGCTGGGTATTGTCCTTGGCTTGGCTTGCTCGTTTGTCAACCGAATAGTCGCTAAAGTTAAGCGTAGGAAAGCGTTGAAGAACATTGAACGCTCGGTATCCCACTTGGTCAGGCAGGCCGTGATTGATCCTGTTGACCAGCATTTGGACACCTTCAATAGTTATTCAGCATTGATCACCTCAGCAGCCAAGAAAGCCGATTAGAACTCTGTGACTACAAACCAACCAAACGTCGATGCAACGGTAGGTGACCTTGGGGAACAAGGCATCCTGGACGCGATGTTGCCGCTGCTTGATTCAGAACAAGCAAGTCTCGGGCCCGGCGATGACGCAGGCGCGCTGCGCGTGCGCGGAACGGAAGTTCTCGTCTCCGTGGATACCCTGGTTGAGAATCAAGATTTTCGGTTGATCTGGCCCAGCGGGCTAGAGCACAGAGCCTATGACATCGGGTGGAAATCCATTGCACAGAATGTTTCGGACATTAATGCAATGGGCGGTCAAGCTACTGGCGCCGTGATTTCTTTGTCCCTCCCGAAGGACACTTCCTTGGAATGGGTCAGGGACTTCAGCCGCGGCGTTGCCGAGGCTATACAGGGACTTGGCGCACAGGAACTTACAATTCTCGGGGGAGACCTCGGGAAGTCCCAAGAAATTTCCGTTACCACTACAGTTCTGGGCGAATGCGAGCATGGCAAGGTCCTGAGGAGCGGAGTCCAAGTTGGCGACCGCATTGCCGTGGCTGGACGTGTCGGTGCTGCTGGGGCAGGGCTTTCCGTCCTGGAACATGATCGCAACGAACAAGGCTGGAGCCGGGCGGTGCGCCGGCTGGTCCAGGCGCAGTGCCGTCCCGTGCCACCGTTGGAATCCGGCCCGCGTGCCGCGGAATCGGGTGCTACAGCCATGATGGACATATCTGATGGGCTGATCCGTGACGCTGGTCGCTTGGCCAAAGCCAGCCATGTGAATCTCGAGTTAGAGTCTTCCGCGCTGCAGGATTATGCAGTTCGCTTGGAAGCCGCGTCAGAACTGACCGGCACCGATCCCATGTCGTGGGTATTGTATGGCGGCGAAGATTTTGGACTCCTTGCTGCCTTCCCAGCGGGAATTGAAATCCCAGAGGAATTCACCGTAATTGGTGCTGCCAAGCCGGCTAATGGCCGCCGCGCAGTAGTGAAACTTGATGGCAAGGTCGCAAAGCCTGAGACAGGCTTTGACCACTTCGGCTAGCTGCTCCGAACGCGCTTCATGAGCTGGCTACGCGCGGTCATTCTGGATGCGCAGCAGTTCGGAAAGCTCGTGGGCGGCGCTAGTCACGGCTTCGTGGTGAATTTTCCCTGGCTGGCGCGTGAGCCGTTCAATCGGGCCGGATAAGGACAGCGCCGCGATGACTCGTCCGGATTGCCCTCGAACTGGTGCTGATACGGAAGCGACACCCGGCTCGCGTTCTCCCAGCGACTGGGCCCAACCACGTCGACGGACCCCAGCCAGAATTGTCGGCGTGAAGCGCGCGTGATGCAATCCGTCGACCATGCGTTCATTGTCTTCCCAGGCGAGCAGAATCTGGGCTGCCGAGCCGGCTTTCATGGACAGCTGGGTTCCAACAGGGATGGTGTCACGCAGGCCGATTGGACGCTCAGCACTGGCGATGCAGACACGATAATCGCCCTGCTTGCGGAAAATCTGCGTGCTTTCACCGGTGAGGTCGCGAAGCTTGATGAGCACGGGGCCCGCTGCGCTGACCAATCGGTCTTCGCCAGCGGCGCTGGCGAGTTCCACCAGACGGTTCCCCAACTCAAAGCGGCCGTGCATGTCGCGTCCAACCAGTCCATGGTGAACCAGCGATTGGGCAATACGGTGCACCGTAGGACGCGAAATTTCGGTGAGTTCCACCAGCTGGGATAGGGAAGTGGGTCCATTCTCCAATGCATTGAGAATGGCTGCTGCCTTGTCCAGTACGCCTACGCCGCTGCCTGTTGTCATGGTTCCAGTATCACGTCTCAGTATTTGAGATTCAAGTCCGCATACTGGAAAAGTCGATCTATGAAGTGTCAAAGTTGGAGTATCAAATGTTCGTAGCTTGAGGAGTGTGTCGCATGTCCGCCATGCAGTCGCCCCAGACATTGGCAGAAAAAGTCTGGAATGCACATGTTGTGCGCCGAGGAGAAGGCGAAGGCGAAGCTCGCCAGCCGGATTTGATCTACATTGATCTCCACCTGCTGCACGAGGTGACCTCGCCGCAGGCCTTCGAGGGCCTGCGCCTGGCTGGCCGTCCGCTGCGTCGTCCGGACCTGACGATTGCGACCGAAGACCACAACACTCCCACGCTGGATATTGACAAGCCCATTGCCGACCTGACCAGCCGCACCCAGATCCACACCCTGCGGGATAACTGCAAGGAATTCGGTGTCCGCCTGCACTCCTTGGGCGACAAGGAGCAGGGCATCGTTCACGTGGTAGGTCCGCAGCTGGGTCTGACCCAGCCGGGCATGACTGTGGTCTGCGGTGATTCGCATACCTCGACCCATGGCGCCTTCGGCGCCCTGGCTTTGGGCATCGGCACCTCGGAAGTCGAGCATGTAATGGCCACCCAGTCGCTGAGCTTGAAGCCATTCAAGACCATGGCGATTAACGTCGAAGGCACCTTGAAGCCTGGTGTTACCTCCAAGGACATCATCTTGGCGGTCATCGCCAAGATCGGTACCGGTGGCGGCCAGGGGTACGTGCTGGAGTACCGT
Source organism: Glutamicibacter sp. AGC84 (assembly GCF_053543575.1). Classification (NCBI taxonomy): domain Bacteria; kingdom Bacillati; phylum Actinomycetota; class Actinomycetes; order Micrococcales; family Micrococcaceae; genus Glutamicibacter; species Glutamicibacter sp. AGC84. The sequence continues at coordinate 144,113 of NZ_JBLVOC010000015.1, forward strand.
GGTTCTGCGATTCGCTCGCTGTCCATGGATGCCCGCATGACCATCTGCAACATGTCCATCGAGGCTGGCGCCCGCGCCGGCATGATCGCTCCGGACGAGACCACCTTCGAATACGTCAAGGGACGCCCGCACGCACCGGCAGGCGAAGACTGGGACGCTGCCGTCGAGGACTGGAAGCAGCTGCACACCGATGAAGGCGCGCGCTTTGACGCTGAAGTCTTCTTGAATGCAGATGAACTTGAACCATTTGTCACCTGGGGCACCAATCCCGGCCAGGGTGTCTCGCTGTCTGAGAATGTGCCTTCTCCAGAAGACTTCGAAGACGAGAATGATCGCAAGGCCTGCGAGCGTGCCTTGAACTACATGGGTCTGACCGGCGGCACTCCGCTGAAGGACATCCGCGTGGATACCGTCTTCCTGGGGTCCTGCACCAACTCCCGCATGGAGGACCTGCGTGCAGCTGCTCAGGTCATCAAGGGCAAGGAAAAGGATCCTGATGTCCGCATGATCGTGGTGCCCGGCTCGGCGCGAGTTCGGCTGGAAGCCGAAGCAGAAGGCCTGGACCAGATTTTCAAGGATTTCGGTGCTGAATGGCGCTTTGCAGGTTGCTCCATGTGCCTGGGCATGAACCCGGACCAGCTGGCCGAGGGGGAGCGCTGCGCGTCCACCTCCAACCGCAACTTCGAAGGACGCCAGGGCAAGGGCGGACGTACCCACCTGGTGTCGCCACTGGTGGCCGCGGCTACCGCAATCCGTGGAACCCTCTCGTCGCCTAGCGACCTCGTCAACGCACCGGCTTCGGTCTAGGAAGGATCACCGTCATGGAAAAGATTGTCAGCCACACCGGTATTGGTGTTCCACTGCGCCAGAGCAATGTGGACACGGACCAGATTATTCCTGCCGTTTACCTCAAGCGCATCACCCGCACCGGATTCGAGGATGCGTTGTTCGCGGGTTGGCGACGGGATGAGAACTTCATCCTGAACCAGGAACCTTTCAATACCGGCTCCGTGCTGGTGGCAGGTCCCGACTTCGGCACCGGTTCTTCGCGCGAGCACGCTGTCTGGGCGTTGAAGGATTACGGATTCAAGGCTGTGATCTCCGCTCGGTTTGCCGATATTTTCCGTGGCAACTCGGGCAAGCAGGGACTGGTTGCTGCTGAAGTTGCCCAGAGCGATATTGAATTGATCTGGAAGGAACTGGAGAACAATCCAGGCACCACGGTCACCGTTGACCTGGAATCGCGTACGGTCCAGTGCGGTTCCATCTCGGCACCGTTCCAGATTGACGACTACACCCGCTGGCGCTTGATGGAAGGCCTGGACGATATCGGCCTGACCTTGCAGCATGAGGAAGATATCACCGCATACGAAGCCAAGCGTCCTGCGCATAAGCCGCAGACTTTGCCGGCACGAACCGCAGGCTAAGCACCGAGTTCAAAGTAATTGGAATGGTCCGCTCCGCCCTGACGTTGTTAGGGGTGAGCGGATTATTGCATTCCTGATGGAATGAATTTCGGCAGAGCATAATAGGTCTGTCTGAAAGCATGCTCACAATGTGTGCGCCACGAGATGATCTGGGCATACTGGCAGGTACAGAGGCGGTATGCTTACTTAGTCCTGCCAGTTCGAAAGCCTAGAAGCTTCGGCGGGCGATAACGACTACGCGATGAGGTAATTCATACATGGGTAAGATCCTGACGATCCATGGTGGTGTCCCGCTCAAGGGCACCGTACGAGTCGGCGGAGCAAAGAACCTAGTGCCAAAAGCCATGGTCGCGGCTCTGCTTGGCGATACCCCTTCGGTATTGCGCAACGTACCGGAGATCAAAGATGTAGCTGTCGTGCGCAGCCTCCTTGAAATCCACGGTGTCAAGGTTGACCAGGACCCCGAAACCGGCGATCTGACCATGGACCCTACCCAGGTCAAGACCGCCTCGAACCAGGCGATCGATGCCCATGCCGGTGACTCGCGTATCCCTATTCTTTTCTGCGGACCATTGATCCACGCCCTGGGCGAAGCGTTCATCCCGGATCTGGGTGGCTGCCGCATCGGCGACCGCCCGATTGACTTCCACCTGGAAGTCCTGCGCGACTTTGGAGCGATCGTTGACAAGGCAGCCGATGGCATCCGCATCTCGGCCCCTAATGGGCTGACCGGCGCCAAGGTTGAACTGCAATACCCAAGTGTTGGCACCACCGAACAGGTCCTGCTCTCGGCCGTTCGAGCCAAGGGCGTCACCGAAGTCAGCAACGCGGCCATTGAGCCAGAAATCCTTGACCTGATCTCGCTGCTGCAGAAGATGGGCGCCATCATCTCCGTGCACCGCGACCGCGTGATCCGCATCCAAGGTGTCGAGAAGCTTACGGGCTTCGACCACTCCGCGTTGCCTGATCGCAACGAAGCCGCATCATGGGCCTCTGCAGCGCTGGTCACCAAGGGCGATATTTTCGTCCAGGACGCGACCCAGCGTGATTTGACAGCTTTCCTGCACGTCTACCGCCAAATCGGTGGTGAATTCGACGTCAAGTCCGACGGCATTCGCTTCTATCACCCAGGTGGAGACCTTAATCCACTGATCCTGGAAACCGACGTCCACCCGGGCTTCATGACTGACTGGCAGCAGCCGCTGGTAGTGGCCCTGACCCAGGCCAAGGGCGTATCAGTCATTCACGAGACCGTGTATGAGAACCGCTTCGGATTCACCGATGCGCTGGTTCGCATGGGTTCCACCGTCCAGGTTCACACCGACTGCCTCGGATCCACCCCTTGCCGCTTCGGGCAGCGCAACTTCAAGCATTCTGCTGTAGTCGTTGGCCCAGCGAAGCTGACCGGTGCCGACATCGATGTTCCTGATCTTCGTGGCGGTTTCTCCCATTTGATCGCTGCTCTGGCTGCCGAAGGCACCAGCAAGGTCACCGGCATTGAGATCATCAACCGAGGCTACGAGCACTTCATGGAGAAGCTGCAGGCCCTGGGCGCAAATGTCGAGCTGAGCAACTAAAGGGGATCCGATTCGTGGTAAAGATTCTGGCCCCTGGCGAATCTGCTAAGACTAAACGGGTTTTCTCGCTATTGGCGGGCATTGTCCGTTCTGCCATGAACGGTTTGATCGGCAAAACGTGGAAGGGCTTCGAAACCCTCCCTCCGGGCGGGTACATCCTCTGCCCCAATCACCTGACCGAGATTGATCCGCTGGTTGTCGGCCATGCTATTTACAGCAATGGCCGGCTGCCACGCTGGCTGGCCAAGGAATCCTTGTTCAAGATCCCAGTGCTCGGATGGATGCTGCGCGAGACCGGACAGGTTCCTGTGTCACGCAGCGCATCCAATGCTGGCGAATCGCTGGCCGCGGCCCGAAAAGTCTTGGACGCCGGCGGGGTCATAGTCATTTACCCGGAAGGGACGCTGACCCGCGACCCTGCTCTGTGGCCAATGGTAGGACGAACCGGTGCCGCACGTTTGGCCCTGCAGACTGGCGCACCAGTGGTACCGATGGCTCACTGGGGCGACCAGGAACTGCTGCCGCGCTATTCCAAGAAAATGTATCCGTTCCCGCGAAAGCACGTCACGGTGTCAGTTGGCCAGCCAGTGGATCTTGATGACTTGCGTGATGGCCCGCGGACTCGGGCAGTGCTGCAAGAAGCCACCGATCGCATCATGGACGCGATCACCGCACTGACCGCAGAACTGCGCCAAGAAGAAGCACCAGCTGCGCGTTGGGATCCCAGCAAGCATGGCCAGTCGAAGACTGGACGCAATTTCGATACCCCGGATAACTAATTACCTTGATCAACATCTTCCAGAGGACTGACATTGACTAAGCCGCTACCACGCAAAATCGCCGTCATGGGCGCTGGCAGCTGGGGGACAACCTTCGCCAAGGTGCTTGCTGATTCCGTTGCAGACAAGGGCATCGACGTTCAGATTTGGGCCCGTCGCGAAGACGCCGCCAACGAAATCAATGAACGCCACACCAACTCACGCTACCTGCGCGAAACCAAGCTTCCGGCCAACATCACGGCATCATCGGATCCAAAGACCGTTCTCAAAGACGCTGACCTTGTCGTCTTGGCGATTCCAGCTCAGTCGTTGCGCGAGGAATTGGCGAAGTTCAAAGAATTCTTTGAACCCGGTGCGGTCTTGCTTTCACTGATGAAGGGTCTTGAACGCGGGACCGATCTGCGCATGAGCCAGGTCATCGCCGAAGTCACCGGGTTGCCTGCAAAGCAGATCGCTGTGCTGTCCGGACCAAACCTGGCAATGGAAATCGCACGCGAGCAGCCAACGGCTTCGGTCGTGGCCTGCACCGATTCTGATATTGCGCAGTGGATTGCTGAACTGTGTTCCGCTGCATACTTCCGTCCTTACACTAATGACGATGTCTTGGGTGTTGAGCTTGGCGGAATCGTCAAGAACATCATCGCCCTTGCCGTTGGCATGTGCGATGGCATGGGAATGGGCGATAATACCAAGTCCACTGTCATCACGCGCGGCTTGGCTGAAACCACTCGCTTGGTCCTCGCCCTGGGCGGCCGTTTGGATACCCTGGCAGGTCTTTCTGGCCTAGGCGACCTTGTGGCTACCTGTTCTTCCTCGCTCTCCCGTAACAACACTGCAGGACGCCTGCTTGGCCAGGGGCTCTTCTTGGAAGAGGTCAATGACCGCATGTCGCAGACTGCGGAAGGCATCAAATCAGCACGTGCCGTATTCGACCTGTCCCAGGCCCATCACGTGGAAATGCCAATCACCGAAGCGGTGGTCATGGTCCTGGAGGGAACCTTGAGCGTTGAAAATATGGCTGCACGCCTGTTGTCGCGTGAATTGAAATCTGAAGGAGAACGTCACTAATGACTGAACGCAAGCTCCGCGTCCTCTTGCTCTTCGGTGGCCGTTCCTCAGAGCACTCCGTTTCCTGCGTTACTGCGGCCGGCGTCATGCACGCTATCGACCGCGAGCGTTTCGAAATTGTTCCGGTGGGCATCACCCGCGACGGCGGTTGGACCCTGCTGGACGAGGATCCAGAAGGCTGGGCACTGAATACTGGCAAGCTGCCAGAAATTTCCTCGGTGGATCATCCGGTGCATCTTTCCACCGACGCGCAGAAGACAACATTGCTGTCCTACTCGGACTCCACGGTGGCAGATCTGGGCGAGATCGACGTGGTCTTCCCGTTGCTTCATGGTCCGTTCGGCGAGGATGGATCAATTCAGGGCATGCTGGAAATGGCTGGCGCTTCTTACGTTGGCTCCGGTATTGCAGCCAGTGCGATGGGCATGGACAAGCATTTCATGAAGGTTGTCTTCGAAGGGGCAGGCTTCAAGGTAGGCCCATACGAAGTCATCACCAACAAGCAGTGGCTGCGCAACAGCGAAGCTGCCATGAAGCGTTGCGAAGACCTGCAGTACCCGTTGTTCGTCAAGCCGGCCCGTGCAGGATCCTCGGTAGGCATCACCAAGGTAGACGAGCCTTCGGGGCTTCGTGCCGCTATTGAAATTGCCCGTGCTGAAGATCCCAAGGTGATCATCGAGCAGGGGATCGTTGGCCGTGAAATCGAATGCGGTGTTCTTGAAGGCCGCGGCTGCGAACCTTCGCGTGCCTCATTGCCAGGCGAAATCGCGGTGGCAGATAATGAGCACACTTTCTATGATTTTGAAGCGAAATATGTTGATGGCGCCGCCGCCGAGCTCAGCTGCCCAGCAGATCTGAGCGAAGAAGCCACGCGCGAGATCCGCGAACTTGCGGTCAAAGCCTTCGACGCTATCGATGCAGAAGGCCTATCTCGAGTTGATTTCTTCTACACTCCCGAAGGGGAGTGGATCATCAATGAAATCAACACCATGCCCGGCTTCACGCCGTCAAGCATGTACCCGCAAATGTGGGCCAGAACGGGAATTGAGTACCGTGAACTTATTGATGAGCTGATTGGGCTGGCTACCGACCGGAATATCGGTTTGCGCTAATCCGGGAATAGCCGTTAAAGCGTGAGGGTGTGTTGAAAAATCAACACACCCTCACGTTTTGCTTGTAGGCGATCCGCTTACAAGCTCACTGACTTGTCAACACTAACGCACTTTTTGGAAGCCGGGATCTTCTGGGCTGCATCCGACAGCGTGGCCAGCACGGTACTTGACGGGATGACGTTAGGATCCAAGACGACTTCGGTCGCCGGCGTCCGGCCGTAAGTAGTCAAGGTCCAGATACCTGATTCTTCATCCTCATTCGCTACCCAGTCGACGTCATTCACGGATACGCAGGGGTCAGTAGTGGGTCCTGGAACTTCGACACCGCAACGCAAGACAACTTTTGACGGGTCGCCCCAGGCCGAGGTTGCCTGCGAGGTTGTTGAACGACGCTCGGCATCATCGATGGCTTCGGGCAGGACAACCATCATTTCCGCACAAAGCGGGTTGGCTGCGTCCTGGGCAGCGTCCACGGAAGCAACTGACGCGCAGCCTGCAAGTACTGGTAGTAATAAAGTACCGCTCATCACCAATGCCGAAGTTTGAGCAAGTTTTCGGTTAAGTTTTGGTGACAGTCGGGCTTTCAAGCTGATTTTAGACACGTTATAAGACTACATCGGCACTCTGAAAGATAGGATGTACAGAGTTGAAACTGTGAAAGGTAGCAAATGTCCTTTGAAGAGCACTCAGCGCGACCGCGCAAAAAGAAAAAGCGCACCGGGCGAGCCATCGTCCTAAGCGTGCTTGCCCTCGTCATGGTCGCGGCGCTTGTTGCCGCCGGTTACCTTTGGAACCTTGGCAGAACTTTCGACTCTGAAAGCCAGACCATTACGGATGCCTTCCCTGCGGAAGAAACTCGTCCTGAAGTCAATGACGAGTCCAAGGACGCCGTCAACATCCTGCTGCTCGGAAGCGATACTCGCGCAACTCGTGAGGCGGATGAGGACAGTGAAGACTTTGGTACCCTGCCTAACGGTGGCCGCTCAGACACCATGATGCTGGTTCATATTCCTGCAGACCGCGAGAATGTGTTTGTCACCTCCGTCATGCGCGACACCTGGCTTGATATTCCGGGCGTAGGCACTGCCAAGATCAACCGCGCTTTTGCCAGCGGTGGAGTGCCCAAAGCAGTCGAAACTCTTGAGGGGCTCTTTGGTGTTCGCATTAACCACGTCGCGTCCGTCGATTTCGAAGGATTCAAGGGTCTAACCGATGCAGTGGGCGGAGTTACCGTCAATAATCCGCGCGGCTTCAAGCAGTCGATTGTTAATGGCATGTACTTCCCAGAGGGTGTTCAAACTCTGGACGGTGAACAGGCACTGGCGTTTGTCCGTGAACGCAAGTCCTTCCCAGGCAGCGACTACGAGCGCGTCAAGAACCAGCAGCTTTTCGTCAAGGCTTTGCTTGGTCAGTTGATGTCCAAGGAAACCCTGACCAACCCGGGTAAGGTTTCTGAAGTTGTTTCTCAAATTGCACCGTTCATTGCAGTTGATGAAACTCTGGATTCTGGCAAGGTTGCCTCTTACGCTTCCTCCATGCTGAACCTGCGTTCGAGCGATATGGAATTCTTCACCCTTCCTAACAAGGGTCCGGGACGTTCTGCCGACGGACAGTCAATTGTCATTCCGGATATGGAAGTGATTGAGAAGTTTGGCAAGGCACTGCAAGAAGACAAGATGGCAGAGTTCGTAGAAACTACTGACCTGTCACGATAACTCCACTGAAGGACCAACTTTCCATGACTCCCCAAAAACTCGATACCTCGGTGCGTGCCATCAGAGAATGGCTCGCACGGAGTGTCAAGAGTCTCGGGAACCATTCTGACCGGCTCAATGCCATCAACGTTTTCCCGGTAGCAGACGGAGATACGGGCAGTAACCTGTATCTGACTGCACGGGCAGGTCACGATGCAGTGAGTAAACTGGAAAGCGACGACATCGGTGGCTTCTTAGAAGTTGCCGCGCGCGCGTCAATGGAATCGGCGCGCGGCAACTCTGGAACCCTGTTGGCTGTATTTCTCAGCGGCCTGAGTGAACCGTGGGTCGGTTACGAGCGGCTTACCGCGCCGCTGCTAGCCCTTGGGCTTGAACGTGCCAAGGTGCGCTCCTGGTCAGCACTGAGTGAACCGGTCGAAGGCACCATGCTCTCCGTGATCAACGCCATCGCGTTGGCCGCAGGCTCAACCCTTGCTCACTTGAAGTGCGATTTAGAGAGCCGTGCAGCATTGGACACGGTATTGACCCAGATGAGCCAAGCGGCTCGATTGGCAGTGAAGGGAACTGAAACAGAGCTCCCGTCCCTCGTTGAAGCCGGTGTAGTAGATGCGGGCGCGGTGGGCATGCTGATCATCATCGATGAATTTTGCGCTGCTATTCGAAGCGACGCCACTGATTTTGAGTCCTACGAGAAATTCCATGGCTATCAGGTCCAGGATCCGCATGTTCATCTGAACAATGACACTGAAACCGGCGTCGAAGTCATGTGCACTGTATCCCTGGATGCATTAGGCGCCGCTACGCTGCGCGGTCAGCTAGATGCCCTGGGCAAGTCCGTGATCATGTCCCCGGTAAACCAGCTTGAAGAAGACACTTATCGTTGGCGCGTACATGTGCATGTTCCGGAGTCTGAAAAAGCCTTGGACCTGATCAAGAAATACGGTGACCCAGTGAATATCAGCGTCACCGATCTGTGCACCCACGATGGCTGAAACAACGCTGACCTCGTTTGAGAATGCAGAACTCTCAACGTTCCTCGGAAATAAGAACGCCACCGCGCTGGAAAAGGCATTCGGCTACAGCACAGTGGGGGAGTTCCTCTGGCATTTTCCGCGGCGCTATGTCGAAGTAGGCGAACTTACGCCCATTTCAGAGCTTCCCTTTGACGAGCACGTCACCGTTGTAGCCCAGGTGGTCAACGTTAGCCAGCGACAGATGCACTCGCGTCGCGGTTTCATTTTTGAAGTGACCGTTAGCGATGAGCTAAGTGCAGGTGGCCAAGAGCTGAAGATGACCTTCTTCAATGGTTATCAAGCCCGAACCGACCTGGATGTTGGAACTATTGCAATGTTCAGCGGCAAGGTTGGCTGGTATCAGGACCACCTCCAGCTGAGCCAGCCCGAATACGCGATCCTGGATGAGGCATCACAAGCCGATCCGCGCCCTATCCCGATCTATCCGGCTTCGGCGAAGATGCCGAATAAGCGCATCAGGGATTTGATGGCGTTGTTGATGGAACGATTCACAGATCAGAATCTTCCTGAATTTCTTCCAGCAGACCTCCTACGCACCCATCATTACCCAGTACGCCATCAAGCGTTCTTGGATCGACATTTCCCCAAAGAAATCAAGCACGCTTACGTGGCTCGACAGCGCTTTGCCTTTGAAGAAGCCTTCATGCTGCAGCTGGCATTAGGGGAACGCGGTCGCCAGCTGGGAGCGCAGAAAGCTATCGCGCGTCCACAGGTGCCAGGACGACTGGCCGACAAATTCGATGCCATCCTGCCGTTTACCCTCACTGAAGACCAGCTCCTTGTCGGGGATCAAATCTCTGCCGATCTGGCACAGCCACATCCGATGCATCGATTGCTGCAGGGGGAGGTAGGTTCCGGCAAGACCATTGTCGCGCTACGCGCCATCTTGCAGGTGATCGATGCCGGAGGACAAGCAGCGCTCCTAGCGCCGACAGAAGTCCTGGCCGCACAGCACTATGCGTCTATCAAGAAGATGCTTGGCAACCTCGCAGAACCCGGATTGTTCGGCGAAGGCGAAGGAACTGGAGTCGCGCTCCTGACAGGTTCGGCAAAAACTGCACAGCGTCGTGAAGCTCTATTAGGTATTGCCAGCGGTGAAACAGGACTGGTTATTGGTACGCATGCCCTGTTGGGCGATCAGGTGCAATTTGCTGGACTTGGCCTAGTCGTCGTGGACGAGCAACATCGTTTTGGCGTTGAACAGCGCGACGCCTTGCGGGCTAAGGCGGCCGGCTCGGTTCCGCATACCCTGGTCATGACTGCTACGCCGATCCCGAGAACCGTCGCTATGACCGTGTTCGGCGATTTGGACACGTCGACAATCAAGCGCCTGCCCGCGGGGCGCGCACCGATCCAAACGCATATTGTGCCCATGCAGCTGACCGGTTTCCGCGACAGGTTGTTCTCAAGGGTCATTGAGGAAGTGGAAAAGGGCCACCAAGTCTATGTGGTGTGTCCAAGAATTTCGGACACGACAGCGGAACAAGGCGTACTCCTAGCGACCTATGAAGATTCTGCCGGACAAACCATGAGCGTCGAAGCCATGCAGGAGTTGCTGGGTGGGATGCCTGAATTTGCTGGGATACGTACCGAAGCGTTGCACTCGCAACTGGATGCAGCAGACAAGCAAGAAACCATGGATTCCTTTGCACGTGGCGAAATTGACGTGCTGATTTCTACGACTGTCATTGAAGTCGGTGTTGACGTTCATAATGCGACGTTGATGGTGATCATGGATGCTGAGCGCTTTGGCATCTCGCAGCTCCACCAGCTACGTGGCCGCGTAGGCCGTGGCGGATTTCCCGGGACGTGCCTTATGACCACATGGTTGGACGCGGACCATCCGTCGGTTGGACGTTTGAAGACGATCGAGTCAACAATCGATGGCTTTGAGCTAGCCGAAGCAGACCTGGCGGAACGCAAAGAAGGAAATATCCTCGGCGTTCAGCAATCGGGCAGCCGGTCGTCGTTGAGGGAACTGAGCATCATCAAGGATCGCTCGCTCATTGAGCGGGCTAGAACTGATGCGGGTCTCTTACTTGCCGATGGCAACTGGGGACGTCATCACCCCGGGCTCCTAGTGGCGGCCGGGAGTTGGCTTGATGATTCCACCAAAGAATATTTGAATAAGAACTGATTGAAGGTAGATCTAGGCAATGAGCCGAATTATCGCTGGAGCCGCCGGCGGGCGTCCACTGAAGTCCGTACCTGGTGATGCAACACGCCCTACAACGGACCGGGTCAAAGAGGCTCTCTTCTCCCGTTTGGAAAGCTGGGATATCCTAACCGGTGCACGAGTGCTGGATCTCTTTGCAGGATCAGGGTCGCTAGGCGTCGAGACAGCCAGCCGCGGGGCGCGGCAGGTTGTTCTTGTAGAAAAGGCGCCCAAAGCGGTCTCTGTTTGCCAGCAAAATGCGGCACTGGTGAATAAGGTTTTGAAGACCGATACCGTGACGGTTCAGCGCGGGAGTGTTGATAGCGTCCTCGATGGGTATTACAACGAGGTTTCGGGAGTGCCCAGCAAGACTTTTGACGTTGTCTTGCTGGATCCTCCTTACCCGCTGACTGAAGAAGAACTAGCTGTCACGCTCGAGAAGATATCCAGAATCCTAGCTGAAGATGCCACCGTGATCGTCGAGCGTTCCGGTCGTTCACCCGAACCAACATGGCCGAGCGCCATGGAGAAGTTCGCCGACAAGAAATACGGCGAAACGCACCTATGGTTTGCAGAACCCATCTAGATCCATCGAATGGCGAACCTCTGACGGATATGGTCCGGCTGCCTGGCATTCGAGTATTTGATCGGCCCGGAATCGTTGGCGGGACGCTGTCAATATCAAGTTCCCGGGGAAGCGCTTGGTAAACATTTCCGGACTTGAACTCAGCATCACGAATTCAAAGCTGGAACCTGCTGCCTCAACTTGAGAACAGGTGAAATCCAAGGGAGGATCATCGCCAATGTTCACGAACAGCAATCCGTCATTGGCCAACGAATTCTTGAGTTCTGCATAGTAGCCGTCGGTGGTTAGGTGTTCAGGTGCGTCCGGCCCAGAGAAGATATCCAGTACGATGACGTCAAATTTTTCATCGATCAGTTGTTCAGCAAGCACGCTCCTTGCATCGGCAACAATTGGAGACAGGTCGCAGCCTTGAGGCAAAGGCAGATGCGTGAGAACGAAATCAAGAAGTTCCCGCTCAATGTCTACAGCTACGTGAGTACTCGAGGGATAAACCACACTCGCCCAGCGAGCCAGGGTCAAGGCGCCTGCGCCGAGATGCAGCATCTTCATTGGACGCTCTTCTGGGCGCAGGACCTTCAGATGATTGGCAATGCGTGCAAGATATTCGTAAAAGACTTCTTCCGGATGCGAAAGATTGACATGCGACTGGGGTGCGCCGCCGATGGCGAGTATTTTTGACCCGGGGACCAAGTCATCGTCGTAAATCGTGGCGTGTTCCTGTACGAAACCAAGCCACCGTTTAGCCGGCTTTCGTGTCAATTGGAGAGCACCTCTGGCAGGCGCTGCAATCGCTGAACCGCATCGGAAATCACGTCAGGCTTTTTGCAGAAGGCGAAGCGCAGCAGACCCTGATAATCACTTCGGTTTTCGGGATGGACAAAGGCCGACATCGGTATCGCCGCGACGCCGAGCCGCTCGGGCATCATTCGGGCTACTTCAGCAGCATCATTCAATTCAAAGCCACGTACATCAGCAACCAAGAAGTAGGTACCCTTCGGGCGAATTACCGGGATGCCAGCTGTTTCCAGGCCTGATGCGAGAATTTCTCCCGACTGTCCGAGATCGGCGGCGAAGCGCTCGAAGAAGGCGTCTGGAAGTTGCAGTGCTTGCGCTACGGCAGGTTGGAAAGCTGGGCCCGAGGAGTAGGTCAGGAACTGTTTCACTGTACGGACAGCAGTGATCAGTTGGCGAGGACCGGTTGCCCAGCCTATTTTCCAGCCGGTAAAGGAGAAGGACTTGCCCGCTGAAGAAATGGTGATGGTACGTTCTGATCCACCGGGCAAGCTCGCGATGGGAACATGTCGCACACCGAAAGTCAGATGTTCATAGACTTCATCGGCGATGATGATGCAGTCGTGCTGATGTGCCAGGGCAATGATTTCTTGGAGCACTGAATCATCTAATACGGTGCCAGTTGGATTATGGGGATTGTTCACGAGGATTACCCGCGTCTGGTCAGTGACCGTACGCCGAAGTTCATCCAAATCTGGTTCGAAATTCGGAGCCTTGAGCTGAACGACCTTATGCACAGTGTTGGTCAACCCAATCATGGCTGCATAGGAATCGTAATAAGGCTCAAAGGTCACAACTTCATCGCCAGGTTCCAGGAAAGCCAGCAGAGATGCAGCGATGGCTTCGGTTGCGCCTGTGGAAACAACGACCTCGGACTCGGGATCAAGGATCAGCGAATAGAACCGCTCCTGGTGCGCAGCGATAGCTTCGCGGAGGTTCAGCGTCCCTGAACCTGGTGCGTATTGGTTAGCGCCATTCTGTATTGCGTCCATGGCAATTTGCTTGATTTCTGGTGGACCCTCGGAATCGGGGAACCCCTGGCCTAGATTGATGGCCTTGTGATGATTCGCTAATGCGGTGATTTCTTCAAAGATCGTCACTCCGGGCTGCCCCGTGGAATCTAGGAGGTTGGCACCATATGCGGTTCGCTGCCATGGAGTGAATTCAATGCTCATGAGTCCATTATCGTCTTGTACAGAGGATCAAGTGTATTAAGTCATCGAATCTTTACGAGACATTCACACCAGATCGCTAATTTGACATGAGTTCTTGATAGATTCAGTTCATGCGAAGAGCGGTATGCCCGGGTTCTTTTGACCCAATTCATAATGGACACGTCGAAATCATTGCGCGCGCGGCGAGCCTTTTTGACGAGGTGATCGTGGCAGTGTCCACTAATTACTCCAAGAAGTATCGCTTCAGCGAAGACGAACGAGTCGCCATGGTAGAAGAAACTGTCGGTGGACTGCGTGGGGTTTCCGCTGTGCCGATGGGCCAGGGCCTGCTAGCTGATTTCTGCAAGGAGCAGGGAGCGGAAGCAATCGTCAAGGGATTGCGTAGCACTGTTGACTACGCCTATGAGATTCCCATGGCCACGATGAATCGGCATCTCACCGGTGTTGAAACGGTCTTCCTCCAGGCCGATACGCGATACACGCATCTTTCCTCATCTCTGCTCAAGGAAGTACAGGCTCTTGGCGGGGACGTCGATGAATACTTCCCGCGCGCTGTAATAAAGAGGCTTACTCATCCGTAGGTAGTTGCGCAATACAGTCGCCACTAACTAATCCGAAGATAGGGGATTCAACACTATGTCTGCACCTCGCGCCATTACTAAAGCGGTCATTCCGGCAGCCGGTTTAGGGACACGATTCCTTCCAGCAACAAAAGCAATGCCCAAGGAAATGCTCCCAGTTGTAGACAAGCCAGCGATTCAATATGTTGTCGCCGAAGCTGCTCGTGCTGGGCTTAATGATGTCCTGATGATTACCGGACGAAACAAGCGCGCTCTTGAAGACCATTTTGATCGTGTTCCGTCACTGGAAGCTTCTCTGGAAGCAAAGGGTGATACGAAGAAGCTCGCGCTGGTGCAAGATGCCACAGCGTTGGGGGATATCCATTACGTACGGCAACGCGATCCTCGCGGGCTGGGTCATGCAGTCCTATGTGCCAAGCAACATGTAGGCGATGAACCATTTGCGGTTCTTCTCGGCGATGACTTGATCCATGAAGATGATGACTTGCTTTCTTCCATGATTGACATTCAAAAGTCGACTGGCGGTTCAGTTATTGCTCTGATGGAAGTTGATCCAAAACAAATCAGTGCTTATGGATGTGCAGATGTGTCCCGGGTAGCGGACGCCGACTACGTCAAAGTTAATGGGTTGGTTGAGAAGCCGAGCGTTGAAGAAGCACCGAGTAATCTAGCTGTCATTGGACGTTATTTACTGCATCCCCGTGTATTCGAGATTCTGAAGCACACGGCTCCCGGACGGGGCAATGAAATTCAGTTAACGGATGCTCTGCAAGAGTTGGCGACTGCCGACGGCGAGGGAGCTGGTGTCCACGCTGTAGTTTTCCGAGGTCGACGATACGACACCGGCGACAAACTAAGTTATTTGCAAGCGAACATTACCCTTGCTGTGGAGAACGAAGAACTTGGGGCCAACTTGAAGACTTGGCTGAAGAATTTCGTCAGAACTCTAGAAGACTAGTTCTTGACCTAGGCTACTCAGGATAATCACATTTATCTTGGGTAGTCTTTTTCATTGCGCGAAGTCACCCCGGCTGTCGTTGACTTTGGGGATCGTTGCCCGGTGGAGTAGGAATGAGAATAGTGCAAGACCAAGATTCAGTCTTTTTGTCGCGGAGTGCGCGGACTCGATCTGAACGTCGGAAAAAGAAGAGAACACAAGACGTTGTCGTGTCTGTAGTTGTAGTGCTCCTGGTGGCAGTGCTCAGTGCAGGCTATGTTCTTTTTGATCTGCAGCGACAGTTCAATACAAAATCCAATACCGTGGCTTTAGGATTTTCAGACGCCGAGGAACAAGCTCGCCCTGTCAAGGATCCTGAAGATAAGTCCATGAATGTCTTATTACTGGGCGTCGATCATGCAGATGAAGGTACAGCCAATGCTCAAGCTCTTGATGAGGCTGTATCGCAACGTAGCGATTCGATGATGCTTGTTCATATCCCTGAAGACCGCTCACAGGTCTATGTTATGTCGATGGTTCGAGATATGTATGTGGAGATTCCTGGGCATGGGATGAACAAGCTCAATGCTGCGATATCGCTTGGCGGGGTCCCCCTATTGATGCAAACGATTGAAGGACTTCTTCAAACCAAGCTTGATCATGTAGCCATGGTTGATTTCGAAGGGTTCCGTGAATTATCGACTGCTCTCGGTGGGGTGACTGTCAATAATGAGATCCCATTCACGGCAAACGACACGGACTATTTCTACCCAGCCGGCGACATCACACTGGAGGGCGATCGCGCACTTCGATTTGTGCGTGAGCGAAAGTCGTTTACCAATGGTGATTACCAACGTGTCGCGAATCAACGCAAGTTCATCGCTGCAGCAGCAAATCAGGTGCTCTCATCAGGAACATTAACTAACCCTGTCAAGCTGTACGACATCGTCGACAAGGTATCTCCTTATCTGACCTTTGACGACGACTTTGATGCCGCAACATTGGTCGGACTTGGACTGCAACTCAAAAATGTGGACACGGAGAATATGGAGATGTTCACCATGCCAACCGCTGGAACATCGACTAGCGCGGATGGGCAATCGATAGAATTGGCAAGCGAACTCGCTATTGCTCAAATTAGCGAAGCTTTGCAAGGCGATGCAATGGCTGACTACCTTCGCGAAAACCCGCCTGAAACACCGTAAATAGTAGATGTGGGATGTACTACATCAGGCTGAAGAGCGAAAACCAAAAGAACAGCACTCCATCTACTAGACTTTGTACATCTATGCTTAGCCGATAATGCATCAAGTAGCATTCGAACAAGAGGACATAATTCGCATGACAGTTGCAGATGAGGCCGAAAAATACGGCTTGCACCGTGTTGGTGCAAGGCCGACATTGGCCAACTATCTGAAGCAGACATGGCAACGCCGCGAGTTCATTTATGAGCTGGCTAAAGCACGCGTCCAATCACAGAACCAGAAAAATCGCTTGGGCATGATCTGGATTGTCTTGAAGCCTACTTTCAACGCACTCATGTATGGATTCATATTTGGCGTGTTGCAGGGGCCAAATAAGGCACCGGATTTCCCAGTTTTCGTCATCATTGGTGTCTTCTTGTTTGAGTTCTTCACTACATCCATGAATGGTGGAGCAAAATCGATTACTGGGAATAAATCCTTGGTGCAGTCCCTTGCGTTCCCTCGGTTATCTCTGCCGGTAGCGCAAGTAACTCAGAATTTCCTAACGCTGATGCCCATGCTGGCCGTAATGTTCATTTACGCGATGATCCTGGGAACGACACCAAAATGGACATGGCTTGGCATCATACCGCTGCTAGCTTTGTTCACAGTATTCAACATGGGCATTGCACTAATCTGTGCTCGCGTCACTGTGCACGTTCGAGACTTCACGCAGATTTTGCCTCTTGTAGGTCGTGTTCTGTTCTATACGTCAGGCGTCCTATTTAGTGCCGATCGTTTGCTGAGCCATTGGCCTTGGATGATAGCAATTTTCGACATTCACCCCCTCTATCAAACTCTTCAAATTGCTCGTGGACTGGTGATGAACCAGGCCGAATATGATTCTTGGGCATGGTGGGTGGTCGGCGGTTGGTCACTCGCTACACTTGCATTTGGCTTACTTTACTTCTGGAAGGCTGAGGAGCGTTACGGTCGTGCGAATTAGTTTTGACGATCTGATTAATCCAGATCTCCACCCTGAATATGAACCCGCACCTATCTTCTCTGATGACACGTCATTTATTGATGTGGTTCAACCTGAGGATATTGAGAATTCAAGGCTCAATATCAATGAGTCACGGCAACCAGTAGTGATCGTAGACAACCTTCATGTTAAATATGAAGTGTTCTCGAGTGGTAAGGCAGTTGGCAACGCAGGCGCAAGAAGACTTCTGCAGCCACAGTTGAAAGGTGTACGAACCGTACATGCGCTCAAAGGTATTACTTTTGTTGCGTATGAGAACGAATCCATAGGTGTAATCGGTTCGAACGGCTCCGGCAAGTCGACTTTGCTAAAAGCAATTACTGGTCTAACCCCACCTTCCAGCGGCGCGGTCTATGCACGTTCGCGCCCAAGTCTGCTTGGAGTGGGGGCAGCCCTGATCCCGGATCTATCCGGCGATAAGAATATCACCCTGGGCGGGCTTGCACTGGGCTATAGCCGTGAGCAAGTAGAAGAAATGCGAGACGAAATAACTCGTTTTGCAGAGCTGCAGGAATTTATTGATCTCCCGATGAATACTTATTCATCGGGTATGAGCGCTAGATTAAAATTTGCTATCGCTGCGTCCAAAAAGCACGATATTTTGATTGTCGACGAGGCATTGGCGGTCGGAGATGCAAAGTTCCGCAAACGAAGCGAAGCGAAGATTCGCGAAATTCGAGACAGTGCAGGCACTATTTTCAACGTTTCGCACTCTATGAGTTCGATCAAGGAAACTTGCGATCGTGTTATTTGGATCGAAAAGGGTGTTCAAATGATGGATGGTGATCCGGATACCGTGATCAAGGAATATCAAAAGCATCTGAAAGCGAAGAAGTAGGGCCCGACACGAATGACTGAATTTCCTGGCGTCTCTTATATCATGCCTGTGCTCAACGAAGCAAGCTACCTGGAAGAGGCCGTGTCCTCGATCCTCGCGCAAGAGTATGCCGGAGAGAAAGAACTGGTTCTAGCACTTGGTCCTAGCACGGATTCTACCAATGACGTTGCCAAACAATTGTCTGTGGGGGACCCACGAATCATTCTTGTCGATAATCCATTGGGCAGGACCCCGATCGGATTGAATCTGGCAATACGTGCATCAAGGTTGCCAATTGTAATCCGCGTTGATGCGCATAGCGAAATCCCTAAGAATTACACACGGCGTGGCGTTGAGACTCTTTACCGTGCCGATGCCCATGACGTCGGTGGGCTGATGGACGCCAAGGGGCGTACACCCGTCCAGCGAGGAATCGCAGCGGCTTATCATTCGAAGTTCGGCTTTGGCGGACCGGCATATCATTCAGGTGCCCCAGAAGGCCCTGCTGAATCTGCTTACCTCGGTATCTTCCGTCGTGAAGTTTTTGAAGAGGTCGGCTACTACAATGAAGAACTATGGCGCGCTCAAGACTGGGAACTTTGCCTGCGCATTCGCCAGGCGGGCCATACCGTTTGGTTCGATCCAGAATTAAAGGTCGGCTACTATCCGCGTGATAGCTTCAAATCCTTGATTAGCCAGTCCATGGCCTCGGGGACTTGGCGAGCAGAAATTGCGCGGCGCTTCCCCGAAGGTAAGTCGTTGCGCCATGATGTTCCACCACTATTGCTTTTGGGGATTGCAACGGGACTGGCGGCAACTGTAATTGAGCCGCTAGTTCGCGAAACAGCCCCAACCCGTGTGAGCGTAGTTTTGAACTTGGCCAAGGCCGTACCTGCGGTCTATGCAGCGATCGCGTTGGCTGCGGGACTGACTAGCAACGCGAAAGGATTGAAAGACAAGTTGCTGGCAGCATGTGCTTTCCCCGCAATCCATTTGCCTTGGGCTGTTGGATATATCAAGGGTCGTTTTTGCGGGGCAGCCGGAACTGTCGACAAAGGGCGCGTTAAGTAATCATGGTTGAACGTCCAAAGAATCCAACGCTTGAACAGCTGCGTGCAGTCTGCCAACCTCCGGAAGTCCGTGCGCGTAAGAATGCCGAGCACTGGACTGCTGAGCTGTACCTGCGTCATATCTCCATTTACCTCACCGCAATACTGGTGCGCACGCGTATCAGTGCCAACGGCGTTACCGGCTTGATGATTCTTGCGGGTTGGTGCATGTCTCTAGCGCTGTTGATCCCTGGCATCTGGGGACCGTTGCTGGCAGTGATCTTGTCGCAGTTCCAGCTGTATTTTGACTGTTCTGACGGAGAAGTCGCGCGTTGGAGGGGAACTCAATCTCCCCGCGGTATTTTCATTGACATGGTCGGGCACCACACAACAGAGGCGCTGATCCCAATTGCTTTGGGCTACCGTGTCTTCAAAGAACTGTCTGCGGATAATTCCTCCGTTGAGCAGGCCTGGCCTACACTGTTCATGGCCGCTTGCCTGTCGGTTCTTCTGGTCTTGAATCGTTCGCAGTCACTCATGGTTCATGCAGCCAGAGGCATGGCTGGCCTCGGAAAATTGCCGGATACTGCCGCCGCCAGATCAGTTCCAACAACTTCACTCGTTGGAAAGCTGCGTTCCCTGGCTCGCTTCTTGCCATTCCATAAGCTCCTGCACGCAGTGGAACTATCGCTGATCATTCTTGGATGCTCGGTTATCTCCGTAATCGTGGGTATTCCAGGAGCCGCCGAAAAATGGATGGTCTGGATCCTATTGCCGGCATGCGTCCTAGTGAACTTTGGGCATTTCCTTTCCAATATGGCCTCGTCCCGGCTCAAAGCATAGTTTGACCTAATTCCGTATATCCCACCGCCTTAGAGGACAAATGCCTGCAGAGATCAAACCGACCATCGGCGTAGTTGTGTTGACCATGGGTAACCGCCCGGTTGAGCTCCGACGCGCCCTGGAATCTTTGCTGGCCCAACGTTCAGTGCAGATTGACGCTGTAGTCGTAGGCAACGGATGGGATCCAACGGGTATCCCTGAAGGGATCAAGACTCATTTTCTTCCAGAGAATTTGGGTATTCCGGCCGGCCGCAATGCTGGAGTGAACCAGATAAATGGCGAATACTTGTGCTTCCTTGACGACGATTCATGGTTCATCGATGAGGATTTCTTGATCACTGCTGTTGAACGGTTCAAGTATTACCCTCGCATGGGGCTGTTGCAGCCGCGCATCACTGATCCGGAAAACGAAGAAAAGAATCCACGACGTTGGATCCCGCGCTTGAAAAAACGAACGGCAGTTGAACCAAGCAAAGTTTTCCACGTGGGGGAAACTTGCCTAGTTACGACCCGTAGAATTTTTGATTCCACGGGTGGCTGGGCAGGAGGATTCTGGTACGCGCATGAAGGCATCGAACTTGCCTGGCGTGTATGGGACACCGGCACTTACGTCTGGTATGCCGGCGACATGCAGATTGGCCATCCGATCGTGGATCCACGACGTCACGACGAATTTTATCGTTTGAACGCCCGTAACCGCGTATGGCTGGCCCGCCGTAACTTGCCCGTGCCGCTGCGTTGGATCTATCCAACAACCTGGATGCTCATTGAGTGCTTGCGGCTGCGACATAACAAAAGCGCTGTGGCCCAGTACTTAGCCGGATGGCGGGCAGGGTGGACCGGTAGCCCCTGGTACCGTGAACCACGGCCTAAACTTAGATGGAAAACAATAGTTCGCATGACCCTCGCGGG
Organism: Glutamicibacter sp. AGC84; assembly: GCF_053543575.1. Taxonomy (NCBI): domain Bacteria; kingdom Bacillati; phylum Actinomycetota; class Actinomycetes; order Micrococcales; family Micrococcaceae; genus Glutamicibacter; species Glutamicibacter sp. AGC84. Next base: position 164,901 of record NZ_JBLVOC010000015.1, read on the forward strand.
TCGTCTGCCTATTATCTAACGACGAACACAAGTGAGCGCTACTAGCTAAGCAAGCGAAGCTGTTACCTTACTTCGAAAGGGACCCATGACTAAAACTGTTTTGACGTACGGAACTTTTGACCTGTTCCATATCGGCCACCTGAATATCCTGAAGCGTCTCAAGGAAAAGGGCGACCGCCTGGTTGTTGGCGTATCCACTGATGAGTTCAACGCCATCAAGGGCAAGAAGCCTGTAGTTCCTTTCGAACAGCGTCTTGAGATCGTCCAGGCCATCAAATACGTAGACCTCGCCATTCCCGAAGAGAACTGGGAACAGAAACGTACTGACATCAAGAAGTACGATGCAAAGGTCTTCGGCATCGGCGAAGACTGGAAGGGCAAGTTTGACGACCTCGGTGATGAGGTCGAAGTTGTCTACCTTCCACGTACCTCCGGTATCTCGACAACCGAAATGAAACGTGTCCTGAGCGAGTTCGATGAGCGACATGTCACGTCGTTAAAGAACACATTGGACACTTTGAGCCAGATCGTGAAGGAACTGAGCTAGTAAACTCGTTTAGTTGTAAGTTGTTGTTTTCGAGATTTGAAAGTACTCATGGCTAGCGAGCACATCACAGACTCCATCAAGTCCAGCGTAAAGGGCGCCCTGCAAAAAGTGGGGCGCCGTCCGGAAGCAAAACGGATATCCCGTCTGATGGGGCTAACCGGTCGTCCGTCGGCCAATGTGAATGTTGGTGTATCCAATATACCGGTACCAGGATCTGTAGCGGTTTACTTCGGCGATGGCGCTGACAAGATCTATCAGGTGACTCAATGGCTTCCGGTGCTTGAAGAACTGCATGAGAAAGAAGAAGTACTGCTGGTCTTCCGTACTTTGAGTGCTTTCAAAGCGGCGGAGAAATTTACCGACCTGCCAAGGATCTATGTACGCCGATTGACCGATCTCATGGATCTGTATGATGACAATGACCTGAAGCTGGTCATATACACTAACAATTCGCGCACGAATTTCCAGTCCCTGGATCACCCAAGGCTTGTTCACGTGCATGTAAACCATGGTGAGAGCGACAAACTCTCGATGGTTTCGAATAAGGCCAAGGCCTACGACAAGGTTTTTGTCGCAGGCCCTGCAGCTATCAAGCGCCACGAGGCAATGTTGATTGACTTCGAGCTCAACAAATTGGAAGTCACCGGTCGTCCGCAGCTGGATATCAACTTCGAACTTGAATTGGAACCAAGCAAGAAGTTCGATGTCATGTATGCGCCGACGTGGGAAGGGGAAAACGAAGACAACAACTACACCTCGTTGGACAAATACGGTGTTGCCATTGTCGAGTCATTATTGGAGAACCCTTCTTGGCGCGTCGTCTATAAGCCGCACCCACGAATTCAGGAAAGCAATAATCCTGGCGTTGCTCAGGCACACGCAAGCATTCTGGAAATGATCGAAGCTGCCAATGAAGCCGGCGCAGAGCACGTGATATCCGAACAGGGCAATATCTTGGCCATGTTCGAGTCGACCGATGCGCTGATTACCGATGTTTCCAGCGTAGGCCTGGACTACCTGTACCTCCACCCGGGCAATCCGTTAGTCATTTCCGACCGACGTAGTAACCGCGAGATTCTTCACCGCGATGCACCAGTTGCGCAGGCCTGCCACGTGGTAGACCAAGATAGCGTGAAGAACGTTGGAGACCTGCTCGACGATGCACTGACTCGTGACGGACACAAGGATCAGCGCATTGAAATGCGCCAGTTCTACTTTGGCGACCTGAACCGAGGGGATTCAACTAAGCGATTCCAGGACGTCATTCAGAAGCTGATTGTTGAACGTCAAGGAAAGCTGGAGAACTTCCGGGGTTGGCACAGCTAGAGGTCCGCTGACTCCTTGGTCCCAATTCGTACCATACGAATGAACTGGGTCCCGAAAGTTGGACGAGCTAAATAATAGTCCTGCTTAGGCTGCAAGGGTATGGCATCGATATTCTATCGGTGTCATACCCTTCAGTCGTTCCTGACGCCGACTGACGTTGTACTAATCGATGTACGTCTCAATCTCCACCTTGAGATCCTCGAAATCTGCGAAGTGCTCTCCATGGAACATCTCCGACTTGAGATGACCGAAGAAATTCTCCATGACCGAGTTGTCGAAGCAGTTCCCTTTACGAGACATGGACTGCACCGCACCATGCTCCTGCAGCAAAGCCTTCCACGACCAATGCTGATACTGGAATCCTTGATCCGTATGGACCAGCAGCTTCTTCCCGAAATCTTTCGAACCTAAGGCTTGAGCCAAGCTCTGATTAGTGAACGCCGTAGTTGGTGACGAAGCGATCGTGTAGCTCAAAATGCTGTGGTCAAACAGATCCATAATGGGAGACAAATACAGTTTCTCCTGGTCAACCCTGAACTCGGTCACGTCACTGACGTAAGCAGTGTCCGGTGTATCAACATCAAAGTGCCGCGCTAACAGGTTTTCAGCGATCTTGCTCTGCTCGCCCTGGTACGAGTTGTAGCGTCGCTTAGGGCGCGCTTTGGACTGAAAATTTAGGATTCTCATGAGTTTACGGACCAGCTTTATGCCGATGGCCCATCCTTGAGCGCGCAGGTCCATGTGGACTCTTCGGTACCCGTAGCGTCGTTTGCTGTTCTCAAACGACGTGGTGATGGCTGCTTTGAGGTCCGCATACGGAGCTGTCTGATCCATCAACTTCAGATGGTAGTAATAGGTTGACCTGGCTAAGCCAGCTACGGCCAGCAGGTCTGCGAGGTCGTGTTCTGACTTGAGGGTGACAATCACCTGGGTTTTCAGCGATGCCCCTGATCCCTCAAGTCTCGGAGTTTTTCCAGGTAAGCGACCTTGGCTAGCAGTCGTTTATTTTCTTGGCGGAGCTTGTCTTCTTCGCTCAAAGGCGATTTAGGTACGGAGCCTTTGGGGCGTCCTTTAGGTTTGGGCATCAGTGCGTCGTCGCCGCCTTTTCGCCATAACCGCACCCAATCGGCAACCAACACGTCGGAACTGACGTTGAACTTTGCGGCAAGTTCCATGGCAGTTTCACCTGCAAGGAACCGGTCAACGATTTCCTTCTTGGTCTCGAAGGAATACTGCTTTTTTGCTGGTTTCTCCATGAGGCATAGCCTGCCATGTAACCGCCACTGATTGTAGAGGCGCTTGCTCGCGGATGTACCGACTTTAATCACTGATGCCACAGACCTATATCCATAGCCTTGCTCGAAGAGTTCCACGAGTTGCTCGCGTTGGTACTCGGATAGTGTGCTTCGTGCGTGCATGAAAATGCTCCCCTAAAGTTGTTGACTTTTACAGTCCAACTTTCGGGGAGCAGTTCAATGCCGGGGCCTGATCGAGAGACCTGTCAGGTGCCCGGGCTACTGGTGGATATCCTCGGAGACCTGCTCCGCGGTTTCCGCTTCAAGCTTGGCGAAGGACTTCGCTTCACGGTAGGCGGCGGCCTCATAGCGTTCGTGCGCCACCTTGGCCAGGTGCGCGGCGCGCAGTGCCTGGTGCTGGGGGTTGCGGCGGATGTACAGGTAGCCTGCGCCCAGGATCAGGAACCATGCCGGGGTGATCAGCAGGGCGCTGAAGGTATCAACCTGGGTGGTCAATGCCCAGAGGATGAAGCCGAAGAAGCCGAGTACCACGTAGGGCATGACGACCCCGCCGGGCACCTTGAACTTCGAGGCGTCATGCAGGTGCGGGCGGCGTGCGCGGAAGACCAGGTAGCTGAGCAGGATGATGGTCCACACGAACATGAAGCACAGGGCCGAGACTGTGGTGACCAGGGTGAAGGCGCCCATCACCGAGTCGCCACTGTAGAGCAATGCGACGCCTGCCAGTAGGAACATGCAGGAGAACATCAGTGCGTTCTTCGGCACCTTGCGGCTTGAAAGCTTGGCGAAGCCCTGGGGCGCATCGCCTTCCATGGACAGGCCGCGCAGCATGCGCGAGGTCGAATAGATCCCAGAGTTGGCGCTGGAGGTCGCGGAGGTGAGCACCACGAAGTTGATGATGCCCGCGGCACCGGCCAGGCCGGCCAGGGCGAACATGCCCACGAACGGGGACTGCTCGGCGGAGAACAGGTTCCACGGTTCCACGGTCATCAAGATGATCAAGGCTCCGACGTAGAAGAACAGGATGCGGATGGGGATCGAATTGATCGCCTTGGGCAGCGTCTTTTCCGGGTCCTTGGTTTCCGCTGCGGTCGTGCCGACCAGCTCGATGCCCACGAACGCGAACACCGCAATCTGGAAGCCGGCGACGAAGCCCATGAAGCCGGTGGGGAACATGCCGCCTTCGGTCCACAGGTTGGAGAAGGAAGCGGTGGCCGAGTCGTGCTCGAAGCCGGTGATGACCATGACCAGGCCGACTACGATCAGCGCGCCGATGGCCACGATCTTGATCAGCGCGAACCAGAATTCGGTTTCGCCGAAGGCCTTCACGGTGGCCAGGTTCAGCACCAGCAGCAGTGCGATGCAGCCCAGCGCCGGGATCCACAGCGGAAGGTCGCCCCACCAGAAGGCGACGTAGTGGGCGATGGCCACCACGTCGGCAATGCCGGTGACTACCCAGCAGAACCAGTAGGTCCAGCCGGTGAAGAACGCCGCCCACGGGCCCAGCAGGTCCCCGGCGAAGTCGGCGAAGGTCTTGTATTCGAGGTTGCTCAGCAGCAGCTCGCCCATGGCGCGCATGACGAAGAAGAGCATGAAGCCGATGATCATGTAAACGAAGATGACCGACGGGCCGGCGACCGAAATGGTCTTGCCCGAGCCCATGAACAGGCCGGTGCCGATAGCGCCGCCAATGGCGATCAGCTGGATGTGACGATTGGAGAGCCCGCGCTCGAGAGTGGGATCAGAACTGGTGGTACTCATGCTGGTTGCCTTCCAGGAGTGTGGCGTGACGCCCTGAAGGTGTCCTGCCTCCAAGCCTTCATGGCTTGGAGCGCAGGGACTGGCTTCGTTGAACACATCCGGTACGGAGGATTCCAGCTGGCATGCCCGGCAAGCTGCGCAAGGAGCAGGAGCCGGTTAAGCCACGGGGAGTACCTCGAAACCGGTGCGCTCGGTGCGGCACTGTTCTAGGTCCCTCCCCAATCTGTATGTATACCTGAGAGTTTTCACTTCGGCCCGACTACTGGGCGAAGATTGCTCCTTCGGTGAGCGCGGCGGAACCGTGCTGCTTTCCAGATTTGCCTCTTCGTGGCGGTACGGGTGCCTGAGAGTTTCCCGGGGAGGAAATTGCTCCTACGGCGCCCGCCCATGGTGTGGACGGATCTCTCCCGCCACGCATCAACGGCATATGTGGTGATTGCCATCACAGTATGCGCAGAAAAACGAACGTGGTGCAAGTCGCAATTTCACACTCCAGGCCCCGGATAACCGCTTGGACACGCCAATCGGGGAAAGTGGCGGGCGAAATGGGGGATTTTCTGCTTCGTAATGATTCGGGAAGCAAGGGGCATGGATACGGCTAAGCGGGGCATCGGATCAACCGATGCCCCGCTGTGGAAGCCCGGAGGCCTACTTCCCGAACCGTCGCAGTCGCAACGAGTTCAGTACCACCAGCACCGAGCTGGCTGCCATGGCCGCTCCGGCGATCATCGGGTTCAGCAAACCCAGGGCCGCAATCGGAATGCCGGCAGTGTTGTAGGCGAAGGCCCAGAACAGGTTCATCTTGATGGTGGACAGGGTCCTGGCCGACAGATCGATGGCCTGCGTGACCTGATGCAGGTCGTTGCCCATCAGGGTAATGTCCGCGGCTTCGATGGCCACATCGGTGCCCGAGCCCATCGCGATGCCGAGGTCGGCCTGTGCCAGTGCTGGTGCGTCATTCACGCCATCACCCACCATGGCCACGACCTTGCCCTGCTCCTGCAGCGATGTGATCGCCTTGGCCTTGTCGGCGGGGAAGACCCCGGCGAATACGTCTTCGGCCTTGATGCCTACCTGGGCGGCGACCTCGGTAGCCACCGATTGGTTGTCGCCGGTCAGCAGCACCACGCGCAGGCCGCGCTCCTGGATTTCGGCAATAGCTTTCGCGGAGCTGTCCTTGATCTTGTCCGCCACCGAGATCACAGCTTGGAACTGCTGGTCCACCGCGACCAGGATGGCGGTCGCGCCGGCCTGTTCGGCTTCCGCGAGCATGGCCTTGGCGGAGTCATCCAAGGAGGTGCCCTGGGCTTCGAGCCAGCTGAAGCGGCCTACGGCAACGCGATGCCCGTTGACCGTGCCGACCACGCCGCCGCCTGGATCCGAATCGAAGTCGCTGGCCTCGGGCAATGGACCCAAGCCGGCTGCGGCCTTGGCGATGGCCTGGGCGATCGGATGCTCGGAATGGTGTTCCACGGCACCGGCCAAGGCCAGGACCTCATTGGGATCGACCCCGTCGATGGCCTTGGTGCCTTGATGGGTCATGATCCCGGTGGTCACGGTGCCGGTCTTGTCCAGCACGATGGTGTCCAGCTTGCGGGTATCTTCCAGGACCTGCGGGCCGCGGATCAGGATGCCCAGCTGCGCGCCGCGTCCGCTACCGACCAGCAAGCCGATCGGGGTCGCCAGTCCCAATGCGCAGGGGCAGGCGATGACCAGCACGGCGACCGCAGCGGTGAACGCCTGGTAGGGATCGCCGCTGGCAAAGAACCAGATCATGAACGTGAGCAGCGCAATGGCCAGTACGATCGGCACGAAGACGGAGGAAATCCGGTCAGCCAGGCGGGCAATGGGCGCCTTGCCCGACTGGGCTTCGGAGACCAGCTTGCCCATCTGGGCCAAGGTGGTGTCCGCGCCAACGCGGGTAGCTTCAATCACCAGCCGGCCCGAGGCATTCAGGGTCGCGCCGGTGACTTCATCGCCGGGCGCAACTCTCTGCGGTACCGATTCACCGGTCAGCAGCGAGGTGTCTACCGCGCTGGCGCCGTCAATGACCACGCCGTCGGTGGCGATCTTCTCGCCGGGGCGCACCACGAAATGGTCCCCGACCTGCACCTGCCCGGCAGGGATCTTCACTTCCGTGCCGTCGCGAAGCACCACTGCATCCTTGGCGCCCAGGTTCAGCAGGGACTTCAGCGCATCGGATGCCGAGGACTTGGCGCGGTGCTCCAGGAAGCGGCCTAGCAGCAGCAAGGTGGCCACGACGCCGGCCGTTTCAAAGTAGAGCGCATGCTCGGACATGGACATGCCGACATGGGCAGTCAGCTGCGGATCGAGGATCAGCTGCACTGCAGAGAAGAAGTAGGCCGCGAGCACACCGAGGGAAACCAGGGTGTCCATGGTCGAGGCCAGGTGCCGTGCGTTGACGGCCGCTGCCTTGTGGAAAGGCCAGGCGCCGTAGAAGACCACGGGAGTGGCCAGCGCGAAGGCGACCCAACCCCAGTGCGGGAACTGCGCTGCGGGAATCATGGAAATGATGAACAGCGGGATGGTGAAGATCGCGGAGACCAGCAGGCGGCGCAGCAGGTGGTTGGGCACCAGGTGCTCGTGCCCGCCGTGCTCATGCTCACCATCTCCCTGGTGATCCGAACCCGCAGGTTTGGGCGGGTGCTTGAGGGAAGCGGTATAGCCGGCGGCTTGCACCGTATCGATCAGTGCTTCATCGGTGACATCGGCTGGGACCTGGACCTTGGCGGTTTCCAGGGGCAGGTTCACCGTCGCGCTGACACCGGGCAGCTTGCCGAGTTTGCGTTCCACCCGATTCACGCACGAGGCGCAGGTCATTCCCTGGATGTCCAGATCGACGGTGCGCAATTCGGGGATTGTTTCATGCGGGGCATGGGAAGTCATGATTTACGACCTTGCACTTTCTTGCCGTTGTGGCTTGGTGCCTGGCTTTTTTGCGGCTAGGCGTTAATTGCTTCGACGGTGTAACCAGCCTCGTCGATGGCATTGCGAATGCTTTCTTCGCTTACGGTTGCGCTGGTGGTGACGTTGGCGGTGGACACGCCCTTCGCATCGAGGAACACTTCGACCTCTTGCACCCCGTCAAGCTCCTTGAGCTCCTCGGTGACAGAGGATACGCAGTGGCCGCAGGTCATGCCGGAGATCTTGATTTCCACATGGCTAGTCAGCGGGGTGCTCTGCTCGCGGGGAATGATCTGCAGGCCCTGGTTGGAGTTCTTTTCCGAGGAGCATCCGCAATTGCAGTTGTGGCTCATGATCTTGCTCTCTTTCGATGAATTCTGTGTGAATTGGAAATGGGTCCGTTGGGGCGCGCTCAGCGCACCAAACGGGAGATGGCGGCCGTGGCCTCAGCGATTTTGTCTTGCACGATGGATGGATCACCCGTCTCGATGGATGACTTGGCCGCATCAACCACGCAATGGCCGATATGGTCATCGATCAGCTGCACGCTGACCTTGTGCAATGCCGCGTTGATAGCGGAGATTTGGGTCAGGATGTCGATGCAGTACTTGTCTTCATCGACCATCTTGGCCACTCCGCGCACCTGGCCTTCAATGCGCTTCAGGCGTCGTTCCAACGCGCTTTTATCCGCGTGATAGCCGTGGTGCTCAGCTGTTTCATGTGGCGTGTGGTTGGTATCCATATTTCGATCATACCCCCTAGGGGTATTAAGTCAAGTACCCCCTAGGGGTATCCAGCATCCCCCAGCCGGAGAGGGAAGCACGGTAGGATTTCACCCGTGAGCCACAACGAACTTCATGTGCGTCCGATTTCCGGCACCGAGCACTCAGCATTCCTTGAGACCGCCCAAGACGTCAGCTTCCTGCAGCGTCCCGAATGGGCCCAGGTCAAGGGCGGCTGGCGCGGTGAATCCCTCGGCTGGTTCGAGGAAGACGAGCTGGTAGGCGCGGCACTGGTGCTGCATCGTGCAGCCCCGGTCATCAAGAAGACCCTCGCCTACATCCCCGATGGCCCGGTCATCGACTTCGGCACCTATGCTCCTGGACAGGTAATCCAGCCGCTGGCCGCCTACCTGAAGAATCGTGGCGCATTCCAGCTGAAGATGGGCCCGGGACTGGCCGTGCGCACCTGGGGTGCCGCCGCGGTGCGCAAGAACCTGGGCAAGGAAGGGTTCACCCAGCTCGCTGACCTTGAAACCCAGAGCACCTCAGGCACCGCGCTAGCGCTGAATGACGCCTTGCTGGAAATGGGCTTCTCCAAAGAAGATGTGGGTCTGGACTTCGCTGCGGGCCAGCCGGAATTCGTGGCCCGCGTGGCGTTGCAAGATGATGACGGCAACCAGCTGGACGTGGACCAGGTCATGGCCAGCTACTCGGCGACCACCCGCAACGAGACCCGCAAGGCGCTGAAGAGCACCCTGGAAATCGAAGTCGGCCAGACCAAGGACATGGCCCGCTTCCATGCCCTGTACAACCACACCGCGGACCGCCAGGACTTCACCGGCCGCCCGCTGGGATACTTCGAGAAGATGCACACCGTGCTCAACGAAGCGGTGCCGGGCTCCTGCACCCTGTACATCGCCAGCAATGAAGGCGTGGACCTGGCCGCATCCATTGTCATCCGTTCCTCGAACCTGGCCTGGTACCTGTACGGCGCTTCCTCCTCGGAGCAGCGCAAGCTGTTCGCGCCGAAGGCGATCATGCAGCACATGGTCATCGATTCCATCGAGGCAGGTTGCCGCTATCTGGACCAGGGCGGCGTGAGCGCGACCCTGGACAAGGAGCACCACCTCTCGGGGCTGACCAAGTTCAAGACCAACACCGGCTGCGACATCGTGCAGACCAACGGCGAGTGGGACCTGGCGCTGAACAAGCCCCTGGCGTGGGCCTTCGAAAAATACATGAACTGGCGCAAGAAGTAGGGAAAACACCACTTTGGCAATCGATCCAACCCAGCCATTTGTCCCGGTCATCCTCGGCGGGGACATCGGCACCTACACCTTGGCGCGCGAATTCTACGAGGCCTACGGGGTACGCTCGGTGGTTCTGCCGGCTGCCGGTAACGGCGTCATCGAGCACTCGGTAGCCATCGAACTGCGCCCCATCGGCTCCATGGCCGACGAGGGACGCGTAGTCGCGGCCCTGGTCGAGCTGGCCGATGAGCTGAAGGCCGCGGCGGATCGGCCGCTGATGCTTTTCGGCTCCCTGGACTTCCACATCATGCTGATCGCCAAGAACCGTGAGCAGCTTGAGGAACAGTACGTCATCCCGTACCCCCAGCTGGAAACCATCGAGGGTGCGGCACTGAAAGAGAACTTCTACGCGCTCGCCGAAAAATTGGGCATCGCCCACCCGCGCACCGCCGTGTATTACCCGGGAACCCCGCTGGATTCGCTGGTTGGTTCCTTCGACTACCCGGTCATCGGCAAGCCATCGAGCTCCGCGGATTGGATCGCCGCCAAGTTCGAGGGCAAGCAGAAGATCCACACCATCGACAGCCGTGCCGACCTCGAAGCCCTGATTTCCAGAATCGATGGCACCGGCTACGACTCGGGCTACATCTTCCAGGAGTACATTCCGGGCGGAGATGACGCGATGCGCCTGTGCACCTACTTCGCCACCCAGGAAGAAAAGGTCATCTTCGCCGGCTACGGCGAAGTGGTGATCGAGGAGCATGCCCCGCTGGTGCTGGGCAATTCGGCTGCCATTGTCACCGGTCGCAACGATGCGATGGCCGCCGATGGCGCGCGCATGCTCGAAGAACTGGGCTGGCGCGGAATTGCCATGATCGATGCCAAATACGATCACCGCGATGGCCAGATCAAATTCTTCGAGATCAACCCGCGCCTGGGCCGCAACCACTTCTACCTGACCGCAGCCGGGGTGAACCCGGCCCGTTTCTATGTCACCGAGTTCCTCGGCGCGCCGTTCGATCAGTCGAACCCGGAAACCGACGCGGTGGTGGACACCGGGACAGGAGTCTTGCAGCTGTCGCGCCAGCGGCTATTCACCGTGCTGCCGCACCACTTGCTGCGCCGCTTCCTGGACAGCGGAACCGGCCGCAAGGCGGAAGCACTGCTCAAGGCCGGCAAGGTCTCGAACCCGTTGAAGTTCGCAGCCGAGAAGAACCCTCGCCGCAAGCTCTATCTGCTGTTGAATGCGGCCAACCACTACCGCAAGTTCAAGGCGTTCCCGCCGCGCACCCAGTAGGCTTGCCCAGGCCTAGGGCCTAGGGCCTAGGAGTGGCCGGTGGTTGCGGTTTGAAGGCGTCTCCAGGAATTGCCCACCCGTCGCGCGCCTGGACCCAGGGGCTTTGGGCGATCTGCGCCCCGTCCAGGATGTCAAGGGACGTCGGCTGGCCATCGTATTGGGGTGCGAGCTGGACCGGTTTCATTCCCTTGGCTGCGGCGATGACCAGGGCAACGGTTTCATCCGGATCCTGGGACGTTGACATGGCATTCCAATCCAGCGTCGAAATCACCGCTTCGCCGGAAGGGATGGCAACGCGTTCAAGGAGGATATCCGGTTCGGGCTGCAGCTCGATATCTGGCTGGGCATCGCCGGCCTCATTGAGGAAATCGATCTGCGGGTAGGACTGCAACGCGCACGAGCGAGCAGAAATGTTCTTGGCGTAGACCGCCATGTACCGTGAACCGGCAGCTGCATCGGGTGCGCCGAGGGCTATTTCCAAGTCCCCCTCTGCGCACAACGGAGCTGGCTGATTCGCTGGCCAGCTTTTGACCTTGTCGGGAAGAACCACAGGCTTGGGAATCAGCCATTGTGGTTTCTTGTTTCCAACCCAGCCTTCAGCAAGGACCTCGTATCGAGGCGATGCCAGCTTGTAGGGCATGGGCTCGCCAAAGGGACCATGCCGCTCCAGCCATAAGCGGGTTTCCTTTTCCGCCTCTGCTGGCGCCTCGTTGCCGAGGACCAGGTTCAATCCGGAATGATCAATGCTGGCGCTCTCGAAGACACCTCGCTTGGCCGCCTCGATAAGAAGCTGGAGCTCGGGAATATCAGTGCGTTTCGCGGGCGAATAGCGCACGGATCGATCTGCTAGTGCCAAATCGGTGGGGTGCTTGGCCTGTGCAGCGAATTTTCCCAGCGCCAGCAGCTGCTCCAAATTAAACGCCGTGGCCGAGTAGTTAGCCGCACTTGCCGCGCCGAGCTCGCGTAGGCGGAATGCGAATGAAGCCCTCTCACCGAGAAGACCAGGCTTCGCTTGCTCTTCGCCTCCAAAGTGCGAAAAATTGTCGGAGACTTCCAGTGGGTAGGTTTTCGTCTTTGAGCCTGGGATATTCTGGGGTTCACCGGCGACAAAGGCCAGGTCGATGTTCCGCAAGCTCAGGGCATGGGCCCCAGCCTGGATCTGTTGTGCCATCTCCCGCACGATTACTTCCGCTTGTGCAGGATCGAGCTGATCCAATAGCACGAATTGCAGGTCAACTGACAGATCCGGTGCGGCCAAGACATCGTGATCCATGACCTCGGAGGACATCTGGACGCCAAGGACCCCGTCCCGGTCCTCGACGGCTGCAACGAAATCGCAAACTTCATCGGGCGCGTCGCAGGAATTCCATGGCTGCCAGATCACCAGGATGGCTGCGATAAGAGCCAGTGCGATGACGCTAGCTCCAGCGCGCAGTGAATTCATCTGGCTACTGTATCAAATGCGACCTCATGCTTGACCGCTGGTACTCCGGAAAACGATAACCGGATAATGCGAGTAAAATTTCAAGCACACGTATTGAAAGCGAGTTCCCATGAGTTTGAAAGATCGCCTGCGCGATGACAGCATCGCCCATCTGAAGGCCGGCAACGAGCTGGAGAAGACGACCCTGCGCAATATCCTCAGTGCCATCGGCACCAAGGAGAAGTCGGGAAAGAACCCCAGCGAGCTCAACGACCAGGATGTCGAGAACCTGCTTCGCAAGGAAGTCGGCAACCGCGAGGAAACTGCTGGCCTGGCCGCCAAGGACGGCCGCACCGAATTGGCTGAACGCGAATTGGCCGAAGCCGCCTTCATCTCCACGTACCTGCCCAAGATGCTTGACGAAGCGCAAGCCCAGGACATTGTCGATAGGATCATGGCCGAACTTGCAGCCGATCACGACCTGACCATGAAGGACATGGGCCAGGCCATGAAGCTGGTCGGCGCCGAAATCGCTGGCCGCTTCGATGGCAAGGCTGTCTCCCAGATGGTGCGCGCCAAACTGGGCTAGCCAACACTGGACTTTTCATTCGGCACGGGCCGTCCCACTTTTGGGGCGGGCCC
>NZ_JBLVOC010000015.1:178069-185070 GCF_053543575.1 Glutamicibacter sp. AGC84
GGGCCCGGTTGCCGTAGTCCAGGCAACGGGGATGGGATCCGGGTTTTGAAGCAGATAGTCTGTGGATACCATGCCTGACTTCCCGAAAAACCGCGCCACCCTGTCCAAGGGCTCTGGCGCACTGCTGATCCTTGCCATCATCCTGGCCTCGCTGAACCTGCGTCCTGCCGTCACCTCCTTGGGGTCCCTGCTTGATCTGGTGATTGGCGACCTGCAGATGAATGGCTTCGTGGCCGGAATGATCACCGGCATCCCTCCACTGTGCTTCGCGCTGCTGGGTCCCTTGGCGCCGCGGCTGGCCGGGAAGCGCGGACCGGAACTAGTGGTGGCCTCAGCCATGGGTGCTGTCCTGTTGGGCATTGCCCTGCGCGCGGTGGCTCCGGGGACCGGATTCTTCCTGCTGTGCACCGCATTGGCCCTTGCGGGCATCGCGGTGGGCAACATTCTCATGCCGGTACTGGTCAAGCGCTGGTTCCCGGGAAAGATCGGGATTGTCACCGGCGCCTACACTACGGCGGTTGCCTTGGGTGCTTCCGGAGTTGCGGGGGTCGCCGTGCCGGTGAATCAGATGCTCGGCGGAAACTGGCGCGTGGGCTTGGGATTCTGGGCAATTCTGGCCTTGCTGGCGCTGGTGCTGTGGCTTTTGGTGTACTTCGGGATGCGCAACCAAATCGCAGCCCAGCAGCAGCATCTTGCCAGTAACTCAAATGATGCGGCCGGCATCGGGCCGATGAGCAAGAACGCCACCGCATGGTGGGTGGCGTTGTTCTTCGGCGGGCAGTCCGCCGTGGCTTATATCTTCATGGGGTGGCTGCCCAAGATCTTCATCGACTTGGGAGTCTCGCCGGCATTCGCTGGATCCCTGCTGGCGATCCTGCTGGGTGTGGGCGTGCCTTTGTCCTTCGTGATGCCGGCGCTCGCTGCCAAATTCTCGAACCAGGCGCCACTGGTGATCTTCAACGGTGCCGTGGGCATCATCGCGATCATCGGCATGCTGCTTGCTCCGGTCCAGGGAGCGGTGCTGTGGGCCGTGCTGCTGGGCATTTGCGGGTCGAACTTCCCGCTGGCCTTGACCATGATCGGCTTGAAGGCCCGCACCGCCGCGGGTGTCTCGAAGCTCTCCACCTTCGGCCAGTCTGCGGGCTATCTGCTGGCGTTCCCCGGTCCGTTCCTGGTCGGGGTGCTGCACGAAACTTCGGGTTCATGGGTTGCGCCAATGTGGCTTATTGCCGGCTTGATCGTTTTCCAGACCCTGGTCGGCATCATGGCCGGGCGTCCGCGCTACATCGAGGACACGCAACTAGAGCAAGTGCGCTAGCTGGCGACTTCGCCGGTCGCGGCTGAGTCGACGTGCTTGTCGAAACCGAGATCTGCCTGGCTTCCTGCGACCCGTCCGGCCAATGAGGCATTGGCGCTTCCGGCTGCGGCGCGGTTCCTGCTGCGGCGCAGGAACGGATATTGGTTGCTGACGAATTCGTCGACCTGTTCCTTGCGGCTAGCCAGGACCAGTTCGGTCCCGCTGCCGCTGTGCACGCTTTCTTCCTGGTAGAGGATGGCGATGCGCGAAGCGACTTGCAGGTAGAAGCTGCGCTGGAATTCGCGGCGTTCAATGGTTTTCTCGGAATCGGTGTACCAGTTCGCGTAGAGCTTGCCCTCCTGTGCCCACCAGTGGGCCATGGCGGCAGTCGCCTGGACAACCAAGGAGGCGAAGAGATTCTTGACGGTAGCTACATCCGATTCATGGCCGATGATGTACAGCCTGCACGAGGTCGAGTAGTTGCTTTGCAGCATGGACACCGTGCGGAAGGCCCGGCCCACAGCGGACAGGCCATCGCGCTGTCCCAGGCGGTAGACGCCGCGCATATCGAAGTGCTCCTCGATAATGGCTTCCTTCTTCTTGCCCCGGTGGGCCGAGTCGGCATCCAGTTCCGCACGGCCGATGCCATAGCGCACCATGAGCCGTTCGGCATGTTCCTGGAAGGCCTGCGCTTCGTGCGGAAAAGTGGTGTTCTCGGCCTTGTTCAGCAATAGGGCAATGCGTTCTTTCAAGCGTTGCAGCTTTTGCTCAGAGGTGCTCATGGCTTCTTCCTTGCTAGCGGTCCGGCGGTGGCGAAGCGGTCATATCCGGTTCTCTGCATTAGTTTGCCACGAGGTGCAGAGCCCTGCTTGAGGGGCTGTGGGTAACTGCCGCCAGTGGACCCTAGCCGGTTGTGCAAACCGCGCGTAGAGTGAAGGCACCAAGCAGGTCCAGCAAGCCCGCGAACTTCGCTTCGCGGCTGGTCATCGGGAGGTTGTGATGGGTGATTTTCGTGCATACACCATGGAAGAGCGGGCCACGTACCTGGCCCCTTCATGCGATCGCTGCGGGCAGCACCGCCACATAGTGTGGGAGAAGGTCGAAGGAACCGAGACCTACCGTCCGCGTGATGCGGGGTGCTCCAATGAGGCCTGCACCGCCTAGCTAGCGCAGCGTGCGGGCAGGCACCGCTCACGAGCGGATGCCGAGACTTGCCGAGATGCGTGCCGAGGCGGCCGTGAGCACGGCTGCAATGTGGTTGCGATCGCGTTCCAGTGGCGGGTAGATGACTGCGATGGCCGCGGGCTTGCCCTGCGGGAGCACCAGCGGAACGGCAATCGAGGTCAGCCCCGGGATCACTTCGTCATGGCTGAATTCGAAGTCCTTGGCCGGGTGCTCCTGGGGATTGAGCATGGAACGGATGACCCGTCCCGGTGCGCCGTTGTCGATCGGATGGCGGGTGCCCGGGCGCTGGGCCACGGTGGCATCGGCGAGCCGGGGTTCTGCGGTGCTCAGGGTAACGGCTGCCTCGCCATCGAAGACGACAAGCAGCGCTGTCATCTGCAGCTCATCGGAGACGGTGGCCAGATGCGGTGCGGCCGCGGCCTGCAGGGACTTGGCGACGTTGCGCGCCAGCGCGCCCAGGCGGGCTCCCAACTCGAGCTCGCCTGCCGGATTGCGTTCCACGAAACCGAACTGCTCGAAGGTCTTGACCAGCCGGTAGGCCATGGAGCGGTGCACGCCTAGCAGTCCGGCGAGTTCCGAGACGCTCAGCGGCGTCGCGGATTCCCCGATCAGGGTCAGTGCCTCTAGCCCGCGGCCCAGGGTCTGCGAACCGCCTTCGGTGGTTTTGCTCATGTTCCAATCATTCCATCTGGCCTGCGCAGATGCCTGCCGTGCTGTTCCCGGTGTGATCCACGTCTTGCCTACAGCCTACGTGAAAGCTACGATTGTTTCTATAGTTAGAACAGTGTCGCAATTATAGAGACAATGAAGTTCAGCGGCACAGCGATAGGGGAGCCACATTATGCAGATTCACCACAGGGGATACGTTTCCGGGGATCCACGGGTCAAGGAAGCGGCCGGCTACGGCATTGACCGCGCCGAGCAAATTCCCGATGAAATGGATGTGCTGATCGTTGGAACCGGTCCGGCGGCCGCCGTGGTGACCGCGCAGCTCTCGCGCTTCCCGAGCATCAACGCCCGCGCCATCGAGATGCGCCCGGGCCGGCTCGACGTCGGCCAGGCCGACGGCATCCAGGCCCGCTCGGTGGAAACCTTCCAGGCTTTCGGCTTCGCCAACGAGGTTGTCGAAGAGGCCTACCGCAATGTCGAAATGTGCTTCTGGACCCCGGACCCCGAGAACCCGGCGAACATCAAGCGCCATTCGCGTGCTGCCGACGACTCCACCGGAATGAGCGAATTCCCGCACATCTACGTGAACCAGTCGCGCATCCTGGACTACTTCCTGCGTGACGCCGAACGCGCGCCGGGCAAAATCACCCCGGACTACGGCGTGGAATACCTCGGCTGCGAGATCGACCCGGACGCCGAATACCCGGTGTCCGCGCGCATCAAGTACGTGGCGGGGCCGCATACCGGCGAAGAGCGCACCGTGAAGGCCAAGTACCTGGTTGGCGGCGACGGCGCGCGCAGCCAGGTGCGCCGCTCGCTGGGCCACAAGCTGCACGGCGATGCGGCCCTGCATGCCTGGGGCGTCATGGACGTCATGGTCAACACCGACTTCCCGGACATCCAGGTCAAATGCTCCATCCAGTCCCACGACGCGGGCAATATCCTGCTCATCCCGCGCGAGGGCGGCTACCTCGTCCGCTTCTACGTGGACCTGGGCGAGCTGACCGCCGAGGATGCCGGGGCCATCCGCAACACCCCGGTCGAGGAAATCGTGGCCACGGCCAACCGCATCATCCATCCGTACACCATGGACGTGAAGAACGTCGCCTGGTTCTCGGTCTACGAGGTGGCCCACCGGATCACCGACGGCTTCGACGACGTTTCCGATGAGGAGCGCGGCACCCGCTGCGCGCGCGCCTTCATCATGGGCGATGCCTGCCACACCCACTCGGCCAAGGCCGGGCAGGGCATGAACGTGTCCATCCAGGACGGCTTCAACCTGGGCTGGAAGCTGGCCGCCGTGCTCGAAGGCCGCGCCCCGGATGCGCTGCTGGATACCTACGCCGGGGAACGCAAGGTCATCGCGCAGAACCTGATCGACTTCGACAAGGAATGGTCCACCCTGATGGCCAAGTCGGTGGACGATTGGGAAGACCCTGACGAGCTGGAGAAGTACTACACCAAGACCCAGGAATTCCCTGCCGGGTTCATGACGCAGTACACCCAATCGCCGATCACCGCCGGCCTGGAGCACCAGGATCTGGCCCCGGGCTTCCCGGTGGGCAAGCGCTTCAAGTCCGCCGAGGTCATCCGCCGTTCTGATAACCGCTGGCGCCACTTGGGCCACTTCCACGAGGCTGACGGACGCTGGCGCATCTACGCCTTCGCCGATGCGGCAGCACCGGCACTGGAGGGCACCGCAATGGCCGACTTCGCCGCTTGGTGGAGCGCCGATCCGGCATCGCCGCGCAACCTGTACACCCCGGCGGGCGGGGACGAGGATGCCGTTTTCGATACCAAGGCCATCTACCAGCAGGACTATACGCAGGTCGAGCTGCATGATGTGCCCAAGGCCTTCCAGCCGTTGAAGGTCCCGTACGGCCTGCACGACATCAACCAGGTATTCGCAGCCGGCCACGGCCGCGACATCTTCCGCGACCGCGAAATCAGCAAGAACGGCGCCATCGTGGTGGTCCGCCCGGACCAGTACGTCGCCGGGATCTTCCCGGTGGATGCGCGTGAGGAGATTGCCGGGTTCTTCGCCGGGAACATGCTTCCGGCCAACGGCTAGAAAACCCTCTTGGCTCTTTTGGCCGCACCCGACTGAACCATGGGTGCGGCCAAGGGGCCAAGCCTGCATAACGGCCGCCAAGCTGTCGCGCGCTGCTGGTAGCCTCGGGTGCATGAGCGCACTTTTCGACACGCTGCCGGTTCGCCGCATCACCGAACATCCCAAGGCACCCATGGATCGTTCCGACTGGGCCGCCCAGATCCCGGCGGTGCAGCAACTGCTTGACGAGGGCCTTGAACTGGGCCAGCTGACTGTGCTGGTGGGGGAAAACGGCGCGGGAAAATCAACGCTCGTCGAGGCGATTGCAGCGGCCTTTGGGCTGAATGCCGAGGGCGGAACCCGCAACAGCATGCACCAGACCCAACCCACCGAATCCGGGTTGTCCTCGCACCTGCAATTGGAACGCGGAGCCGGTGCGTCCAAGGCCGGAGTGTTCTTGCGCGCAGAAACCATGCACGGGCACTTCGCCTATCTGGGCTCCATCGGCTCGCGCGGAAAGCACAATTTCCAGAGCCATGGCGAATCCTTCGTCGAGTTCTTCACCGAGCGATCGTATGTCAATGGGTTGTGGGTCTTCGACGAAGCCGAGTCAGCGCTGTCCTTCAATGGCTGCCTCATGCTGCTCTCGCATATTGCAGATCTGCTGCGTTCCGGTTCCCAGGTGATTCTCTCCACCCACTCGCCAATTCTTGCTTCCTTGCCGGAGGCGAGAATCTATGAAATTGGCGAGTGGGGAATCCGCGAATCGGACTACGACGAGTTGGACATGGTGCGGAACTGGCGGCTTTTCCTGGATGCCCCGGGACGGTACCTGCGCCATTTCAATGACTAGATTGCCGACGCAGCGTGGTCTTCGGTTAGAGCGGCGCTGCTAATTCCCCTAAGCTTTAAGCAACGGAAGACGAAGGGACGCACTATGGCCAAGAAGCGCTCAATTTGGGCTCGAATGTTCGGTATCGGCAAGGCTAACGCCAACGCCGCTTTGGATGCTCTGGAGGATCCGAAGAAGATGCTGGACCAGTCGGTTCGCGAATACACCAACAACATTGCCCAGGCCGAGCAGGCGGTTGCCCAGACCATCGGCAACCTGCGCATGGCCGAGGACGACCACGCCAAGTTCCAGCAGGAAGCCAAGGACTGGGGCAACAAGGCGCTGGCCGCGTCGAACAAGGCTGACGAATATTCTGCCGCCGGTGACAGCACCAACCAGCAGAAGTTCAACCAGCTGGCCACGGTGGCCATCCAGCGCCAGATGGACGCCGAGAAGCGCGCCAAGAACCTGGGATCCACGATCACCACCCAGCGTGATGTCGTGGCCAAGCTGAAGACCGGTCTGAACACCATGCAGACCAAGCGCCAGGAACTGGTGGCCAAGCGCGATGAGCTGGTGGCCCGCGCGCGCAATGCCAAGACCCAGAACCAGATGATGGACACCCTCAAGGCCCTGGACATCAACGACCCGACCAGCGAGATCAGCCGCTTCGAGCAGCAGATCCGCCAGGACGAAGCCAAGGTCCGCGGTGCGCAGGAACTGGCGGCCTCTTCCCTGGATGCGCAGTTCGCGCAGCTGGAAGACCTCGGTGCCGAGACGGAAGTTGATGCGCGCTTGGCAGCCTTGAAGGCCAGCAACGCCCCACAGGACATCCTCGAGGAAGCCGACGGCGCAGCGCAGATCGAAGCCGGCGCACCGCAGGTTTCCGAGATCGAAGCACGCCTGGCTGCCTTGAAGAAGAACCAGGCCTAGGTCCTAGCCACAAGCGCCAAAGCGTCCCTTCCCGG
>NZ_JBLVOC010000015.1:185090-220115 GCF_053543575.1 Glutamicibacter sp. AGC84
GATCGGGGATGGGACGCTTTGCCTTTTTCGTGGGAACCGGGTCTAGCGGCCAACCGATTCCTGGGCGGTGCCTGCTGGATGCAAGGTGGCACTGCCTGCGGAGACATCGATCGTGATCTTGTTAGGGGAGTTCGGATCGGTGGCGAGCAGGTTCTCGACGGATCCGGCGGCCGTATTCTGCCGCAGGTCGTAGGTGGCCTCGGGCAGTTCCAGCTCCAGCGAGCCGGCGCTGACACTGCCCTCGATGCTCTTGGGCGCCGTGCCCGAGAGTTCGCCAATGAGTTCGCCGGCCGAGATATCAAACCGGGCGCTTCGGACATTGTCCAGGCGCACCGTTGCTTCCCCTGCGCCCAAGTCGATATCGGCGGTGTGCGCGCTGCCGGTGAGGTTCAGCTCCCCGGCACCGACTTCAACCACCAGGTCCTTGTAGGCGCCGACTGCGTTGAAGGATCCGGCGGACAGCTCGAAGTCCGCATCCAGCGTTCCGTTGTCCATGGATTGCGGAAGCACCAGCGTTGCCTCGTTGTCGTCGAATCCGCAGCCGAAGAAGCAGAAGTTGTCCCAGGCATTCGGGGCTTCGACGATGAGCCGATCGCGCTCCCGATGCAGCTTCCAGCTCGCGGCCTTGGCGCTTTTGACTTCAAGTGTTGCCTTGTCGGTGTCCGCAAAGACCAGATCGAAGCGTCCCGAGCTCGCCGAAACTTCCAAGGCGGTCACCCCGGAGACCTCTGCTTCGTGGACCGAATGCTCCCGGGAGACCGAAGCAAAGGCGCTGCGTGCCGTGGCGATGACCAAGGTGAGAATGACCAGCCCGCCGAGCACCGCGAGGATGATATTCAGCGGCTTGCCGTTGTTGGGTGGCGCCGGTGGGTTTGGCGGTAGCGGCATGGTTTGCGTGGTAGTCATGATCCTGTCCTGTCTGTGCGGTTGGTGCCCAGGGTTTCAATATGAGCCAGGGCTGCCAGCACGCGCCGGTTGCCCGTTCCGTCGGCTTCCAAGCCGAGTTTCTGGAAGATGGAAGTGATGTACTTTTCTACGCTGGCCTCCGAGAGGAAGAGCAGCGCGGCGATCGCCTGGTTGGATTTTCCTTCGGCCAGTGCGGCCAGGACTGTGCGTTCCCGGTCGGTCAGCTTCTGCATGCGGTCATCGTGATTGCGTCGAGTCAACAGCTGTGCCACCACTTCCTGGTCCAAGACGGTTCCACCACCTGCAATCTGCTCCAGCGAGGCAATGAACTCGCTGACATCTGCAACGCGGTCCTTGAGCAGGTAGCCGATCGCTCCGGACTGGGTGGAAATCAGTTCCGAGGCGTAGCGCTCCTCGACGTACTGGGAGAGCACCAGCACCGGCAGGTCTGGATACTTCTTGCGCAGTTCCAGCGCCGCACGGATGCCTTCATCCGTGTAGGTCGGCGGGAGGCGGACATCCAGGATGCAGATCTGCGGGAAATCATCGGCGGACGAGTTGTCCAGGAAATCCATCAGCCCGCTGGTTTCGGGCAAATCCGCGACAACATGGTGGCCGCTGTGGGCCAGCAACCTGACCAGCCCTTCACGCAGAAGGACCGAATCCTCGCAAATCAGTACGCGCATGGCACGTTCACCTCCACTGCAGTTGGCCCGCCCTGGGGGCTGTCCAGGTTGAAGGTGCCGCCGGCGGCGAGCACCCGATTATTGATTCCATCCAGGCCGCCGCCGGGGGTGATGAGCGCCCCGCCGGTGCCGTTGTCCTCGATGCGGGCCCACAGGCTTTGCTGGCCCTCATGCTCCCGGACCCTCACGGTGATCTGGCAGCGCTGGGCCCGCGAATGCTTGGCAGCATTGGTCAGCGCCTCGGCAATGGCGAAGTACACCGCCGCTTCGGCCACGCGCGGATAGCGCCCATTGAGCTGGATATCCAGGCCCACCGGGATATGCGAGCGGCCTGCGATAGCCGAGAGCGCCGCATCCAGTCCGCGGTCATCGAGTACCGACGCGTAGATTCCGCGGGTGAGCTGGCGCAGTTCGGTAATCGCGGACTTGGTTGAAGCATGGGCCTCGGCCACCAGTTCCTTGGCCTGGCGCGGATCGCTGTCGATCTGCTGGTGCGCAAGCCCCAAGGTCATGGCCACGGAGACCAGCCGGGGCTGGACCCCATCGTGCAGGTCGCGTTCGATGCGGGTGCGCTCCACCTCTGCGGCGCGCACCGCTCCTTCACGCTGCACCGCGGTGGTGCGCACGCGTTCGACCAGTGCACTCTCGCGGGCAATAGAACCGACGATTCCCACGGTGACCATCCGGTGCAAGAAAACCAAGCCGATAACCACTGCTATTCCCAGCAGCGCCGCCAGCACCAGCCAAGGTGCCTGGCTTACCGGAGTCTGGAAGCCCCACAGCCCGGGAACGGTTCCCAGCGGGTCGGCACTATCTGCCTGCAAGACCGGGGCGAAGGCAACGATGGACGAACGCACGGCCATTTGCAGGGCAGTGAGCATCAGCGAGCCGGCCAGGCAGGAGAAGAGCAAGCTTCCCAGCAGCGCCCACATGCGTCCGTTGGACACATTGCGTCCGAGCGAACGGACGTATTCGCCAAAGCCTTCACGGCGGCGTGGCCGCCAGGTCAGCGGAGCGACGTCCATGTCGTAGAGGTTGCTGATTCGAGTCAGCTCGAAGCGGGCCAGGCCGAAGAGCGCATAGACCATTCCGGCCAAGACGACCAGGCCCAAACCGAGGATCGGGGTCAGCGCGACGCCTACCGAGAGCCAGGCCAGCAGCAGCGAAAACAGGATCAGGCCGGCAGACCCGAACAATGCCATATGCAGCAGCGTCATGCCCAATCTCAGCGGGGGACGGGCAGGTGCGGTGCCCGGTAGAACCTTAGGTGTCGAAGTCATACCTCAACACTAGAGCGCGCAGGTCAGCGCCAACACCGAGGGAACCGGAGTTCTTCATTATGGAAAACCCGAAGAATTTGCCTCCCAGGGTGCCCTTTGGGCTTTTCGGAGCGCAGGATGGACAGATGGACACGAACCAGGATCCGCAGGCGGCAGGAACAGCGCCCATCGAGATCAGGCCGCTGGCCGAAGAACGCATGGACGACTTCGCGACGGTAGTGAATCCGAGCCGGAGGCAGAAGCATTGCTGGTGCTTGTCGCACCGGATCGGTGCCGTCGAGATCAGGGAACGAGGCGCAGGGGACCGGTTCGCCGCCATGCGCTCACTGAGCACCGAGCCGATTGCCCCGGGAGTGATCGCTTATCGCGCAGGGGAACCGGTGGGCTGGTGCAGCATCGCTCCGCGATCGAGGATCCCACTGCTGGAAAAGTCCAAGCTCATCAGGCCCGTGGATGATCTGGAGGCTTGGAGCATCACCTGCATGGTGGTGCGCAGCGGCTACCGCCGCCAGGGCGTGAATCGGGAAATGGTCCAAGGCGCAGTGCAGTATGCGCGGGACGTCGGGGCGCCAGCGGTCGAAGCCTACCCAGTGGATCCGGCAGGGCGGATGGACCTGACCATGGCCTTCGTCGGAACCAGGAAGATGTTCGAGCAGGCCGGGTTCGAGGTCGTCGGGATCAGCGACGCCCAGGCCAGCAGGATGCCCCGGCTGATCATGCGCAAACTGCTCTGACCCGGTGACGCTGGGTTGCATTTGCTCCGCTTTGGCACCGGGATAAGGAACCGGCGTGAATTAGCGAGGTTCCGTCAGCGCTTCAACGCCGCGCACCCCTTCATCATCCAGACGAGGTTTGAAATACGTGGAAATGGCCGTCTTGGCTGCGTTTCCGGCGGTGACTGGCTCTCTGGCTTCAATTGCATCGAAGATAGCTCGGTCCAATGCCACCACTTTTTTCATTTCTAGGGACTCGTTGTCCGCGTGGCTCATCTGGTCATTCATGACGCTCAAGATGGCACCGGATACCGCCTCGCCACAGATCCGCAACAGGCTGTTGTGGCTGGCTTCCCATACGGCCGCGTGGAAATCGAGGTCGGCTCGGTTGAAGGATCCGGAGCCCGCAGCCGCCTCAGATTCCATGCGTTCAACTGCATCGCGCATGACCGATAATTGCTCGGAACTATGCATTACGGCCGCTAGCTGGCAGGCGGAACTCTCCAGAACGATTCTGAATTGAACCAATTCCGAGAGTGAGAGGGTAGCTATGCGCGCCATATTGGCAAAGGATCTGCCCAGATTATCCGTGGAAACCGGCAAGACAACTGGACCGCTGCGGCTGCCGGGACGCGACGCAATGAGGCCTTGGCTCTGTAATACTCGCAATGCCTCGCGGACCGTTGGCCGGCTGACGGAGAACTGCACCATGAGCTCGCGTTCACTGGGAAGGTGCTGGCCAGGTTCAATTTCCTTGGACAGAATCGCCTCCTCGATTTGTTGCACTACTCGCTCGTAGGTCAATGTTGGCACGGCCGGCGTGAAAGTTAGCTTGCTCAATTGGGGCCTTCCTTTAGCTGCGAGTGGAAACGGTTAGCGGACAAGGTATTGCAGTTCTCCGGGGCGGCACCGCCCCAGCCAAATATTTCGACAACTGGTAAGACCAGAAAACTTAGTAGAAATATCAGCATATATGGTGTTGTATGGATCACATCACTCAATGGACATGTTGACCGATGGAGATCCCATGAAAGAGAAAAAGAACTACAGTCGGCTTGCGGCGACAGTGCTGGTTGGCTCTCTGGCGCTAACCGCGTGCTCTGCAGGATCAGGCGGGACTTCGTCGGAAGGCTCGGCCGAAAACACTTCAGTGACCGTCGCTCTAACTGGTGAACCGGTCAATCTGGACTTCACCACGACTGCAGGCGCTGCTATTCCGCAAGCGCTCATGTCCAATGTCTATGAAGGATTGGTCGAGATCGACCAAGAAGGAAAGATCCAGCCGTTGCTCGCCGAATCGTGGGAGCTGAGCAACGGGAACAAGACTTATACGTTCAAGCTTCGCGAAGGCGCAACCTTTTCCAATGGCGAAGCGTTCACTGCCGATGACGTCAAATTCAGTATCGAACGAGTCCAGTCCGATGACTGGGTCTCTAGCTTGAAGACGAAAATGGAAATCGTGGACTCTGTCGATGTCCTCAGTGATTCCGAAGTCGCCATTACCCTGAAGCAGCCGAGTAATGCCTGGCTTTTCGACATGGGCACCTTGGTCGGAGCCATGTTCGATCCAAGCGGCGTTGACGAACTAGCTTCGACCGCCATTGGGACTGGGCCATACGAAATTGATGCGTGGAACCGCGGGCAGTCCATCGAACTCGCGACACGCGATGACTACTGGGGCGAGAAACCGCAGGTTGAAAAGGTCTCACTGCGCTACTTCGCCGATGCGGTAGCCACGACCAATGCACTTCAATCCGGCGACGTGGATGTCGTCTACAACATGCAGTCCCCGGAACTGCTGTCCGGTTTCGAATCAAACGACAAGTACCAGGTCCTTGACGGCACCTCCAATGGCGAGATCGTCTTGTCGATGAATAACAAAAAAGCTCCGTTCGATGACAAGCGCGTGCGCCAAGCCGTCATGTATGCCATCGACCGCCAAGCTGTAGTCGACACCGCATGGAACGGCTACGGCACGGTGGTGGGCGGACCGGTTCCGACCACCGACCCGTACTACGAGGATCTGAACGATATCTACCCGTACGACCCGGAGAAGGCCAAGGCGTTACTCAAGGAAGCTGGAGCCGAGAACCTGCAGATCACTTTCAAGGTTCCAACTCGCCCTTACGCAACCGCAGTCTCTGAAATAGTCGTCTCGCAACTGGCTGATGTCGGAATCGACGCTAAGATCGAGTCCTCCGAATTCCCCGCGGTCTGGCTCGACGAGGTCTTCACCAAGCACGATTACCAGATGTCGGTCGTCCTGGCAGTGGAGAGCCGAGATGTTTTGGCAATGTTCAACAACCCGGACTACTACCTGGGCTACGACAATTCAGGCATTGAGGAGCTTGCCGCAAAAGCCGATGCTGCCGACGAAGCCGGATACGTGGATGGCATGAAAAAGGTGGTTCGCACCATCGTTGATGATGCAGCTGCAGATACCCTGTTCATCTTCCCGAACATCGTGGTAGCCAGGGCAGAGGTGACCGGCATTCCGGCCAACTCCGTGACCGAAGCATTGGATATGACCAATATCGGCTGGAAATAGCTTCCATAGCCGCACCGACAAAGGGAAAATCACGTGGGTATTAGATTACTGATCAACTTGGCAAGATTCGTTGTCACTTATGTGATTGCAACGGTTGCAGTGTTCCTTTTCATGCGAGCAATTCCCGGAGATCCTGCCCAGATTGCCCTGGGTGTGAACGCCACCCCGGAGCTATTGGCCAAAACGCGAGCCGAGTTCGGGACCGATCGGCCGCTGATCGTCCAGTACTTTGACTGGGCGCTGGGGTTGCCCACCGGCAACTTCGGCACATCCTACGTCACG
This sequence comes from Glutamicibacter sp. AGC84, assembly GCF_053543575.1. Lineage (NCBI taxonomy): Bacteria > Bacillati > Actinomycetota > Actinomycetes > Micrococcales > Micrococcaceae > Glutamicibacter > Glutamicibacter sp. AGC84. The sequence goes on from NZ_JBLVOC010000015.1 coordinate 191,506, forward strand.
CGGCAAGATATCAGTCCGCTGATTGTCGACCGGGTGCAAGTCAGCCTGATCCTGGTACTGCTGGCAATGGTCCTCGCCTTGGCGATTGCGATTCCCTTCGGCACCTACGCGGCGGTCAAGCACCGCAATCCGAGCGGCATCATTGTCAGCGGAATCAGCCAGGTAGGCGTGGCCATTCCCAACTTTCTCGCCGGCATTCTGCTGGTGGTCGTCTTTGCCGTGGGCCTGGGTTGGCTTCCGGCCAACGGGTGGACACCGCCCGGCGAGGACTTCGGAGATTTCATTTCCCGCGTCGTCCTGCCAGTGCTCGCTCTGGCATCCGTGCAGGGAGCTATCCTGACTCGCTATGTCCGTTCGGCGGTGATGGAAGTGATGAGCGAGGATTACTTGCGGACCGCACGGTCCAAGGGCCTCGGGAAGCTTGAATCGCTGATCAAGCATGGTCTGCGCAACGCCTCCATCCCAGTTCTGACAGTTACCAGCGTGCAGTTAGCGGCATTGATCATTGGCGCGGTGGTCATTGAACGGGTGTTTGTGATCCCAGGCCTTGGGTCCATGCTGCTCGACGCGGTGGGCAACCGCGATCTTCTTACCGTGCAATCGGTGGTCATGGTGCTCGTCGCGATTACCTTGATCATCAACTTGGTCGTGGACGTTCTCTACACAATCCTGGATCCACGCATTCGAAAGGGCGCGTAATGTCTGCAGAACCAGTTACCGCTTCAAGCACCCGTCGAAAACTCTCCGTGACGCTGCTGGTAGGCAGCATCCTCGTAGCTCTCGTGGTGCTCGCTGCACTCGTCTCCTTTGTCTGGACCCCCTTCGATCCGGTACAAGCAGTTCCCCAGGATCGCTTGCAAGGATCCAGCGTCACCCATCTGATGGGTACCGACAGGTACGGACGCGACGTCTTTTCGGGAATCCTGTACGGAGCGCGCATTACCTTGCTGGTGGGTTTGGTTGCGGTAGGCATCGCCCTGATCATTGGGACGCCGCTAGGTATTCTGGCTGGCATGCGAGGTGGCATCACCGAGGAAGTTACCATGCGTGGCGCTGATATTCTCCTCGCTTTTCCCGCGTTGCTGGTAGCGATCATGTTTGGCGCCGTATTTGGAGCCAGCACATTCACAGCCATGCTTGCCATCGGCATTGGCTCGATACCCGGCTTTGCGCGTGTTGCGCGAAGCGGCACCCTGCAGGTGATGAGCACCGAATACATCATGGCTGCCAAGGCATCCAGCCAGAGCAGCTGGCGTATCGCCCGGCGCCATGTGCTGCCCAATATCATCGGCATGGTCGTGGTGCAGTGCTCGGTATCGTTCGCAATTGCGGTACTTGCCGAAGCAGCGCTGTCCTTCCTTGGCTTGGGCACTCCACCACCGGTCCCATCCTGGGGCCGCATGCTGCAAGAATCCCAGCAATTCCTGGGGACCTTCCCGATGCTCGCCGTTTGGCCGGGCGCCGCCATTGCCGTTGCAGTGTTGGGCTTCACCTTGCTTGGTGACGGTCTGCGTGATCGGTTCGATCCGAAACTGAATGGAGATCGGTAATCCATGGATAAGAAAACAACTACCGGCGCTCTGATAGATGTCAGGGGCCTGACAATCAGCACCAAGCACCGCACGCTTGTCTCGAACTTTAATCTGCGCATGAATCCGGGGGATCGTGTAGGGCTGATTGGCGAATCTGGTTCTGGAAAGTCCATGACCACATCCGCCCTTATGGGGTTGCTCCCGGAAGGTGTCAGCGCCAGTGGCTCCATCCAGCTTGCGGGTCACCCACGGAATCTGGTCGAGGCAACTGACAGGGAACTGCAGAAAATCCGTGGCAAGGATATGAGCATGGTCTTCCAGGAGCCGCTGACCGCATTGAATCCGCTGATGAAAGTCGGTCCGCAGGTCGCGGAAATTATGACTAGCCATAAGACCGTCGCTTCAAAATCAGCGGCTCAGGCTCGTGCCGTGGAACTGCTCGGATCGGTTAAGCTCCCGGATCCGGCACGGGCCGCCCGCTCTTATCCGCACCAGCTTTCTGGAGGCCAGCGACAGCGCGCCATGCTGGCGATGGCCTTGGCGAATAACCCGGGTCTCTTGCTCTGCGATGAACCGACCACGGCTTTGGACGTTACGGTTCAACGCCAGGTTCTGGATCTGATCTTGGAATCGGTCCAAGAACGCGGCACCGGGTTGCTGTTCATCACCCATGACCTTTCGGTGGTCGCCAACGTCTGCGACCGGGTGCTGGTGATGAACAACGGCCAAGTGGTTGAAGAAGGCGATACCGGCGAGGTATTCAGCAATCCGCAACACCCTTACACCCGAGGACTGCTGGCCGCCTCGGACCTGAATGCCACAGATGCCGACGGCAGGTTATTCACCGTGGCTTCGGCCGCTTCCTACATCCCGCCTTTGGCCGAAGCGCAACCAGTCGTGGAAGCAGCAAACGCGGAAATAAGCGATCTCCGGGAACACGACCAAGCCGCGGGGGACACTGCTCCCGAAGTGCCCTCCTTGATCAGTGTCAAGGACCTGACGCGAATCTATCCTGTCGGACGCTCGTCGCTCTTCGGGAAGCGGTCGGAGGTGCATGCGTTGAAGGGCGTTTCCTTTGACGTTGCTGCCGGGCAACGTTTCGGTGTGGTCGGTGAATCCGGTTCCGGAAAATCCACCCTCTTGCGCATCTTGGCAGGTCTGGACCAACCCACCTCAGGCAGTGTTCGTGTGGCAGGAAGCGAGGTTGCAGGGGCCAAGGAGCGGGATCTGGTCCAATTGCGCCAGCAGCTGCAGATCGTTTTCCAGGATCCCATGGGATCGCTGGATCCGCGGATGCGTGTCCGCGACATTATCGCTGAACCTTTGCTTGTTCCGGGGCAAAAGGTGGATAGCGCCAAGCACCGGAAGATGGTCGCAGAAATGCTCGGATCGGTGGGACTGCCGGCCGATGCCGCGGAGCGCTTCCCGCATCAATTCTCCGGTGGACAGCGCCAGCGAATCTCCATTGCTCGTGCGCTGATCTGCGAGCCTCGGGTGCTGGTGGCTGATGAACCGGTCAGCGCTCTGGACGTCTCCGTCCGGGCCCAAGTACTGAACCTGCTTTCGGACTTGGTCGACGACTACCAACTGACCCTCGTCTTCGTCTCGCACGATCTTGGCGTGGTGCGGCATATCTGCGACAACGTCGTGGTGATGAATGAAGGGCGGATCGTCGAAAGCGGAACCACCGAACAGATCTATGACAGTCCGCAGCATGCGTATACGCGGACTTTGGTGAATTCATCCATGTCCCTGCGCAACGAACTGGCCCTGCGCTAGTAATGCTCGTTTTCCTTGAGAGGCCATCATGTCCCAGCTTTCTGAACACACCACCGCACTGCACCAGCTGTCCGCGCAGGAACTTCACGCGTCCTATGCTGCGAAGGACATCTCGCCGGTGGATGTAGCAGAGTCGGTCATCAAACGGGTTCAGGAACGTGAACCGGTACTCAACGCGATGTACCAGTTCGATCCGGAAGACGTGCTGAGCCAGGCACGCGAAAGCGAGCAACGCTGGGCCAGCGGAACAGCGCTCGGTCCACTAGACGGGGTGCCGGCAACGGTCAAGGAGAACATAGCACGCAAGGGCATCCCGATGCCTTCGGGAACGGCCCTATCCAACCCCAAGGTGCCCACGCAGAACGCGCCGATCACCGATCGGATTCTTGAAGCCGGCGGCATCCTGGTTGGCTCGACTACGATGCCGGACTGGGGCATGCTCTCTTCGGGTGTTTCCAGCCTTCACGGAATATCGCGTAGCGCTTGGAACCCTGGATGGACCACCGGTGGCTCCAGTGCGGGTGCGGGATCTGCCGCTGCTGCTGGATATGGGCCGCTGCATGTTGGCACCGACATCGGTGGATCCATTCGCCTGCCCGGCGGCTGGCAGGGGTTGGCAACACTGAAACCCAGTGCAGGATTGATTCCCCTGGACGTCCCGTACATTGGCCGGGCGGCCGGTCCCATGGGACGTACCGTGGATGACATTGCCCTTTTCATGTCAGTGCTCGGACAACCAGATATCCGTGACTATTCGGCACGGGCCTATCCGGCCATGCAATGGCAGTCAAAGCTTGGCAGCGTCCGCGGGATGAGAATCGGGTTGCAGCTTGAAGCGAACGCTGGGGCCGCTGTCGACCCCGAAATCCGATCGGCGGTGCAGTCGGTAGCGGAAACTTTTGCGCAGGACGGTGCCAGGGTCGAAGAGTTGCCGCCCTTCATTGACCAAGGCATGCTTGACCAGCTTGACCGCTTTTGGCGTACCCGGTCCTGGGCCGATTTCCGTGAACTGAGCGAAAGCGAGCAGGCGAAGGTCCTGGATTACATCGTGCGCTGGTGCGAAGGCGGAGCCAAGTTCGATGGCGCCGACACGATCAGGAATTTCGGTGCGATCGACCAGATGCAGAAGGCGACCATCGCGGCTACCGCCGGGTATGACCTCATCATCTCTCCGGTCTCCCCGATGGCTGCTTTCCCTGCGGAACAACCGATGCCAGTGGTGGATCCTGACGCCACCATGGGCCATATTGCCTTCACCGTCCCGTACAACATGTCCGGTCAGCCAGCGGCTACCGTCAATTGCGGTTTCACGTCCGAGGGCAAGCCCATTGGCGTGCAGCTGGCCGGAGCAGTTGGAACCGATGACGATGTGCTTCGCGCAGCCAGCTGGTATGAGGCAGCTCGGCCAGATAGCGCCAAACCGCAGTGGTCGAACTTGGACTGAAAATCCCGTACAAGCAGGGCACAGCAACCACCGCAGTTGCTGTGCCCTGCTTGTTGTTCTGATCTGCAGTATCGGGAAATCAGCTGGTTTGCGTGGCCTGTCCGAAGGACGCCAGCGCGGCAAGAGCTGTCCGGTCATCGGCAGGTACCAGATGACCGTAGTATTCGAACAGGCTGCTGCGGGCAAGATGCTCAGCCAGATGCGCATCTTGCTTCTGGATGGCCATGAAGACCTCGTGATGATGGTCGAGGGTGCGTTGCATCAAAGCCTCGTCATCGGAACTTTGTTCAATGCTGGACGTGATGAGCTGCTCGATGGACTGGCGGACTGCTTCGCCGGTAATCTGCAGCAGTGCATGGCCGCTGGCCTGCGCGATCACGTCATGGAAATCGAGGTCTGCCTGGCTGAAAGCGCTTTGGCTCTGCGAACGCGCCGCCCGCATCCGCGCCATCGCCTTCTCGAGCTTCAATAAGTCCGCATCGGAACGTCGCGTTGCGGCCAGCGAATTGGCCGAAGATTCCATGGTCATGCGATAAATGAGCAGATCCGCGAGGCTCGACGAAGAGGTCGTGGCCAAACGGCTTATCATTTTGCGCAAAGGCGCTGACGTGGGAGAGAGGACAACCGCTCCGCGCGGATCACCCGGCCTAGAGGCAACTATCCCGTTGCTTTCCAAGACCCGCATCGCTTCACGCACCGATGAACGACTCACCTCAAACTGGGTTACAAGTTCGCGCTCTCCGGGCAGATGATCCCCGATTTTCAGTTCGCCGCTAAGTACCTGGCTTTCAATGGAACTGACGATGGCTTCAAATGCGCGCGTCTTAGTTGCAGCTGGCACCTCTGGTGTCTGTGACATCTTAAGTCGCTTTCGTGGTGGTCTGTCTGAAGAATCCTTGGCAGCACCGCCTAGTTCGGTGGGGTGAAACGACCATCGATGGCGGTCCAACCGCCATCGACGGTGAGCACCGAACCAGTCACGAAGCTCGATGCCGGCGATGCAAGATAGACAATGGCTCCAGCCATTTCCTCTGGCCTGGCCCAGCGGCCCAAGGCGCTCTTCTGGGCGTAGGCGTTGTACCAGCCGGGGTTGGCCTTGATCTGTGCGGTCAGAGGGGTTTCAACAACCCCTGGGGCAACAACATTGACCCTGACACCCTGCGGGCCGAATTCGGCGGCCGCGGTACGGACCAGTTGGACCAGTGCCGCCTTGGTGGCCGCATAGACACTTTGCCCGGGCTCGACAACTGATGCGCGAATGGACGAGATGCCAATGATGGATCCGCCGCCATTGGCTGCCAGCCGAGGGGCGAAGGCCTGGATCAGTCCGAATGAAGCCCTCAGGTTCAAGTTCACCACGCGGTCGAATTCTTCCATCGTGTAGTCGACGATGCGCTTTCGGACATTCGTGGCAGCGGTGAACACCAGAGCAGCGATGTCATTGAATTCATTGGAAGCGGCCTGAACAGATTGAATATCCAGAACGTCGAGCTCGATAACCGTGGAACCGCTGCTGAGCATGTCGGCGGTCTCCTGCGCGGTTTCGGCATCGCGGTCGGCGCAAATCACGTGGGCGCCGTGGGCGTCGAGGGCCAGAGCCGCTTCACGGCCAATGCCGCTGCCTGCACCGATGACCATGACGCGCTGGCCGGCAAATTGGAAGAGCTGCGTGTAATCCATTGTGTTGTCCTTCGTTTATGTTGCCTCGGGCTAGGGGCGGATGATGGCCATCCGGGTGACAGTGAATTCTTCCATTGCGAAGCGGGGGCCTTCACGGCCGATCCCGGAGTCCTTGACTCCTCCATAGGGCATGATGTCTGACCGGAATCCCGGGATTTCATTCACTACGACACCGCCAACTTCCAGTTCATCGATGGCGCGGAAGGCCGTCTTCAGCGACTTGCTGTAAATGGCTGCCTGCAGTCCGTACCGTGAATCGTTCACCAGCTCAAAAGCTGCATCGAGGTCAGGCACCGTGCGCAAGCAGATGACAGGACCGAATATTTCCTCGCACCATAGTTCTGCATCGGACGGGACGCCGCTCAGAATCGTGGGCTGGATGGATTCTCCTAGCAAGCCTCCGCCGGTCAGCACCTGTGCTCCGCGTTCTTTTGCCTTCTCGATCCATGACAGCACGCGTCCGGTGGATGCCTTATTGATCAGCGGAGCCACCCGGGTCTGTTCCGAGCGGGGGTCGCCAACCGCTATTTCGCCGATGCGCGCCAGCAGCTCCCGCTGGAAGTCGCCAGCGATTTTCTCATCGAGCAGAACGCGCTGAACAGAGATGCAGGCTTGCCCGTTGGCATAGAACCCCCCGCGTAGCACGGCATCGACCGCTGCATGGATGTCGGCGTCCTCGGCGACAATGAAACCGGTGTTAGACCCCAGCTCCAGCACTGTCTTGCGTGGTGCCGCATTCCTGGCGATCTGGGGGCCGACGGCCGCGGACCCGGTGAAGGAAACCACCGCTGAGCGCGGGTCTGCGACCAATGTCTCGCCAACGTCAATGCCGCCAGTGACCAGCTGCACCGCTGCGGTGCTGACCTGATGGGCGGCGAGAGCCTCGCGGATCAAGTGCACGGCCCACAACGTGGACAGAGGAGTATTCGGTGCTGGCTTGATGATGATCGGGCACCCAGCCGCCAGCGCTGGCGCAAGCTTATGGCTGGCCAAGAGCAAAGGGTAATTGAAACCGGCGATGCCGATCACGATTCCAGCCGGTTTACGGGTCCAGTACCCGATCATGCCATCGCCGCTGGCCTGCAGATCCAGGGGTACTGTTTCGCCGCGCAGGTTCGCGACTTCTTCGGCTGCCGCGGCCCATGTGGTCAGGGTGCGCGCAACTTCTACCCGGCAGTCCACCAGGGGTTTGCCAGTTTCGAGGACCAGGAGATTCTCAAGCTCTTCGCGGTGCTCGGAAATCTTGTGATGGACCGCCAAGAGGATTGACCGCTTGGTGCCGGTGCTCAGCCTCTCGACTTCCTTGGCGACGCCTTGGGCGGCGTCCAACGCCTGGCTGGCTAGTGCTGCAGAGCCTACAGGCGCGTGCGCAACTACTGAACCATCGAAAGGGAAAATAACGGGGACTGTTTCCGCGCAGTGCACCCACCGATCGCCGATGGGCAATCCCGCAGGGTAAGCATCTGAGTGAGAAGTCATCGTTCCTACTTTCGAATTGGCGCCATGGAAGTCCTACTGGTCTGACCAGTAGATGACCAAAGCTAATCAGTGATCTAGCTCGCAGTCAACGGGTTTGAGGAAAATGACCCTTTCACACTTCTAAAACGTTGAATTCATTGACATTAAGCGAAATTCCGGGAACAGTAATGCTCACTATTCCACTTCGGGATACCGAGAAATTCGGATGTGCGAGTACAGGCGGTGGCGGTGGCTTTTGACTGGAGGAGCAACGTTTCGCTGGCTCGGGAAACTGCTGGCGTCATCAGTGAGCGAGTCTTCTTGGGACGGTATGCGCCAGGACAAGTCTTGGCGCAGCAGCGGCTCTCCGAAGAGCTTGGCGTCAGTCGGACACCCTTGCGTGAAGCCTTTGCCTTGCTAGAGCATGAAGGCGTGGTTCAGCTCGATTCCTACGGGCGAGCCACGGTTACGAAGATGGACATAACGAATCTGCGTGAAGCACTGAAATTCCGCGAACTATTGGAATCGGCAGCCTGCGGCATGGCAGTCGATAAGATATCGAGGCCCTTGCTCGCCGACCTGCTTCAAGCGTTGCGCAACCCGGGAACCGCCACGCCACATAATGCTTCCAAGGTGCACCTATTGCTGCTGGGATCATCGGGCAATCGCTATCTTCAAGGATTCTCGACCCTTGTGCGGATAACCGAGGAAGTGCATTTGCCAGCTACCGCGTGGTTCCCGACGAATACCGGAAAACTGCGGAACCTCCAGGTAGGCATCCTGGAGTGTGTAGCCGAATCAGACGGTAAGGCTGCACAACGCCGAGTACGCGAATACTTCAACGAACTTCAAAACCACCTAGCCGCTAGTGAAAGGCCTATCCAATGAAAACCTACAGCGTTGCCGTCATCCCCGGAGACGGGATCGGCCCGGAAGTCATGGGCGGAACACTTGACGTTTTGGCTGCAGCTGAGAAGAAATTCGGCTTCGCGCTGGATCTGACTACTTATGACGCAGGTGCTAAGCATTATCTGCAGACCGGCGAGCTATGGAACCCGCAGTTGAATCGAAAGCTGCGGGGCCATGATGCCATACTCTTCGGCGCGATGGGGGATCCAGCAGTGCAGCCAGGCATACTTGAGCGCGGATTTATCCTTGCGATGCGCCAGGAATTCGAGCAGGCGGTGAACCTGCGCCCGGTCAAGCTCTACCCGGGCGTCGCCACCCCCATTGCCGGGCTGACACCGGAACGTTGCGATCTGGTGATCGTCCGTGAGAATACCGAAGGTGCCTACATTGGCCAAGGTTCGACAGTCCACGCAAATACGCCTCACACTGTGGCGCTCCAGGAATCGGTGAACACCCGGCAGGGGATCTCGCGAGTAGTGGAGTATTCCTTCAAGTTGGCTATGAGCCGGCGTAAGAAACTTACCTTGTGCCATAAGAAGAACATACTTATCGAAGCTGGGAAACTTTGGCAGGAAGTCGTGGACCACGTTTCTGGGCGCTATCCCGAAGTTGAAGTCGACTACGTTCATGTCGATGCCATGTGTTTCCATCTCCCTGTTGCCCCGGAAAGATTCGATGTAGTCGTTACCGATAATCTCTTCGGAGATATCATCACGGACCTTGGAGCTGTCATCCAGGGCGGCCTGGGCGTTGCAGCAAGCGCGAATCTCAATCTGGATGGAAACTCACCTAGCATGTTCGAAGCCATCCACGGCTCGGCTCCCGACATTGCCGGAAAGGGCTGGGCCAATCCTGTCGGTGCGATCCTGTCTAGTGCGATGATGCTCGCGCATCTAGGAGAAGAGCGGGCCGCAATGGCCATTGAATCTGCTGCCGTCAGCGTCGTGCGCGAGCTTCCCGAACTAGCCGGACCGAACATGGGGAAGGACACCTCTGGCATTGCAGACGATATTGCTCGGCTTGTATCCGAGGATTTCGTTATGGTTCCGGGTCTATCGGTGATGAAGAGCGTGTCTGCGGCACGATGAGCTTCTGCCAATAGACCGACTGCACACCGTTGTCATCTAAAAGTGTGGTGGGGTTCGTTTTCCCGTCATTGCTTAGTCAACTGTTCCTTGTAGATTAGCCAATCATGGGACGGCTGTTTATGGCGATCGGGGATTCCTTTACCGAAGGCGTGGGGGACTGGGAACCCAGGCTGCCCAACGGGGTACGCGGATGGGCCGATCGCGTGGCCAAGCAGCTATCCAAAGCGGATCCCGAGTGGCAGTACGTGAACCTGGGAATCCGCAGCCGACGACTCCAGTCGATTATCGACGAGCAGATCCCCGTAGCCCTGGAACTCAAGCCGGAGGTGATCACCTTTTATGCCGGCGGCAACGACATCCTGGAATTCCGCAAGGACATGAAGGAATTCCTTGCCCGATACTCGCAAGCCGTCGAAGCCCTTGTTTCCACGGGTGCCAAGGTCCTGCTGTTCACCGGGTTCGATATCCCCGTGCACCCGGTGCTCGCCCCGTTCAAGCGGCGCAACTGGCGCTTCAATGACCACGTGCGCCGGCTCGCTGAACGCTATCCGGACTCAGTAGTGCTCGTTGACTACTGGAATTGGGAGGCCTACCGGGATAAGCGCATGTGGGATATCGACAAGCTGCACATGAATCGTGCCGGCCATCGCTACATGGCCATCAGGATCCTGGAGATCCTCGGGTATCCGCACCAGCTGGTTTTCGATCCCTTTGGCGCCGTGGACCGGGTCGGATTCTGGCAGGCCACGCAGCGCGACGTGGAATGGCTGAGGCAGTGGGTGCTGCCGATGTTCGGGCGGCGCATGCGCGGCATTACCCTGGGGGACCAGCTGCGTCCCCGCTGGCCGGAGCCGATGCATCCGGCCAAGGGGATGAAGAAGCAGTTCCGCAAGCGCCGCAAAGCAGAAGAGCTGCGGCACCTGCGGAATTCCGAGGTCGGCTAGCAGCCTAGCTGCCTGGGTTTTCCATTGCTTCTGGACTCATCCACGCGATTTCCCAGACGTGGCCATCCGGGTCCTGGACGGCTGCCTGGTACATGCCCGGGAATGGCTCATCTGCCGGGCGGTAGACGCTGCCGCCACCGGCCTCGGCCCGCGCGACGAAGTCGTCGACGCCTTCGCGGGTTTCTGCCGAGAGGGCATTGAGGGTTTCGCGCATGCCGCTTCCGAGTGCCGGCTTATCGCCGTTGACCAGGAAGCTTGCGAAGAACTCTTGGCGCAGGACCATTACGAGAATGTTCTCGGCGATGATCCATGAGGTGGCATTTTCATCGGAGAACGTCGTGTTCTTGGTGAAGCCCATGGCCTCGTAGAATTTGTCGGCTCTGGCTAGATCGGCGGTCGGTAGGTTGACGAAAATCATCTGGCCCATGGGTTTCTCGCTTCTGCGTCGGGGGAATTCCTCAGTGCAAAAACAACTTTGCTGGACGCATGAACCGAGCGCAAGAGCTATGCGGGATTAGCCTTGAAATGAAACAAGGCCCCGCTAGGGCACGCAGTTAAGCGCGGCCGTGCGGGGCCTTGAATCAAACCCTTGAATTCTTGAGGGCTTCGGGCATTCAAACGGGGACTAGATCAGTGCCTTGGTGATTTCCAGCGGGATGCGATCGCGGGTGTAGGTGATGTGGTCGTAGCCGTGCGGTGCCGGCTTGCCGTCTTCGCCGATGTTCACGAAGACGATCTTCTCGATGGTCAGGATCGATTCCTGGGTGAAGATGTTGCGCACCTCTGCGCGCAGGGTGACCGAAGTCCGGCCGAAGTCGATAGCGGTCAGGCCCATCTCGATCAGGTCGCCTTCCTTTGCGGAGGCGATGAAGTTGATCTCGGACATGAACTTGGTGACAACGTGCTTGTTGCCCAGCTGGATGATCGAGTAGATCGCAGCTTCTTCGTCGATCCAGCGCAACAGGCTGCCGCCGAACAGCGTGCCGTTTGCGTTCAAGTCTTCTGGGCGAACCCACTTGCGCGTATGAAAAGTAATACCCTTAGCCATACACAAAATGCTAAGTCAGTTCGGGTGCATCGCGCTGTAAGTTGCTCCACAATGTAGGGGAAAACACATGCGATTCATGCATTGAATACCAAGTGGACGCGTGATTGGCGCGGGCGTCGGGAGAACTGGCCCAATGCTTCCTGCCTGCTCATGGCTGTATCCAAGGTGCTAAGCGGCAATGCTGTTGATAAGGTCAAATCAAGCAGCATGAATCAACGGACCCAGGACTAAAAGGCAGGTGAAGATGACCTATCCTTCGGAAGGGAATAACGAAACTATTCCCACCGATTTCGACGACGTCGTTCAGCAAGTTTCTACCGGTGAGCTGGAACATGATCGCATCGATTCCCTGCTCAAGGAAGCCCATGAGCGATACGCGGATGCAGACGACGGGCTCCTTGCCCATTACATTCCGATCCTGGGCCAAGCGGACCCCAATCTCTTTGGCATCGCCATGTCCCACGTCGGCGGCTCTGTCCACATGGTTGGCGATTGCGATCACCTGTTCTCGATCCAGTCGATCTCCAAGATGTTCGTCTACGCGCTGGTGGTGCAGGAGCACGGGCGCGAGGTCGTTCGCGAACGCATCGGCGTGAACAATACGGGCATGTCTTTCAACTCTGTGATGGCCGTCGAATTGAACAACGGCTTGCCGATGAACCCCATGGTCAATGCCGGCGCCATCGCCACGACAGCAATGATGCCCGGCAAGACCGCTGCCAAGAAGTGGGAGAACGTCCGGGAAGGGCTCTCCGCCTTTGCCGGCCGGGCGCTGAGCCTGGATGACGAGGTCTACCACTCCGAATCGCTGGCCAACGAACGCAACAAGGCCTTGGGGCATTTGCTCAAGAGCTATGGGCGGCTGGAGAACGAACCTGCGGATGCCGTTGATGTGTACACCAAGCAGTGCTCGCTGAATATCAGCGCGCATGATCTTGCCGTCATGGGCGCGACGCTGGCCGATGGCGGAGTGAACCCGGTGACCGGAAAGCGCGTCGTCGATGCAGACGTATGCCGCGATACCCTGGCGACCGTGGCCTCCAACGGCTTGTACGAGCGTTCTGGCGAGTGGCTGTTCGAGATCGGGATCCCGGCGAAGTCCGGGGTTTCTGGCGGCATTGTCGCGGTAGCTCCGGGCAAGGGTGCCATTGGCGCGTTCTCGCCGCCATTGGACATGGCCGGGAACTCGGTGCGCGCGCAGCTGGCCATCGGGCAGCTTTCGCGTGCCATGGGCCTGAATCTGTTTGCGTCGGCGCCAGATCGGGAAAGCTGATCCCGGGCGTTTCGCGCATTATCCAAAAGGCGGATTGATTCGCTAACTAGCTAGACTTTTATGGACAGGTGGATGGCCTTTGCCGTCCAACTTTCGCCATTCGGCGCCGGATCGTTTCGAGAGTTGGAGTCCTCGCGCAAAGGATCAGGTCAGATGCTGGTTAGCCAGAATTTTCGATGCCATGAGAATACGTTTCCACGGCGGTTGTGTTGCTTCCTCTAGCCGTGCAGGCCGGCGGCAGCGACATGTGACGTCCGGGGGTTGTAAAACCTACTAAACAAGCTTTACTTAAAGTGTGTGTCACTGGGGGCACCTGAAACTTTGAGGATGCGTATTTCATGAAGAAAGTAACCAAGGCGACCATTGCTGCTGTTGCTGCCGGAGCGCTGTTGCTCGGCGGCGCTGGAACGATCGCGCGCTGGCAGGCGCAGCAGACTATTGACGCGGGGACCGTGGAAACCGGCCACCTGAACTTGACGACCAACGGGGAGGGCAGCTGGCAGGACATCAGCAATCCGGAAGCGCCCGAGCCGTTCGACCCGGCAACCCAGCAGCTCGTTCCCGGCGACGTCGTTGCGTTCAGCCAGACCGCCACCATCGATGCCGAAGGCAAGAACATTGCTGGATCCCTGAGCGTCGCCCAAGCGGCTACGGCGCTGGGAGCGTTGGAAGGATACGTGACCGTCGCGCTGCAGGTCGATGCATCGGCGCCGGGGATTACGGAGGAGGCTGACGGCACACTGAGCTTTGCCGATCCGGGCACCTATTCAGTTCCATTCCTGATCACCGTCACCTTTGCCGAAGGAGCGGTGGGGGACACCCCGCCGTCGACCTATGACCAGCCGCTGGATCTTGAAGCGCTGACTCTGACCTTGGACCAAGTCCGCGCTTAGTCATGGAACGTGGATTGGCTGATGCATGCCCAAACCCTTGAAGTTCGCCATGGTCGCGGTTGTGCTCTTGCTGCTGGGTGTCAGCGCGCAAGGCACGGCCGCAACTTGGCGCGCCGAAAGCACGGTTGATCCGCCAGCCTTGAAAACCGGTTCGCTGGCATTGCTGGCCGGTGGCGAAACCGAGCACCAGTTCGCGAATCTGTCCGGCAGCGAGCTGATCCCCGGGGCGTTTACGCAAGCACCACTGGTGATCAGCAATGCTGGCACTGTGGACTTGACCTATCAGCTGGATGGGGCGGTCAATGCGACCGCTTCGCCGACTGCCGCTGATCGTGCCCTGTCCAGCGCTTTGCAACTGAGCATCTATTCCGGCATGGACCAAGCGGCCTGCGAAGCCGACCAGCCGTTGGCCGGGGAACGGCTGTATGCCGGGCCGCTGGGATCCACCGCCTCCTTCGCAGCTGCCAGGGTGCTTCGCGCCGCGCCGGCGATGGCGAATGAGGCCTTGTGCATTCGTGTTTCGGTTCCCTCCGGGGCACCTCAAACGGCTTCCGGCGGGAAAGTGGCGCTCAAGCTGGGATTCGCGGGGCAGCAGCGATGACAATTGGGAATCGCGTCCGGCGCAGGGAACAGCAGGAACGCACAGGGATCCGGTGGTGGTGCGGGCAGGTGCTTTCCTGGCTCGTGCTGTTCATCGTCCTTGCCCTGATTGCCGTCATGATCGTGGTTCCGAAATTGGGCGGGGCGACGGCGTATACAGTGCTCACCGGATCCATGCGGCCGCATTTGCCGCCCGGTACTTTGGTGGTGGTGAAGCCGATTGACCCGGAGCACCTTCGCATTGGCGAGGTTGCCACCTACCAGCTGGAATCAGGTGAGCCTGAAGTCGTTACGCACCGTGTTTCCGCTATCGGCGCGAGCCTGGGCGGGGAAGAACAATTCATTTTCCGCGGGGATGCAAACAACACCGATGACGAGCCGGTGCAACCCGAACAGATCCGGGGCAAGCTCTGGTATTCCGTCCCGCTCCTGGGATACGTGAACAGCGCTCTGTCACTCCAGCAGAGAACGTGGCTGACCTGGATCGCAGCGAGCGGATTGATCGTGTATTCGCTGGTGATGTTCGGCGGGGCATGGCGTGAACGGCAGGGGAAAGGGCAGCGATGAAGCTCCGTTTTCTTGCAGCCAGCGCGGCCATGACGGCCGTGATTCCCTGCGCGGCACTCGGCCTGGCACTGCCTGCATCAGCCGCGGAAACTGACCAGGGCCTAAGCTACAGCTTGGACGGCCGGGTCTATTCCGATGCCCCACCGCAGGTATTTGGAGGAGGCCCGGTCTTGGCGCCGGGCGTTGAATCCACCGGATCCTTGTGGATTCGCAATGACCGGGAGTCGGATATCGAAGTCCGCATCCGGACGATCGAGCCCGCTGCGTCAACCCGGATCTATTTCGAAACAGCCGGAGCCTCGGTAGTCCGGCTGGAACCGGACAAAGCCGCGGAATTCGGACTGAGGGTCGGACTGCCCTGGTCGGCGAAAAATGAGTCGGAGGACCAGCAGGTGCCTTCGTTGCAGGTGCGCATCGACGCCGTCGAATTAGCAGGCGGAGATGGGCAAACTCCGGATTCTTCGCGGCCGCCTGACGAAGGGGAATCGCCCGACAGCGATGCGCCGAGAGAAGAGCTGCCCCAATCGGATCCTCCCGAGCGGCATGATGGGCTCGGAGATACCGGGTTCCGCGGTGCGGCGCTGCTTGCGGCGGCAGGCATCGCGGGCATCGGGGGATTATCGTTGCTTGCTGCGCAACGCAGGAAACAAAAGGAACTTGAAACGGACGGAGTGGAACGATGAGCGACCGTTCAATGCGCATCAAGGCAATTCTCTCCTTGGGCATCCTCGTAGGATTCGGCACCGTCTCGACGCTGGCCTCATGGACCGGACAAGCGACAGCTACCTCGAACGTCAGCACGGCCACCGTTGCCCTGGGAGTTGGAGCCACTGCGGCCACCGCAACCTCGGCCAGCTACCAGATGCCCATCAGCGGCAACAACCTGTTTCCGGGCTCGACATCGGCATCCGTCGTGACAGTGAAGAACACCGGTTCCATCTCGGCGCCCTATGTTTTCGGCGGAAGAATCACCGAATCGGGCAACGCTGCGCTGGGGGCGGCACTCAATATCGTTGTAAAAACA
Source organism: Glutamicibacter sp. AGC84 (assembly GCF_053543575.1). NCBI lineage: Bacteria > Bacillati > Actinomycetota > Actinomycetes > Micrococcales > Micrococcaceae > Glutamicibacter > Glutamicibacter sp. AGC84. Next base: position 207,745 of record NZ_JBLVOC010000015.1, read on the forward strand.
GGCGCCACGGTCAGCGGCACCGGCTCCAGCGTTACTTGCTCGGGCGGAACGACACTGCTGTCGAAGAACGCTGGATCCCAGTTCGGCAGTGCCTCGGCCGCCAGGCCCTTGGCCGCCGGCAGCAGCGAAACCCTGTGCGTGCAGTACTCGCTGCCAATAACCGCGGCCAATACCCTGCAGGGCGCCACGACGGCAATCACCCTGGACTTCACCTCGACGGTGGGTTCATGAGATGAAGTCGAATCGAACTGGACCCCGCACAGGATCTTCGCTGACGCTGTTCCAGCGCCTCGTGCTGAACGCCTGCGCCGCGGCCGGGACCCTGTGCCTGGTCATGGCGGTGCTGGCGTTGGCTTTCGGGATCAAGCCCCTGGTTTTCGCCTCGGGATCAATGGGACCGGGCATCCCCACCGGTTCCCTGGGGCTGGCTGTCCCGACCGCGATAGAGGACGTCGCCACGGGCGACGTGGTTTCGGTGGTGATCAGTGACGAAGTGCGGGTGACGCACCGGGTTGTCGAAAAGACGGACGCGGGGCTGGTCCTCAAGGGTGATGCCAATCCAGTTCCCGATTTGGAAGCCTACCGGGTGGAGCAGGTGGACCGATTGCTTTTTAGCGTCCCCGGGCTGGGCTATGCGATTACCTGGCTCAGCCAGCCTTGGGCGTATTTCCTCGGCGGCCTGCTGTGCGCGTATGTGTTCTTCATTGCCTTCCGCCGCAATGGCCGGAATTCCAACGGCGGACAGCCTCGGACAGGGGGCACCGGGGTTCTCCGTCAGTCATCAGAGCAAGTACCGGCAAAAGCACAGGCAGCCAAAAGACCCTCGCGCTTCTTCCGGTTGATCGCCGCGCTCACTGCGGCAGCATTGCTGGGCACGATTGCCCTGCACGGGCCGAAAGCCGAAGTGACCCAGGCGGCCTTCATTGGTACCGCCACTGCATCGTCCGCCATCCGGGCAAGCACGTTGCCGCCGGCGACGGGTTCGCTGGCCTGCGCCGAGTCCGGCCTGGTCCTGACCACTGCCACTGTTTCGTGGCCAGCGCAGCAGCTGCCGCCCGGAGCCCGTCTGGTGCTCAGGCTGCAGACCGGTGCCACCACCTTCGGATACACGAACCTGGCATCCGGAGCGACCTCTGCAGCCTATGGGCCGGGGCTGAATCTGCTGGGACTGATCACGACGGGAGGTGCCCAGACGATGGAGCTGAAGCTGCTGGCGGTTTACACCACCGATAGCAATGAGGTCAACGAAAACGGGAGCAATATCGGATGGAGCGCCCCGCTGGCCACCTCGCCTACGCGTACGATCGTCTACCATCCCGGGCTACTGCTTGCCAGGGACTTCAGCTGTTCCTAGAGCGCAGCGCTCAACGCTGCCGCGATTGACCGTCTTCCGCGTCGTTCGCGCGGTCCGACGACTGCTGGCCGAAGGCAGCCAGCAGCATTGAGAGCCCCAGCTCGAAGGTTGCCCGGGGACGGCTGCTATCGGGCAGGTCGGCATCCAACGCTTCTTTGAAATAACGTGATGACTCGGCATTAGGCTCCCAGACAAGTGCAGGTGCCGCAGCGTCCAAGGCGGATCCGAGCACAAAGGAGTCGACGATCGTGATGACCTGCAGCCGCCGCTTCGGTTCGAACCCGGCCATAGCGAAGGCCTCGGCCAGTGCATCGTAGACGCGCAGCGTGGTGCTGTCGCGGACTGTGTGGCTGGTGAGCAGCGGGATCAACCGTGGGTGCCTTGAATACGACTCCCAGTAGGACGTGGCAATTTGCCGTACGATCTCCTGCCAGTCGCTGGAAGCGTTATCGGGCAGGCTGATCGCCGACATGGCCCGGCCTCTCATCAGCTCGATGATCTCATCCTTGCCGGCCACGTGGTTGTACAGGGACGAAGCGGAGACCGAGAGGGCCTTGGCCAATTGCGGAAGCGTGAACTCGCCATGGGCGTCGACGAGCTTGAGTGCGGCATCGGCGATTGCGGCGGTGCTGAGCTTCGGCTTGGAAGGCCTGGCCATGAATTCTCCCGTTGTTGAAGGTTCTGGGTAGAGCTTACACAAATAAACGAAAGTCATTCGTTAAATCCCTTGCGCCGAGGCCTTTGCTGGACCTAATCTTTAAACGAATACCATTCGTTTAATATCTGAAGGGGAGCCCAATGCAAGAGATCCTGGCCCTAGAACCACCCGTTTCCCCGGCGCGTGCCGAAGCCAAGTCGCGCGGCGAGATCACCATTGCGCTGGTGCAGCACCGCTGGCGCGAAGACCCGCGGGAACTGCGCGGCGAACTGGAGGACGGCATTGCCCGCGCGGCCAAGCATGGCGCGCGCATCGTCTTCCTTCCGGAACTGACCCTGGGGAAATACCCGGCCTTCGAGATCCCGGACGCCGACGCCGCGGACGAGACCGCCGAGGATCTGGAGAACGGGCCGACCGTGGCCTTCGCCCGCGAGATGGCCGCCAAGTACAACCTGCACGTGCACATCTCGCTGTTCCGCAAGGCTCCGGCCGCCGACGGGTTGGGATTGAACACCGCAGTGGTTCTTTCCCCGGAGGGCCGGATCGTCGCGCTGACCAACAAGCTGCATATTCCGCGGACCGCCGGCTACTACGAGGACAAGTACTTCCGCGAAGGGCCCAACGACGAGCCCTACCCGCTGCACCGCATCGAGGCGCTCGGGGACCTGGCCATGGGCCTGCCCACGTGCTGGGACGAATGGTTCAGCGAGCCGCCGCGCATCTATTCGCTAGCCGGAGCGGACCTGCTGGCCTATCCCACCGCAATCGGTTCCGAACCGGACCACCCGGACTTCGACACCGAGCCGCTGTGGCGCCAGACCATCATCGGCAACGGCATTGCCAACGGGCTGTTCATGGTTGTCCCTAACCGCTGGGGCGACGAGGGGGCGCTGGACTTCTACGGATCGTCATTCATCTCGGACCCCTACGGCCGCATCCTGGCCCGCGCCCCGCGCGATGCCTCAGCGGTGCTCGTGGCCACCTTGGACCTGGACGCCCGCCGCGACTGGCTGGAGCTCTTCCCGTTCCTGCGCACCCGCCGGCCCGATACCTACTCGGTGCTGGCTGCGCCGCGCGAAGACGCGCAGCTGGGAGAACGGATGCAGTCCCATGCCTGAGTTGCGCATGCCGGCCGAAACCGAAGCCCATGAGCGCATCTTCATGGCATTTCCCTCCGGCGGCTACACGCTGGGTGAAACCGAAGCGCAGGCCGAAGCTGCCCGTGCCGCCTGGAGCGCCGTGGCCCGGGCAGTCAGCGCCTTCACCCCAGTCACAATGGTGGTGGACCCGGCCAGCGAAGCCGAGGCCCGGCGCCATCTGGGCGATGCGGTCAGCTACTGCCTGCACCCGCTGGACGATGCCTGGATGCGCGATTCCGGCCCGAGCTTCGTGCGTACCGCACAGGGCCAGCTCAAGGCGGTGAACTGGAACTTCAACGGCTGGGGCGCGCAGAGCTGGGCATCCTGGGACAAGGACCGCCTGGTGGCGGGCCATGTCGCGCGCCTTGCCGGCGCAGAAGAGATCCGGGCGTCGATCACCAATGAGGGTGGCGGGATCCACGTGGACGGCGAGGGAACGGTACTGGCCACGCGCAGCGTCCAGCTGGATCCGGGGCGCAACCCGGGCAAGACCGAGATGGACATCGAGGACGAGTTCGCCCGGCTGCTCGGAACCCGGAAGACCATTTGGCTCGATCGCGGGCTGAGCCGCGACAACGAGGAATTCGGCACGCGCGGCCACGTGGACATCGTCGCCTGCTTCGCCCGGCCCGGTGTCGTGCTCTACCACGACCAGCAGGATCCGCGGCACCCGGACCACGCGATTTCGCAGGCCGTGCGCGCACGGCTGGAGCAATCAACCGACGCGCAGGGACGGACGCTGGAGCTCATTGCCGTGCCGGCGCCGACCGTGCTGCGCGATGCCGAAAGCTGGGTGGACTATTCCTATATCAACCACCTGGTGACCAACGGCGGGGTCATCGCCTGCAGCTTCGATGATCCCAATGACCACCAGGCCGCGAGCATCCTAGCTGCGGCCTATCCAGGACGGGAAGTGGCCAGCGTGGATGCGCGCGAGCTGTTCGCCCGCGGAGGCGGCATCCACTGCATCACCCAGCAGCAGCCCGCCGCGGAACGGGGATAGGCCCCTAGCCCAGGCCGACCGCGCGGCGGCGTTCCAGGAAGACCGGTTTCGCCGCCGTGCGGGTTGCGGAGAACAGGGGTTCGGCCGCGCGCCGGCCCAGGGCCAGGTCGGCCAGGTATTCGCCGATGGCGGGCACGAATTTGAAGCCGTGCCCGCTGAATCCCGCGCCGACGGTGACCGGCCCCAGCGAATCGAGGATGAAGTGCTCGTCTGCGGTGTTGGCGTAGGTGCAGGACACCGTTTCGTAGCGCGAGGGATCCGCTCCCGGAAGCCAGCGTGCCGCGTAGTCCTGCAGCGCGCGCAGCTGTTCGTCGCTGGCCTGGTGCGGCCGGTGCTCCGGATCGATGATCCGTCCGGAACCATGCCAGCCCACCTTGATGCCTTCCCCCGGGGTGCGCATGCCGTAGATGGGACCGAAGACGCGTGATCCGATATCCCGCGCCGGATCCAGGGTGTGGTTGAACCCCGGCCAGTGCGCCGGCAGGTCCTTCTGCGCGAAATGCACCGGGTGCTCTTCGGTGACGTGGATGGCAGGAAGCTTGAACGCATCGCCCAGCAGCTGCGCGGTCCAAGCCCCCGCGGTGACGATGGCATGGCGAGCCCGGATAGCCGACATGGTGCCCTGGTGCTGGACTTGCACCTCGACACGGTCATCGGCAAGCACCTGCAGAGCGGTCACCCGGTGCCCGTATTCCACGGCAGCTCCGTGCGCTACGGCCAGCTTCTGCAGCGAAGCCACCGCAAGATCGGCATTGATCTGGCCGCCGGCGGGGATATGCAGGACTTCGGTCTCGAACTTCATTCCCGCGAAACGCTCTTCTGCCGCAGCGATGCTCAGCAGCTCGCTGCCGAATCCTGCGTGGGCGAGGACCTGGTGCATTGCCCGTTGTTCGGCAACGATTCCGTGATTGACCAATCCGGTGCGCTCCAGCAGCCGGGTGCCGGCTTGCTCGGAAAGCGAATCCCACAAAGCGTCGGAACGCTGCAGCAGGCGAAGATACTCCGGTTCGGTGTAGGCAGGATTGAAGTTGCGGGTTGCTCCGTGCGAGGCGCCCTCCAGATGGCCCGGAGCAAAGCGTTCCAGCAGCAGGACCTCGTGCCCGCCAGAGGCCAGGGACCACGCGGCCGCCGAGCCCATCGCGCCGCCGCCGATAATCATGAAATCTACGTCATTGCTCACCTCTACAGCGTAAAACTCCAACTGAAGCGGGCTCCATTCAATTGACTCATTGGCCGTGGACTAACGTAATAGAGGATGGGAATCGGGAAAGCGGAGGCAACGTGGAGCAAAGCGTGCAACTAGCGGCGGTAATCGGCTTGGCAGCTGCAGTTTTCGTGGGCGCCTCCACGCAACGAATCTCCGGAATGGGGTTCGCGCTGGTCTCCTCGCCCTTCCTGGTCATGGTCTTGGGACCCCATGAGGGGGTCATGCTGGTCAACCTGCTCGGCGCCTGCAGCAGTTTGCTGATCTTTGCGCAGGTCTTCCGTCAGGTCGAGTACCGGAAGGTCGCCTTCATGCTCATACCGGCCATGCTCATGACCGTTCCCGGAGCTTGGCTGGCGAACTCGCTGGAGGGTCCATGGCTTTCCATCGGCATATCGTTCATGGTGATCCTGGCACTGGTTTCGAGTTTCATGATTCGAAATCTCGCGCTGGCCCAAAGCAAGGGATTGGCCATCGGCGCCGGGGCAGTTTCCGGATTCATGTCAGTGACCGCCGGTGTCTCCGGCCCGGCCATCGCGGGATACGCCGTGGCCAGCCGCTGGCCGCAGGCGCAATTCGCCATCTCCGTGCAGCTCTACTTCCTGGTGCTGTCGCTGACGTCCCTGGCCGCCAAGGGCGGCATGCCACAGCTGGATTGGCAGCAGTGGGGTGCTTGCCTTGGCGCGATGGTGCTGGGCATCTTGCTGGGCAATTACCTGGCTCCGAGGATCCCGCAAAAATTCAGTCGCGCATTCGTGATACTGATTGCCTTCGGCGGTGCCGTGAGCCTGATGGCCAGCGGCTTGGTCGACTTGGCCTCCAACTAGCGCAGTGCGCTGCTGCGCAGTGCGCGGCGGCGCCGCGGGCGGTACACGTTTTTCAATGAAAATGAGAGAATGTACTCCGTGCATTCCCAATATCCCGATGTAACTCTCAGCAAACGAGTCAGCGAGCTAGACATTGAGCGCCGTGCCCTGTGGGCCGGCCTGTTCTGTTCCCTATTCGGGTTGGTTGTGGGGCTCATTATCTTCGCCGGCGAGCGTCCGCCGCTCTTTGGCGATCTGTCCGTGGGCATCGTCTCCGCCGTTTGCGGTGCTGTCTCGGCCGGAACCAGCAGCGCCTATGCTTTCCGTTCGATGCTGAGAGCACGGGAACCGTGGCTGAAGAAGATTCCCAAATGGCGCCAGATCGTCACGGCCCTGGGTCTCGTATTGGTGCACGTAGCCAGTTCGGTCATGATCCTGCTGGTGGTCTTCCATTTGTTCCAGCAGGCCTTCTACGGGCTGCATCTGGATGTGCTTGCAGGCGCGCTGGCAGTCAGCGTCGCCACGGGCATCTCCGCCTACCTGTCCCTGGAAGCAACCGCGCGCATCAACGCGGAATCACTTTCCGTGGTGCTGGGCATCTTCATGAGCGCCGGGGTGCTGATCAGCATGCTGCTGGCCGAAGACCAGGGCTGGTGGCAGAGCATGTTCTCTTCGCTGGGAACCACGCAGGCCGGCATGGGCTCGTTCTGGACCTTCAACCTCACGCTGGTGATTTCCGGCTTGGTGCTGGCGGCCTTCACCGAATTCCTGACCCGCGACCTGGTCCGCCTGGCCCAGTCCTACCGTTGCCGCCCGGCGCTGGAAAGGTACAGGATTGCACGAATGGTGCGTCCCCGGCCGCGGCTCGTGCGCTGGTGCCTGCTGATTGTCTCGGTCGGCATTATCGGCATTGGCCTGGTCCCCTTCGATCTGTCGATGGAAGTGCATTCGGCATTCGTGCAACTGGTCTCGGCGGCCATGATCTTCTTGCTGCTGGGCACCATCGTGCTGCTGCCTGGCTACCCTGCGGTATTCCATATGCTCTCCTACGCAGCCATTGGCGCGATCTGGGCGGCCTTCCAGCTGTGGACCGAATGGTCGTACTACAACCTGACCGGTTTCGAGCTTTCGGTCGTGGCCATCATGTTCAGCTGGATCTCGGTATTCATCCGCACGACGTCGGCGATGACCCAGGACCGTTCCGAACCCCGCACCACCCATTCGCCTTCCGAAGTAGCCAAGGCGAAGAAGTCCGCGGCCTAGGGCGGCCGAGCCTGAATATCCGTCGGAAGGCTGAAGAATTTCGCCTCTGCGGGCCGGTAGCCTGAAAATATGTTGATTGCAGAAAAGCTCTACTTGCTAATGGCCGATGACTCCGAAAAGCCGGAGACAGTTGTATCAGCTACGGGATACGGCATGAATGCTGCCATCATCACCGACTTGATGATCGCTGGGCGTGTGGCGCTGAGCGAGGATCAGCAGCGGCAGATCCAACTCATCGGTGCCGGCCCTTGCCCGGATCCAGTTCTCGCCGCGCCATTGGAAAAGCTGGAAAAGAGAGGCAATCTGAGCCTCGACGAAGCGGTGAAGATCAATTCCTTGTGCGATGCCCGCTCGCTGACCGATTCCTTGGCCAAGGGCGGGATCATCGAATACGGTGAACGCACACTGCTGGGCTTGGGCAAACAGCGGGTCCGCATCATCAACCAACAGATCCAGCGCCAGATCCGGACCGATTTGCAGGGCGCCCTGCACGGGCAGAAGATCCCGGGAACCAGCGACACCACCGTGCTCGCGATCTTGCAGGCGATAGGCCTGGTGAACGATGTGCTGGAAGAAGAGCTCGCACCCATGACGGGAAGCCAAGCGCAGTCCCGGATTGCGGAACTCGCACAGGATTCACCAGCAGCCGACTCCGCGCAACGGGCAGTAGCAGCGATGAACGCCGCCATCGTTACCCAGCGCGTCATTCCGCCCGCGCCTGGCAAAAAATAGCTGGACGGCGCTCGAAAGGAAAGACTACTGCGCGATGATTCAGCGCAGGGTGCTCAATCCCGCATCCATGACCACCTGGATAGTGGAACGGTAATGGCTATTGAGCAGTTCACCGAGCAGGGCTGCATTACGATCCAAGGCGGCATCCAGGATTTCCTGGTGCTCCTTTTCAACGTTGCGCTTGCCTGCGGCCTTCGACGGGGCAGCCCAGCGGCGGTACAGCTCGGTGAAGTTCGAAAGGTCGGCAGAGAGCTTGAGCATCGGCTGGCAATCGCACGGTACCAGCAATGCATGGTGGAATTCGCGGTGCGCCTCGGACCATGCGGGGTTGACGGTGCCAGGTTCCTCCGGCAAACGCCGCGGAGTGCGCGAAAGCTTGTGGTGGGCTGCGATCAAGTTCGATTCCCACGCGACATCTCCGCGCTCCACCGCCAAGCGGGCGGCCAGTGCCTCGGTGGAACACCGCAGTTCGGTGATATCCGCCAGTTCGCGCAGGTTCAGATCCGGCACGAAGAAACCGCGGTTTGGGCGGATGACCACCAGGTTTTCCCCCGCTAGCCGTGTCAGCGATTCGCGGATCACGGTGGTGCTGGTCTCGAACTGTTCTGCCAAAGTGGTCGGCTGAAGGCGGTCACCGGGGGACCAGAAGCCATCAAGGATGGTTCGGCGGATACCCTCCAGGGAATGAACTGATGCCTTTGCCAAGCTGACCTCTTCATGCGTGATCGATTGAATCTGATGTTAATAACAATAATCATATTCTTCGCAGGGGATAGATAATCCACGCGCACGGCGGAACAGAATACCCGGGCTATTGCTGGTAATTCGCCAAAGCTGTTTACCTTCCCCCGCATCGGTCCTAGGCTCGGGTCATGTCAGTGAAGATCCGCACGATTCAAACCGCAGTTCCCGCGACGACCCTGGCCCAGGAAAAGATCCGCGATGTCTTTGCCAGCCAGCCGAACCTGAGCCGGCTGGGTGAACGGCTCATCGCCACCTCGTTCAACTCCGCCGCGATCAGCACCAGGTACAGCTGTGTCGATGAATTCGACCTCTCCCTGCCCGAACCCGAAACTCCGCTGTTCTACGACCGGGTTGAAGGCCGGCTGCTCTCCCCGAGCACCGCCGAACGCAACGGCATCTATGCGAAACAGGCCAGCGCGCTGTTCACGAACGCCGCGAAAAAGGCTCTCGACGCCTGCCCGGACCTTGCCCCGGAAGATATCACCCACGTCATTACCGTCTCCTGCACCGGGTTCTACAACCCGGGTCCGGACTACCAGATCGTACGGGCACTGGGGCTGGCGCCGAGCACGGTGCGCCACCACCTTGGTTTCATGGGATGCTACGCGGCGTTCCCAGCCCTGCGCGCGGCCCGCGACTTCTGCCTGGCCGATCCGCAAGCCACCGTGCTGGTGGTCTGCGCCGAGCTGTGCACCTTGCATGTGCACAGCTCCAATGACCCGGACACCATCATGGGCTCGGCCATCTTCGCCGACGGGGCCGCTGCGGTGATCGTCTCGGCGCAGGGCAGCGGGCTGCTGGAAATGGACGGCTTCGAAACCGTGCTCACCCCGGTGGGCGAGGAGGCCATGGCCTGGAATATCGGCGACCACGGATTCGAGATGGTGCTGGGCACCTACGTTCCGCACATCATCGACGAGCACATCGCCGGGGCGCTGCAGCCGCTCTTGGCCAAGGATGCCGACCCGGAACTCTCCGTGGACCGGATTAGGCACTGGGGTCTGCATCCCGGGGGCCGGGCCATCCTGGACCGGGTGCAAAACCGGCTGGGCCTGGATGACCAGCAGCTGGTGCCAGCCCGCGCGATCCTGGATCGCTACGGGAACATGTCCAGCGCCACGGTGCTATTCGTGCTCAAGGAAATCCTGGAAGCGGCCGCTACGGACGAGGGCGAAAGGGTCTGCTCCATGGCATTCGGTCCGGGGCTGACGGTGGAATCCGGGCTGTTCACCATATGCCGGCAAGGATAATGCTCCGGCTGGCCCGGGCAGCGGAAGCCATCGAGGAAATGGACCGCCCGGATTGCGACCCGGCGCTGCTGCGCCGCACCTACGCCCAGTTCCCTCTGGTCAACCGGGTAGTAGCCGGCTGGCGGGGCAATTACGTGCAGTACATCCGCCCGTTGCTGGCGCGCCGGGTCCGGGCCAGGATTCTGGACGTAGGTAGCGGGGGAGGAGACATTGCGGCGAATCTGGCGCGCTGGGCGCTCGCCGACGGGTTCGAGGTGGCAGTGTGCGGTATCGACCCGGATCCCCGGGCCATCTCCTACGCCCGGCAAGCGCTGCAACGCTGCACGTTGCCGCGCGGGGTACTCGAATTCCGGGAAACAACCAGCACCCGGCTAGCGGCCGACGGCGAGCAGTTCGACTTGGTGCTCTCCAATCACCTGCTGCACCACCTGGGTACGGACCAGCTGCGCCAGTTGCAGGACGAGACCGAGCAATTGTGCACCGGGATCGGGTTGCACAGCGATATCCGGCGTTCCCCGGTGGCGCTGGGCCTGTTCGGGCTGGCGACCCTGCCGCTGGCAGGCAGTTCGCTGATCCGGCGCGATGGCCTGACCTCCATTCGGCGCAGCTTCGTGCCGGGGGAACTGGGGCCATTGCTCCGCTCTGGTTGGGAGGTGCGCACGCAGCGGCCCTACCGCAACCTGCTGCTCTGGGAAGCTGGCGGCCATGGATGACGCCGCGATCATCGGCGCCGGGCCGGTGGGCCTGGCCCTGGCCATAGAGCTCGCCCAAAGTGGGCATGCCGTTCGGGTTTTCGAGCAGCGCAGCGAACCGGTAGCCCACTCGCGCGCTATCGGCCTGCATCCTCCAGCGCAAGAGGTTCTGGCGCGGCTCGGCGTGGGACCGGCGGTGCAGCGCAGCGGTGTGCAAATCCGCGGCGGACTGGGGATCTCGCGCGGGCGGAGCATCGCTTCGATGGATTTCTCCACTATTGGCGGCCGATACCCCTATGTGCTGTCCTTGCCGCAGCAGGACACCGAGCAATTGCTGCGCGAGCGCTTGGAACAGCTGGCACCGGGGTCATTGATGATGGACTGCGCTTTCGAGCAGGTACTCGGGCAATCGGAGCAAGCCGTGGAATTTGCCGCTGGCGGCGTGGTGCACCGGGCCCGGTGGCTGGCCGGAGCTGACGGGGTCCGCTCCGCGGTCCGCACGGATCTCGGGGTTGGCTTTGCCGGAAGAGAACATCGCGACCGCTACCTGATGGGGGACTTCCCGGAGACCACTGGGCTGGCGCACACTGCCGCGCTTTTCCTGCATCAGCAGGGGATTGTCGAGTCCTTCCCGCTGCCCGGTGCGCGGCGGCGCTGGGTGGTGCGCATCGAGCAAATGCAGGTCGATGATTCGCCGGGCATGCTGGCCCAGACCATCTTGGATCGCACCGGATACCTTCTTGACGCCGAGGCCTGCACGATGACCAGCAACTTCGGCACTGCCACCCGGATGGTGCCCTCGATGGTCCATGGGCGCGTGGTGCTGCTGGGCGATGCGGCCCACCAGATCAGCCCGATCGGCGGGCAGGGGCTGAGCTTGGGGCTGGCTGATGCGCAGGCGGTGGTGCAGGTCATTGCCGCCAGGGCACCCCTTGAAGCCTTGGACGACCTGCGGCTCGGGGCCGCCCGCAGTGCGGCCCGGCGTGCGCAGGCGAACATGCTGCTGGGCCGTGCACTGCCGCGCTGGGCCGTCCCTTTGCGGGATTCGGCGTTTTCCCGGCTGGCCTCCAGTGCCTGGCTGCATGAGAAGGTGGCGCGCGACTTCACGATGACCGGTCCCGGACAGCGTTCGGTTCCCGTCGCATGACGAAATGGCAACGTTTCGAAGACTGATTGCGAATGGAGCATCTATCTGGATGGCGCCCAATGGCGCAGGAAGTGCACATCGACAAGCAGCTCGCCAACGGCTCGGTCAGCGGAGAAGTCAGGGCTTACCTGGGTGAAACCGACCACGGCGAGTCCATCTGGGGCGAGACCTTCCAGCTGGAGGCGGTCATGGCCGGCACCGGTGATGCGGTGGTCACCTACGAGCATCAGGATGGATTCCGGCACTGGAGCAAAGACCGACCGGCCTCTGCCACCAGCGGGCATCTGGGGGACATGGACCTTGCCGGTGCCGTGGGCAACCTCGGCCACCTGAAGGAATCCTTCAAGTACTGAACACCCGAAGGCAGCAGTGCCGGGGG
>NZ_JBLVOC010000015.1:220159-232606 GCF_053543575.1 Glutamicibacter sp. AGC84
CCCCCCGGGACTGTTTTCGCGTGCCCAAACTCACCGCCAAATACTCGCGGATACATGAAACAATAGGTAGCAATGACTTCCATCGATTCCACCCCACTTTCCGCTGAAGAACGCAAGGCACTGCGCAATGAGCAGGCCGCGGCCCAGCGCGCCCAGCAGATGCGCATCTCCAAGTCCCGAGCCGAAGCCGAAGGCCGCGCCCAGGTCGTTCCAACCGCCGAAGGCTGGAAGCAGGAGATGGGTGCCGATGGTCGTCCAGAGCTGCAGTTCGCCACCAAGCGCCGCGTTTCCCAGCCGCCAACGCACCTGGCTGATCTGTCCCTGGCCGAGCGCCAGGCCAAGCTGAAGGAACTGGGACTGCCGGCCTTCCGCGCCAAGCAGCTCTCCGTGCACTACTTCCAGCACTACACCACCGACCCGGAGAAGATGAGCGATCTTCCCAAGGAGCGCCGTGCGGAACTGGCCGAGGCCATGTTCCCGAAGCTGCTCACCGAGGTCAAGCGCCTGGAAACCGATGATGGCAAGACCATCAAGTTCCTCTGGCGCCTGTTCGACGGCTCGCTGGTCGAGTCCGTGCTGATGCGCTACCCGGGCCGCATCACCCTGTGCATTTCCTCGCAGTGCGGCTGCGGCATGAACTGCCCGTTCTGCGCCACCGGCCAGGCGGGCTTGACCCGCAACATGTCCACCGCTGAAATCCTGGACCAGATCGTCCAGGCCAACCGCGTGATCGCCGAAGGCGGACTGGGCGGACGCCAGCACCCCGAGGAGCGCGTGGGCAACATCGTGTTCATGGGTATGGGCGAGCCGCTGGCCAACTACAAGCGCGTGATGAACGCCGTGCACCGCATGGTCGCCGATGCCCCCGAGGGCTTGGGTATGGCCGCCCGCGGCATCACCGTCTCCACCGTTGGCCTGGTTCCGGCGATCCGCAAGCTGACCGAGGAGAATGTCCAGGTCACCTTCGCGCTGTCGCTGCATGCGCCCGATGATGAGCTGCGCGACGAGCTGATCCCGGTCAACTCGCGCTGGAAGGTCGACGAGGCACTGGATGCCGCGTACGACTACTACGTGAAGACCGGTCGCCGTGTCTCCATCGAGTACGCGCTGATCAAGGACATGAACGACCACGAATGGCGTGCAGAAATGCTGGCCAAGAAGCTGAACGCGCGCGGCCGCGGCTGGGTGCACGTGAACCCGATTCCGCTGAACCCGGTGCCGGGCTCCATTTGGACCCGCAGCGAACCGGATATCACCTCCAAGTTCGTTCGCCGCCTCGATGAGCTCGGCGTGCCAACCACGCTGCGCGATACCCGAGGCAAGGAAATCGACGGCGCCTGCGGCCAGCTCGCAGCCGACGGCGACAAGTAGCATTTACCGTGGAGACCAGCTTTCGCTGCTCTCCACGGTGCGTTAACGACCCCTCTTCGTGCAGGAGGTCTACGACTGCATGTATGGTTCTGATATGGCCGTTTCAGACCCGCTTTTCCTTGATAAGACCAATCCAGAGCTATGGAACTCGATTGGCAGATTTTCCAAAGATGTCGCCAAGTCCTACCGCGCAGCCGGAATCAGCGACCGCACCGCCGAGCTGGTGAACCTGCGCGTCTCGCAGATCAATGGATGTGCCTACTGCCTGGACCTGCATGCCCGCAAGGCACTGGACGCAGGGGAGAGCCTGCAACGCATCAACCTGCTGAGCACATGGGATGAATGCGGCGGCCTGTTTAGCGAAGAAGAATGCGCAGCACTAGCCATCGCTGAAGCCGCTACCGACCTGCCCAAGCCAGAAGAGCGTATCGCCGCGGTGGCATCGGCCCGTCTGGTGCTCAGCGTGGAGCAAGTGGCAGCCATCCAATGGATTGCCGCCGCCATGAACGCCTTCAACCGGATTTCGATCCTTTCCCGTCACCCGGTCAAGGAACGCGAACTGGAAAAGACGGGCAAATAGCAAAAGGCCGCCGTTTGCCCGGGTAGGGGAAACGGCGGCCAATACCAACTCAGGCGTTGGCTTTGCGCACGGCTTCGGTGTAGCGGCGTTCGAATTCTTCGGCGCTGACCACTTCTCGTTCCACGCGGAAGGAAGACTCGTCAATCCCCAGAACCGCAGCGATCAGTGAGCGGGTGTAAAGGGCGATCTTGCGTGATTTCCGGGTGGACGTCACATGGTCCAATTCCGGAACCCAGATGTTCCACCAGCCGCCTTCCTTGCCGACTACTGCCTTGAAAACGCGTTGCTCACTCATCTGCTGCCTTACTCTCTACGATGCTCTGACCAGCGTCTTGCCGTCTGCTTCAATACTCCACTACGTGCAGCCGTGGCGACAAGTCGTCGCTGCCGTGGGCACTACTTCGCCAGCGGCACGCCATCCTTGCCTACTGCGAAGCTCACGACGTCGTCATAGGCGCGTCGCTCGGTCTTTCCCAACTGGTATTCCGAATCCTGCTGGGGGAAAATGTGAACCGGGGTCAAGGTCAGTTCTGCGCCTTTCGCGGTATTGGCGATATCGATCTGCAGGTGCCCGTAGTGCAGTCCGCCGGAGACCAGCTGCGGAACGCCGTCCTCATCCTTGGCCCAGGTCTCTGGCTCGTCGGCAGGAGCTGACCACTGCGAGTGCGAGTTGAAACGCAGCGGCTCGTACTTGCCTTCGGCATTCTGCACCAGCTTCTCGCCGCGCAAGCCATCGGCGGCTACACCGACATCATACGAGTGGAAGCCGCGGGCATCCCCATCCTCGTCCACCCAGGAACGCTCGAACATTTCATCGTGGCCGGAGATGACCGCTGCCACGCCATGCTCCTCGAACATCGGGGTGTAGGCGCGCATCGCGGTGCCCGACTAATTGTCAGGGTGCTCGTGGTTCGGTGGGGTGCCGTGCACGCCGTTGGAGTAGGCCGAGTGGTGGAACTGGACCAGCACAATCTGGCCGTTGGCGCGGGCGTCGGCTAGTTGTTTTTCGGCCCAATTCCACTGCGCAGAGGCGGCATCCATGTTGGGAAGGTCAAAGTCTTGCGCGGTAGCGCCGGGGAACAGGTCCTTGAATCCCTGGACATAGGATTCGAAGGTGAACTCGCCCTGGGTGTCGGTGGACAGATTCCCTGCGGCCATATTCGTATCATCGCCAGAGAACTTCTCTCCGGAGAGCTGTCCGGCCCTGGTGTCCTCGTCCGGACGGCCGTTGGTGGAATCCAGAGTCAGCACGGTCACCGGTCCATGATCCACCCGGTAGTACGAGCCCTTGTACTCGGGGTGCTCGGGGTCCTGCGGCAAGGAGAAGTAATCCAGGAAGCGGTTGTGTGAGATGACCGCGGGGGTGCGGTCGGTTTCCGTGCCGTAGCCGCCGTTCAGCGCCGCATAGGTTTCCCAATTGCCCAAAGCTGGAAGCAGCGGAACGCTGGAGGCCAAGTCCGAATGCTCGCCGGCCACATGGCCGAAGAACTCATCCCACGCCGGCTGGTATCCCGAACCCTGGGTGAGATCGCCTGCCATCATGACCAGGTCCGGATCGGCAGCTTCGATGTGCTTGAGGTTCTCGTTGAATGCGGTGGACTGGTCCAGCGGGTAGCGCAGGGTCGGTTCGCCGTTGCGGGTGGTCATGCCGAACTGCTGGTCCCATTTGGACCCCGCGCCCGGACGCTGGATGGAATCTGCGGTGTAGCCGTTGACCGGGGAGAGCTCCCACTCGCGGTGTTCGGTGCGACCGCGTGGTTCGGTTTCAGAATCTGAGAACGCAATGATGCGCACGTTTTTCCACGCCCCGACCTTGGGAGCTGTTTTGAAAGCCGCGCTGTGGGTTTCTCCTGATTGGGTCACGGTGTAGTTGTAGGACTTTCCGGGCAGCAGGCCCTGGAAGGTCACCGAGTGCTTGTAGTTCGAATTCGACTTCAACCACGAGCCCTGTTCCAAGCCCTCGATCTGCTGATCAAGTTCGGCCCGGGTGTATTCCATGAGATCCAGGTACTGTGGTGCGCTGCTCTGCTTCCCGGACTTTCCCAGTCCCGGTCCCGAGAGGCTTATCGTGCCCGGCTCATCGGTTTCGCTGATCCAGTTGATGGTCATCGACGTGGCAGCAGGAGCTTGGAGGTAGGGCAGTACGCGGAAACCCGGTTCTGGGGACTAGGCCGTTACCGCTGGAAGCGCGGAAGCAGCGGTTCCTGGCAGAGCAGCGGCGCTGGCTGCCGGCGCCAAGACCAACGGGATCAATACAGCGGCGGCAAGTGCGGCCGAGAGGGGCTTGTTGTTCATAGTGCGTTCTCCTGTGCGAGGTGTCGCCTGCAAAAGGCGGGTACCTTGAGGATGCCCGGGGCGCGTGCCCCAAGGGTGGATATGAGGCAAACGAAGGGTGAACTGGGTCGGTGAGCCTGCTCACCGGCTGTCTCGCGCACTAATACCAAGCTGGAGCCGATAGCCTTGAAGCAGATAGCTGAGAAGACCAAAGCGAGGGCGCTTCGGTTTTCCACGCCTGCGAAAAGAAGGACAAACAGTGCAAGCCTCCCAGCGTTCCAAGGTAGCTCCCTTTGAAGTGATGCAAATTGTTGATCAGGTCGCCACGATGCGGACCTCCGGCCACGACGTGATCTCGTTGTGCGTGGGAGAACCTGGCGGCGGTGCTCCAGCGGCCGTGAATGACCTGGCCGCGAAGCTGCATGCCGAGCATGCCGACTTCGGGTACACCTCAACTGCGGGACTGCTCGAAACCCGACAGGCCTTATCGAAGCACTACCTCGATACCTATGGCTTACAGATCCCCGCAAAGAACTTCGTGATGACCACTGGTTCATCCGGTGCATTCCAGCTTTCGTTCTTGGCAGCCTTCGATGCCGGAGACGTGGTGGCGCTGGCCCGTCCCGGCTACCCGGCCTACGCCAATATTCTGCGTGCCCTCGGGCTGGAAGTTGTCGACTTGCCCACCGGTGCAGCGCAGCGTTACCAGCCCACCGTGCAGCTGCTTGAGGCGGCCAAGAACGAGCATGGACGCCTTGACGGGCTGGTTGTCGCGTCGCCGAATAATCCCACCGGAACCATGTTCAGCGCCGGCGAGCTCTCGGACTTGGCCACCTGGTGCGAGGCCAATGATGTGCGGCTGATTAGCGATGAAATCTATCACGGCATTGAATTCGTCCCAGACCGCAAGGCACACACCTCGTGGGAGTTCTCCCCCTCGTCCATTGTTGTCTCATCCTTCTCCAAATACTGGGGGATGACTGGCTGGCGCCTGGGCTGGATGATCGTGCCCGATGAGCTAGTGCCAACGGTGGACGCACTGGCTTCGAACCTCGCCTTGTGCGCTCCAGCGCCAGCACAGCGCGCGGTGGTAGCTGCCTTTGAACAGCAGAGCCTCGATGAAGCCAATGAGCGCGTGGCCGAGTTCGCCCGCACCCGAGCCCACGTGTTGGAGCACTTCAGCAGCTTGGGCATCAGCGAGGCAGCTCCCGCCGATGGGGCTTTCTACCTCTACGGCCGGTTGGCCCCCGAAGTCTTGGAGCATTTCGGTTCTGCGGGCAAGTACTGCCAAGCGGTTTTGGAGCATGCGCATGTGGCGCTGACCCCTGGCGGCGATTTTGATCCATTCGAAGGCCACCTGTTTATCCGCTTGTCCTTCGCGGCCGGATATGAGCGTGTGGCAGAAGCGCTGGAACGCGTTGCGGCTTTCCTCCGGCAGAGCTTGGCAGGGAGCTAGTTTTCCACATCGGGTGAGCAATGCGCTGCGCGCGGCGCTTCAAAATGGACAGTGGATGGCAGTAACGCTTCGTTACTGCCATCCACTGTTTCAAGGAGCCACCAATGCCTGCAGTACTCGAACCTGTAGAACATGAATGCCTTGCGTGCTATTTGTATCGTGCGGTCTGCGCGCAAGGATGCGACGGGACCAATCTCTTCCTCTTGTCTTATCGCGATGCGAGCGCTCCGCGAGCTACCGCGATTGACCGGAAAATGCAGCTGCTGGGCGGATTCTGCGACTGTGAAGTGCTGGCCAATGCCATCCGCCCGATCACGCGTGAAGCGATTCAAGCCGTGGATAATGACGAAAATCTTGTCTGCAAAGGAGTACGCCGCGGCACAATTCAACCATGTGGACATTGGTTGATGCGCCGCGGCGTACAGTGGGGCGGCGGTCAGTTCCGCCGCCGAAGTGCTTGAAGATCAGTTTTCCGGGGTCTTGCTCTTCGGCTTGCGGGCCTTGAGCAGTTCAACACCGATAGGGATCACCGAGATGAGGACGATCAGGATGAAGATCAGGTCGATGTTCTCTTCGATCCAGGTGAATTGGCCCAGCCAATAACCCAGCAATGTGACGCCGATTCCCCACAGGGCGGCACCGATCAGGTTGTAGAGGATGAAGGTCTTGTGGTTCATCTTCGCTACGCCAGCGATTACTGGGACGAAGGTGCGGACCACTGGAACGAAGCGTGCCAGGATCACCGCGCGGCCGCCGAACTTCTCGAAGAACTCGTGGGCTCGCTCAACGTTCTTCTGCGAGAAGAAGCGGGAATCCGGTTTCTTGAAGATGGCAGGTCCGGATTTCTTGCCAATGATGTAGCCGGTCTGGTCACCTGCGAAGGCGCAGACAAAGATCGCGGCGGCGAAGAGCCACAACGGAATCTGGATGGTGCCGGTGGCAATGAGCATGCCAACGGTGAAGAGCATCGAGTCGCCTGGCAGGAAGAAGCCCACCAGCAAGCCGGTCTCGGCGAAGACAATGGCGCAAACCAGCAGCAAGACCCATGGGCCAAGCGCGGGGTTGTTCAGGAAGACGACTGGGTTCAACCAGTCGGGCAGGAAAGCCGCGCCCATGGTTGGAGCCGCATAATCGGTCACAAGGGAAAGAAACGAAGAATGATCTAGCACAGCAAAAATCCTACGTGAGTACGCTGTGAGTTTCCCAGAGTGCCATCCGTAATCTCTGGTGGGGGACAACCCGGCCACAAGGGCGAAAATCTCCAAGTTGTTCGTTGACCCGTAGTGATCATGGCTTTTCACGGGGCCAGCAACGAGAGCCGGGGGAACATTGGGAAGCGGCAAGTTGCCAAGCTCACAGCGGGATTCGACGTAAAAGTCGGCGAGGTTGCATCGAGCCACCTGGATTCGGTCCATGACAACGGTCATGGGCAACGCATGACTTTCTGCTCTTCTGCACACCCGGCAAAGGGGGAAGACTAAGAAGCATGGAAACGCTGATTAGAACGAATGCCGTTTCGCTCCGCGGCTTGAAGAAGACCTTCTCAACGCCGCGCAGCAAAGTTGAAGCAGTCAAGGGCATTGACCTGCAGATCCAGACCGGACAGATCGTGGCCTTCCTGGGACCCAATGGAGCTGGCAAGACGACAACCGTGGACATGATCCTGGGCCTGACCCAACCCACCGGAGGGTCGGTGGAAATCCTCGGCTTGGATCCGCGCCAAGCCATCTCCGCTGGGCGGGTCTCTGCCGTCTTGCAAACCGGTGGGTTGCTGCGCGATATGACCGTCAAGGAAACGGTGTCAGTCATCGCCCACATGCATGAGCAAGCAGATCGCATTGGTCCGGTCATGGAACGCACGGGGCTGGATAAGATCGCCAAGCGGCGCGTGGGCAAATGCTCTGGCGGCGAGCAGCAGCGCATCAAGTTCGCTTTGGCTCTGCTGCCCGACCCGGATGTACTGATCCTCGATGAGCCAACTGCCGGAATGGACGTGATGGCCCGCCGGGATTTCTGGGCCACGATGCGAGAAGAAGCTACCGAAGGGCGCACCGTCATTTTCGCCACGCACTATCTGGAAGAAGCCCAGAACTTCGCAGAACGCACTGTGCTGATGAGCCAAGGCCGCATTGTTGCCGACGGCGCCACCGAAGAGCTGCGCAAGCTCATCTCCGGACGCACCGTCAGCGCTTCCTTCCCCTCGGCGGAGCATGCCGAACGAGCCGGGGTTTTTGATAATTCGGTGCAGGTGGCCGAACGCAACGGATTGCGCTTCGCTTTCCACAGCGCCGATTCCGACCGCTTCGTGGCCGCTTTACTCGCCGACTACCAGGGCTACGACCTGGAAATTTCCTCACCGAGCCTGGAAGAGGCCTTCATCCAGCTGACCAAGGACGCATCATGATGAGCACCTACATCCGCGTGGAATTCGCGCGGCACTTCCGCGATGGGTACAACCTGATCTTCGCCCTGCTGCTGCCCGCCGCCATGTACATCCTGTTCGGCAACATCCCCAGCTACACCGAGTTCGAGCTGGGCGCCGGCAACGTGAAGTTCTATCTGATGATTTCCATGGCAGCCTACGGGGCGGCGGTCAGCACTGTGGCAATCGCCGGGACCGTGGCCACCGAAACCATGCAGGGCTGGGGCAGGCAAATTGCCTTGACCAAAATGCCGCCGGCCATGTTCGTCAGCAGCAAGATGATCGTCGCGGCCACCGTAGCCGGTGCCTCGGCAGCAGTAGTCTTCGCCCTGGGCGCCGCGACTGGAGCCGAAGTGCAAGAAGGGTGGATCTGGGGAGCGAGCTACCTGATCATCCTGCTCGGCGCCATGGTCTTCGCCTGCTATGGCATCGGGGTTGGCATGATGTTCAAATCCGAATCGGCTCTGGGCCTGGCCTCGGGCCTGATGGTGTTCTTCGCCTTCTTCGGCAACGTCTTCATGCCCCTGGAAGGAGGCATGCTCGACGCGGCGCGCTTCACCCCGATGTACGGCTACGTAGCCCTGGCCCGCTACCCGTTGCTCAAGGACATGCCTGCCGGAATCGAAATGGCGCCGGATGCGTTATGGATCCCAACCGCTAACCTTGTGGCATGGGCACTCATCTTCGTTCTCTTCGCGGTACTCGCCACCAGGAAGGCCAAGGCACGCCAGTGAGCCGCAGCCTGCCCGGCGCCGCGCCGGCGAGCGATCCGCTCTGCGAGATCGACGAGGACCAGAAATTCTGGGATCGCCGAGGTTGGCTGGTCGCCGGCGTCTGGGTGATTTTCCTGGTCTTCCCGGTGCTGGACCTTCTCGTGGAAGACTACTCGCTGCCCACCCGGATCATCGGCCTGGCGCTGATCGCCCTCTTCGCCGCCGTCTACCTGCAGTCCTACGCCAAGTTCTCCCAGAATATCGGGCAAGGCGGAACCAGCGCTCGCAGGGCGCATGCGAACTTCCTGGTCCTCTGCGCGATTATCGCCCTGGGCATCCCGGTCATCGGGTTGACCACCATGGGGCTCTTCCCCTTCATCACCTCCTTCGCGATCTTCTTGCTCAGCAGGAAGTGGGCCATCGCGGCCTACGCCGCGGTGCTGGTGCTCAGCTTCGCGCTGCCGATCGTCTACGGGCAGTTCATGGACGCGATCTTCCTGATCGGCCTGAACCTCGTGCTGATGGTGGTGTACGCGATTACCGTGGCCGCCATTCGGCGCTCGGCCGCAGCAGAAAAGATCCGCAGCGACTACCTGCTGGTCGCCGAGCAGGAGCGCGTGGCCAGGGACGTGCATGATGGCATCGGGCATTCGCTGACCGCATTGAATTTGAAGGCGCAGCTGGCCCTGCGCCTGATGGACCAGGAACAGTACGCCCAGGCCCGCGGAGAACTGGAACAACTCAGCGCCCTGGCCGTGGACGCGCTGGACTCCGTGCGCACGACGGTGCAGGGGCTCAGCCGCCAGGACCTGGCCGGGGAACTGGCCGAGCTGCAGCAGGCGTGCGACGACAACAACCTCGAATTCACGGTGGCAGGAACCGCCGAGCAAGTCCCGATGCAGCTGCGTTCGCATGTGGCATGGATCCTGCGCGAAGCGGTCACCAATGTGCTGCGCCACGCGCACGCCAGCACCATCGTGCTGCATCTGGAACCCGGAAAAGTCAGCGTCGATGACGACGGGGATGGCCTGCAAGCCAGCACGCCAGGCCACGGCATCCGGGGAATGCAGGAACGCGCCAAGCAATTCGGTGCCAGTTGTACAGTAGGGGCATCGCGGCTGGGCGGAACCAGCGTGCAAGTGGCCTTCGAGGCAGAGGGGAGTGCAGCGTGATCCGGATACTCATCGCCGATGACCAGCACCTGGTCCGGGGCGCGCTGGCAGCCTTGCTGAACCTCGAAGAAGATATCCAGGTTGTTGCGCAATGCGCCGATGGTGACGAGGTCGCCGCCGCACTGGATGCGCACCCTGCCGACATCGCGTTGCTGGATGTGCAGATGCCGCGGCACGACGGGCTGCGCACTGCAGCAGAACTCAAGGCCAGCCACGCCGAGGTGAAGGTGCTGATCCTGACCACCTTTGACCGTCCCGGATATTTCCGCCAGGCCTTCGAAGCCGGAGCGCACGGCTTCCTGGTCAAGGATTCTCCGCCGGCCGAGCTGATTGCCGCCATCCGCAGGGTCTATTGCGGGGACAAGGTAGTGGATCCGCAGCGTGCCATGCTCAGCGTGGAGAGCCGCAGCAACCCGCTGACCGGGCGTGAGCGCGAGATCCTTTCACTGGCCGCCTCCGGCTCGCCGGTATCGCAGATTGCCTCGGCGGTGCACCTCTCGGTGGGAACTGTGCGCAACCACCTGTCCAATGCGATCGGCAAAACCAGCACTGCCAACCGCATCGAGGCCGCGCGCTACGCCCGCGAGATGGGCTGGATCTAGCGCGTGACGAAGTGGGTAATCAGGCCGATGACCCAAATGGAGGAGGCCAGCAGCACGCAGCCGAATTCCACGACGATGCCCAGGCCCATGGCCTTCAACGCAGCCCAGGATGAGCCGAGTGCGCCGGAGACTTCGCGCCGGCGCACGCTTTCACCGGCGAATAGGCCCACTGCGAAACCGACGAACATGCCGATCACGGGAATGAGGAAAGCACCGGCGATGGCACCCACGACCGCAAAGAGAATGGAACCTTTGGGGATTTGATGTTCCTTGAGTTTCTTGCCGGTCAGGATCGCAGAGGCGGACCAGCCCAGCAAGGCGATCGCCATGCCCAGGCCGGCCGCCCACCAGGAAGCACCGGAACCCAGCAGCCAGCCCCAGCCCAAAAGCGTGCCGATCGTCAGCAACGAGCCGGGCAGCACCGGGAAGATGGTGCCCAATGCCGATACGACTAGCAGCAGCCCGGCGATGATCGTGTAAATAATTTGTGCATCCACATGCCCAGTTTCGCACACTGCATCCTTACATGAGGCGCACCGTCAAGCAGGACAAGAATTCAGGGATATTTGTGCCGAATTGCCCAGCTGACGAACAAACAATTGATTAAATCCGGATAATTTCCCTTCTCTCATTGATTCCTTTTTACCTAGTCGGATATCGATTTAGATTGAAAACCGTCACCCGTTGGCAATGGAAAAAGAAATCAAAAGCCGGAAGGCTCTTCACACCCTAAATTGTTAGCGCTAACATTGTGACCATCGACACATTGTTCTGGTGCCGGAGACCATTCACTCCACCATTATCCGGCGGGGACCCACGAGGAGGAACTCACGATGAAACGACAGACCTTTTTGCGCACTGGCTTGGCAACGCTCAGCATCGCAGCTATGGCAGCCATGAGCGCATGCGCCGGCTCGGATTCCAGTGGCAGCGAAGGAGGAGGTTCGGGTTCTGAGACCATTACCATCGGTTTCTCGCAGGTTGGCGCCGAGTCCGGGTGGCGCGCGGCAAATACCAAGGACATCCAAGACACCCTGACCGAAGAAAACGGCTTCAAGCTCAGCTTCTCTGATGCCCAGCAGAAGCAGGAGAATCAGATCCAGGCTCTGCGTTCGTACATCGCGCAAGGCGTTGACGTCCTGGCCTTTTCCCCAGTGGTAGAAACGGGCTGGGATGCTGTGCTGCAAGAAGCCAAGAGCGCCAACATCCCCGTGATCCTCACCGACCGCGCCGTTGACACCACCGATGACACGCTCTTTGCCTCGTTCATCGGCTCCGACTTCATTGAAGAAGGACAGCGGGCCGGAGATTGGGTTGTGGAGAATCTGGACAAGGACCTGAAAGTTGTCGAACTGCAGGGAACCACCGGCTCAGCACCGGCCATCGACCGCAAGGAAGGCTTCGGGAAGGCCATTGAGGGCACGGACATCGAGATTATCGACTCGCAGACCGGTGACTTCACCCGTGCAGGCGGCAAGCAGGTCATGGAAGGTTTCCTGAACTCCCATGACGATATCGATTTGGTCTTCGCCCATAACGACGACATGGGCTTGGGCGCCATTGAAGCCATCGAGGCAGCCGGCAAGAAGCCAGGCGAGGACATCAAGATTGTCACCATTGATGCGGTCAAGGACGGCATGCAGGCATTGGTTGACGGCAAGATCAACTACATCGTCGAATGCAACCCGCTGCTAGGTGAGGATTTGGCAGAAATCGCCAAGAAGGTAGTAGCCGGCGAATCTGTAGAGAAGCGCATCGTCGTTGAAGACGCCGCCTTCACCCAGGATGAAGCGGCCGAGGTCCTGGCCGATCGTACCTACTAGGGACGCAGGCAAGAGCACGAGCCGGGGGGGCCCC
>NZ_JBLVOC010000015.1:232668-284859 GCF_053543575.1 Glutamicibacter sp. AGC84
GCCCCGCCGGTTCACCACCAGGTGGCAGGACAAGCAACTCGCAGAGGCAAGTTAATGATTGATTCAACACCCATGTCACGGACTGAGGAAATCACCGTGCAGCATTCCCCTACAATGAAGCCCATCGTTCAAATGGCTGGAATTTCCGTGGAGTTCCCCGGGGTCAAAGCACTGGACAACGTTGGCTTCCGGCTTTTTCCCGGTGAAGTCCACGCCTTGATGGGGGAGAACGGCGCTGGAAAGTCGACCCTGATCAAAGCCCTGACTGGCGTGAATCCGATCGCTTCCGGAACCATCACGGTTAACGGCAACGACACCCGCTTCACCGGCCCCGCCGATGCCCGCGAACGCGGCATCTCCACGGTGTACCAAGAGGTGAATCTCTGCACCAATCTCACCGTGGCCGAAAACATCATGCTCGGCAGCGAGCCTCGCCGTTTCGGTGGTCTTGACTGGCGAACCATGCGGCGCCAGGCCAAAACCTATCTGGAGCGGATGGGGCTGAAGATAGACCCGGCCAGCTCGCTGGGGTCCCATTCACTGGCAGTCCAGCAGCTGGTGGCCATCAGCCGCGCCATGGTGGTCGACGCCAAGGTACTGATTCTCGATGAACCGACCTCGAGCCTGGATACCGACGAGGTGGCCCAGCTCTTCGAGGTTATGCGGAAGTTGCGTGATGACGGTGTGGCGATCCTCTTCGTGTCGCACTTCCTGGACCAGATCTACGCCATTGCCGACCGCATCACCGTGCTGCGCAACGGGCAATTGGTAGAAGAACGAAAGAAGGACCAGCTGCCGCAACGCGAACTGGTCTCGCTGATGATCGCTGGCACCTCCGATGCCCACGTGGGCGGCGCCAACGAACGCACCGCCGCAACCGAACGCGCGGCCGACGCTGAACCGTTGCTGCAGGCAGTGGGACTCGGGCGCAAGGGAGCGGTGCAGCCTTTCGATCTGGACCTCTATCCCGGGGAAGTCATCGGCTTGGCCGGCCTGCTGGGCTCAGGCCGTACCGAACTCGCGCGCCTGCTTTACGGAGCGGACAAGGCAGATGAAGGGGTGATCAAGCTGGGCGGGAAACCGGTGAAGCTGCGAACTCCCCGGCAGGCCCTGGGCCGAAAAATCGCCTACACATCCGAAGATCGCAAGGGCGAAGGGGTTGTGGGCGAGCTGACCGTGGCCGAGAACATCATCCTCGGCCTGCAGGCAGCGCGCGGATGGATCCGCCCGCTGCCCAAGACCAAAGCCACCCAAATCGTGGACGCCTATATCAAGGCAATGGGCGTCCGTCCGGCCAATCCGAACGCCCTGCTCAAGAACCTCTCGGGCGGGAATCAGCAGAAAGTTCTGCTGGCCCGCTGGCTCGCCACCGCTCCGAAGCTGTTGCTCCTCGATGAGCCCACCCGCGGAATCGACATCGGCGCGAAGACCGAAATCATGAACCTGGTCTCCGAACTAGCTGAACAGGGCATGTCGGTGGTCTTCATCTCCGCTGAGCTAGAAGAAGTCCTGCGCCTCTCGGATCGCATCGTTGTGATGCGCGATCACGCCAAGGTTGCCGAAATTCCAAGCACTCCAGATGTGGATGTGCCACGCCTGATCGAAATCATCGCCACCGGGGAAGAAAACAAATGACCCGTATTTACAAGCATCGCCTGTTTTGGCCAGCGATTGCGCTGCTCGCGCTGCTGCTAGCCTGCACCATCAAGCGCCCGGACATCCTGGGCATCAGCGTGCTGGACGGGCACCTGTTCGGCGCCCCCATAGACATCCTGCGCAATAGCTCGCCGCTGCTGCTGGTCGCCCTGGGCATGACTCTGGTGATCGCCACCCGCGGCATCGACCTGTCAGTGGGTGCCACCGTCGCGATCTCCGGAGCCGTGGCGCTGACGTTCATCGCCAGCTCGGCAAATCCGGGATCCGCAGGTACAGCCGTCGGCGCCGTCATCGTGGCATTGGGGTTGTGCCTGATCCTCGGCGCATTCAACGGCGTGCTGGTGGCGAACTTCGGCATCCAGCCGATCGTCGCCACGCTGATCCTGATGACCGCCGGCCGCGGTGTGGCCATGCTGATCACCAACGGCCAGATCACCACGGTCAATAGCGCACCTTTCAGCAAACTGGCCTCGGGCTATGTGCTGGGCCTGCCGGTGGCCGCGCTCATCGCTTACGGCGTGTTTGCGGTGGTGGCCCTCGTGGTACGGCGTACTGCACTGGGCATGCTGCTCGAAGCGGTAGGCATCAACCCGGAAGCCAGCCGGCTCTCAGGGGTGAAATCAAAAACTCTGGTATTCACCGTCTATGTGTTGTGCGGCCTGCTATCGGGCCTGGCTGGACTGATCTTCGCCGGCAACACCATGGCCGCTGATGCCAACAATGCAGGACTGTTCATAGAGCTGGATGCCATTCTCGCCGTGGTTATTGGCGGCACGTCCCTGGCCGGCGGCAAGTTCAACCTCGCGGGCACCATGATTGGCGTGCTGATCATTACCACCCTGAGCCTGGCCGTGACCGTCCTGGGCGTTTCACCGCTGGTCACTTCGCTATTCAAAGCCATCGTGGTCATTGCCGTGACCTTGATGATGTCAACCCGGCTGCGCGCCATGCTCGGTTCCTTGCGCGAACGCCGCCGCTACCAGGAGGTGGGAGCATGAGCATCCTCAGTGTTCCGCGCAAGTCCATATCCAAATTGAATGTGGACCGGCGCTACCTGCCGGTTCTGGGCACTGTGGTCGTCTTCGGGCTGATGCTCGTCATCGGCGGAGTGCGCTACGAGAATTTCCTTTCGCCCGCTGTACTGTCCAACCTGTTCATCAACAATGCCCACCTGATCGTGCTGGCAGCAGGAATGACGTTCGTGATTCTCACCGGCGGCATCGACCTGTCCGTCGGTGCGGTGCTGGCGCTGTCCTCGGTCATCACCGCAACCATGCTCAATGCAGGGATCCCGTTGTCCCTGGTGCTGCCTATCGCGATTCTCAGCGGATCGATCATCGGCCTGGGCATGGGAGTGATGATCCAGTACTTCGAGGTGCAGCCCTTCGTGGCTACCCTGGCCGGCATGTTCTTGGCCCGCGGCCTGTGCTTCATCTTCGCCCCGGAATCCGTGCCGATCCGCAATGAGGGTTTCGTGGCGCTGTCGAGCTGGGGCGTTTCTGCGGGGCGCTGGCGGTTGACCGCGGCCGTGGTCATCGCCGTGCTGGTGATTGCCGGGTCCTGGTGGGTGCTGCACCGCACCCGTTTCGGCCGCACCGTTTACGCGGTGGGCGGCGGAGAGCAATCAGCCACCTTGATGGGATTGCGTGTGGCACGCACCAAGGTGGTTGTCTACGTCATCTCCGGCACCTGTGCGGCGCTGGGCGGAATCCTCTTCGCCATGTTCTCGCGCTCGGGCTATGCGCTGACCGGTGTGGGCATGGAACTCGACGCGATCGCCGCAGTGGTTATCGGTGGAACACTGCTTGTCGGCGGCATGGGCTTCATTCTCGGCTCGGTGGTTGGCGTGATGGTGCTGGGACTGATCCAAACCATCATCACTTTCGAGGGAACCTTGAGTTCCTGGTGGACCAAGATCGTGATCGGCGGTTTGCTGCTGATCTTCGTGGTCTTGCAACGAATTCTTACCTTGCGGCGAAATTAAGCCCGGAAGGGAAGGGCCCAGGGCCCGGTATTAGCGTACCGGGCCCTGGGTCGTATCCAGCCACCTAGCTCCAATTCGCGTACAACGAACCGGGAAGTAATAGTTTCCAGCCTGGACAACAGCTTGCCCCCATTTCGCGATAGATTGCGAAGTGGGGGCATTGCTATTGCCTCTAAAACTTCTGCGGCTTGCACGCGACTGGGAGGAACCTGATGGGCAAGGACAATGAAGCACGGGTCAGCGTAGAAATAGCCGGGTCCACTGCCGTGGTGCTGCTGGATAACCCGGGCCAACTCAACGCGCTCACCAAGGACATGTGCCTGCAGCTGGTGGGCGCCTTTGCCGGCCTTTCGACCAACGACGAGGTCAGTTCCATTGTGGTTCGCGGCGCTGCGGCGAACTTCTGCGCTGGAATTGCCATCGACGAGATGGACCAGGTGCTCTTCGACCGGGACGCGGCCGGCGAGCTGATCAACCATTTCGACCTGCTCGACAAGATCATCGTGGGCTGCCCGAAGACCACCATCGCGGTGGTGGAAGGTAATTGCTTTGGCGGGGCCTGGCAGCTGGCCTCGGCCTGCGATATCCAGTTGGCCTCGGATAACGTGCGCCTGGCGATCACCCCAGCGAGAATCGGGTTGGTTTTCCCGCGCCCGGGCATCGAACGGCTGGTGCGTACCGTGGGGGAGCACCGGGCCAAGTACCTGCTGTTTTCCGGCGCGGAGATTTCCATTGCCGAGGCGGAGCGCTGGGGCATGTTCACCCGGGTGATTGCCCAGGGGCAGCTCGACGAAGAGCTGGCCGCATTGCTGGGCAAGCTGGCGGCGAACTCGCCGTATTCCATTGCGCGCACCAATGAGGCAATCAACTTGGTGCGCCAGGGAGAAGCCACCGAGGGCTGGTGGGAAGCGATGTGGGAAGAGAACGGGGCGAACGCGGACCTGGCCGAAGGCAGATCCGCGTTCTACTCACGCCGCACACCGGATTACGGTGGACTGCCCCAGTAGTGGTCGCTAGTCCTGCTGGGCAGTGAACTGCGCAACCAGTTCGCGCTTGAGGATCTTCCCGCTGGGACCCAGCGGGAATTCCTGGACGATCTCGATCAGCCGCGGATACTTGTACGCGGCCATCTGCTTGCTGGCCCACGCCACCAGCTCCTGCGCGCCCAGCGTGGAGCCGGCCTCCAAGGTCACCGAGGCGGCAATCTCCTGTCCGTGGGTTTCGTGCGGCACCCCGTACACGGCGGCATTGGAAATCTCCGGATGGGAAACCAGTACCTCTTCGATTTCGCGCGGGTACACGTTGTAGCCGTTGCGCAGGATCATGTCCTTGGTCCGGTCCAGGATGCGCAGGTAGCCATCCTCGTCCTTGGTCCCCAGATCCCCGGTGCGGAACCAGCCATCAACCACTGCTTCGGCCGTGGCCTCGGGCCGGTTCAGGTAGCCGGAGAACAAGTTGTGCCCGCGCACCACCAGCTCGCCCAGCTCCCCGCGCGGCAGCAGCCGGATTTCATCGGGGCAGGCAGGGTCGGCGATTTCCACATCCACGCCCCAGACCGGGGTGCCCACGGTCCCGGGCCGCGGGTCGACGCCCACATGGTTGAAGCAAGCCACCGGAGAGGTCTCGGTCAGCCCGTAGCCCTCGTGGATCCGCGCGCCGAAGCGCTGCTCGAAGGCGGTGAGGATGGATACCGGAAGCGAGGCCCCTCCGGAAATGGCGTAGCGCAGTTTTTCCGGCATCCCTTCGCGCTGCTTGCCCGCTTCGAGCAGGGCCACATACATCGTGGGCACCCCGAAGAAGACGTCGATGCCAGCCTCCAGCAACAGTTCCAGGGCCCCTTCGGCGGTGAATTTGGGTAACAGCATGACCTCGGCCCCCACCCGCAGCCCGGTATTGAGCACGCAGGTCTGGCCGAAGGTGTGGAACAGCGGCAACCCGCCGAAGAGCTTGTCGCCGCGGCGCAATTCCATGGTGTTCAGCAACGTGGTGTGGGTCTGCTCGATCAACGCCAGATGCGTGCCCAGCGCACCCTTGGGCTTGCCGGTGGTGCCCGAGGTGTACAGGATCGTGGCCAGGTCTTCGGGGCGGCGCGGCAGGTAGGTGCCAATCGGCGCGGCGTTCCGGGCCAGGTCTTCCAACCGGATTGCGCCCGATTCCTCCGGAGCCAGCACGCTGAGCACCGGCACCCCGGAAGCGGCGGCCCCCGCTGCTCCTTCTGCGAGCAGCGGTGCGGCGCAGATCATCAGCTTGGTTTCGGAATCCTCCAGGATGTAGGAGATCTCGCGCGCCTTGAGCAGCGCGTGGACCGGTACCGCCACGGCGCCCAGGGCCAGAACCGCGTAGTAGGCGCGGGCGAAGTCCGTGACGTTGGGAATGAGCAAGGCCACCCGGTCGCCCGCCTCGATGCCTTGGGCTTGCAGGGCTCCGGCGTATTCCCGGGCCTGCTCCCACAGCTGCTCATAGGTGGTGCTGCGACCATCGACGGTGATGGCGTTCAGCTCGCCGTAGCGGGCAGCCCCTTCTGCGAGGATGGCCGCCACTGAAACAGTGAGATTGGATGTGGAAACGCTCATGGTGAACTCCTCGGGTCGCCCAGCAGTGCATTGTGTGTTGTGTCACATTAAACCATATTGGAACTGCGGTTCAGTACGAGGTATTGAGTTTCGAAATATCTTGAACAATGGAAAATTTCCGTTGCTGATCTGGGTAAAAAGGACATAGACTCAGCCCAAACGAGCTGGATGAATTGTGGAATGGGGAAGCGATGCCGGCACCAAAGGATCCTCGAGCCGAGCCGTGCTGGGTCGATTTGCTCACCAGCGACATGGAGGGCTCCACGCAGTTCTACGGGCAGCTTTTCGGTTGGGAAGTCCGCCATGACGAGGAAACCCGCGACGAGGGATATGCCGAGGTCTACCTCAACGGGGAAATGGCCACCGGCTTCATTGCCAATGACCCGGATTCCGAGGTGCAAGATGCCTGGACCACCTACCTGAATGTGACCGATGTGCACGCCGCCGCCTATGCCACCAAAATGCACGGCGGCAAGGTCTATCTCAAGCCCATCGACATTCCCGGCCAGGGAACCATGGCCATCATCGGGGACCCAGCGGGAACCGGCGTTGGACTCTTCCAGGCATTCCAATCAGCAGACACAACCGCCAGCCGCGCACCGGGCACCCGCATCTGGAACGAGCTGCACACCAGGCACTTCGAGGCGGTGGCCCGCTTCTACCGTGTAGCACTGGGCTGGTGCCTGTCCCCGGTCTCGGACACGGACGAATTCCGCTACCACACCTACGGCCAAGGTTCCGAGGCGGTGGCCGGAATCTTCGACATCTCCAGCTATCCGGATTCCAAGGCCGGTTGGCGCGCCTACTTCGCGGTGGCGGATGCCGAACAGACCGTGGCGCTCGCCGAGAAGCTCGGCGGCACGATCATCCATGAGCCCCATGATTCCTACTTTGGCCGCATGGCCGTGCTCAGCGACGTCACCGGCGCAGAGTTCGCGATCATCGCTCCGTCGCGCAAACAGGAATCTGAAGCCTGACGGCAAAGGCCGCCGGCACCGAAAAATCGGATGCACGGCGGCCTCGGTTCGGGCTGGTCCTTCGCAGCCTACTTCACGAAATTCGGCACAACTTCGTCAATGAACAACTTCAGCGAGCGTTTCTTTTCCTCGTGGCTCAGGGCGTTGTCGCTCCAGAAGCTGTATTCGCTGACGCCCAGATCTTCGTAGCGGCGCAGGCGCTCAACAACCACGTCCGGCGTGCCGATCATTGCGGTGCGGTGCAGGGACTCAGGGGTGAATTCCTCGCGTTCGGAGAACTTCTCCTCCGGGCTGGGATCGATGAAGCCGTTGACCGGCTCCGCCTTGTTGCCGAAGACCGCATCGAAGGTGCGGTAGAACTTGTTGATGCCTTCGGCAGCAGGGCGCCAGGCCTCTGGCTCGTTGGCGGAGTGCAGATAGGTGTGGCGAAGCACCATGATGTCAGGGCGCTGTTTCACCTCCGGGTGGGCAGCGATGGCGGCTTCGTACTTCTGGACTAATGATTCGACTTCTTCGTCGCCCTTCATCAGCGGAGTCACCATGACATGGCACCCGTTGGCCACAGCATACTCGTGCGACTCGGGGCTGCGGGCGGCAACCCAGACAGGGATCTGCTTTTGTGTAGGCTTGGGCACCGAGGTGGACGTCGGGAACTGCCAGACTTCACCGTCGTGGGCGTAATCTCCCTCCCACAGCTTCTTGACTGCGGGGATGAGCTCCTGCATGGAGGCACCGCCGTCGGTGGCCTTCATGCCATCGGTCATGCGATCGAATTCGAATTGGTAGGCACCGCGTGCCACGCCTAATTCGGCACGGCCATTGCTGATGACATCGAGCAGCGCGAGTTCGCCGGCTGCTCGGATCGGGTTCCAGAATGGTGCGATGATGGTGCCGGCTCCGAGCCGGATCGTGGAGGTCCGAGCCGCGAGGTAAGCAAGCTGCGGGATCGGGTTCGGGGAGACGGTGTATTCCATCGAGTGGTGTTCGCCGATCCAGACTGTGGAGAAGCCACCGGCTTCGGCCATTTGAGTCAGTTCGACGAGGTTCTCGAAATGCTGTGCGTGGCTGATCGAGTCGTCATAGCGTTCCATGTGGATGAACAGTGAAAAGCGCATATCTGTCCTTCTTTCGTTGCTCTGCTGCCCTTAGGCAGTTGCCTGGGTGCTGTTGCGTTCGGCGATGGTTTGATTGGTCCGGGACCAATGCTCATGATCGACTTCGCGCACGATGACCGTGATGTTTTCGGGGGCCGCATCAACGGTTTCTTCGGCGGCCCGGTGCAAGGCGTCGATCAGGGCGCGCAGCTGCTGGGAACTGCGGCCCTTGGCAATGGATACATCGATCAGTGGCATGGGGCTCCCTTTCCTTAGCCGCGCATCACAAACGGATCTGCGACGGGGGATTCGTCCGTGTTGATCCATACGCTCTTGAGGCGGGTGTATTCGTTCATGGATTCGAGGCCGTGCTCGATGCCGACGCCCGAGTTCTTGAAGCCTTGGCGAGGGGACATCGGGGACATCGCGCGGTAGGTGTTCACCCAGATCGTGCCGGCCTCCAGCCTCCGGGCCATGCGATGGGCGCGGGCAAGGTTCTGCGTCCACACGCCGGCGGCCAGCCCGTACTCGGTGTCATTGGCCATGGACAGCAGCTCGTCTTCGTGCTCGAAGGGCATGATCGCAGCCACCGGGCCGAAGATCTCCTCGCGGACCACGCGCATGTCGTTATTGACGTCGGTGAGCACAGTGGGGGAGAAATAGTAGCCCGGCAGGTCCAGGCCTTCGGGGCGGGTGCCGCCGGCCAGTACTTTGGCGCCCTCGTCTGCGCCGATCTTCACATAGGAAGCGACCTTTTCCAATTGGTCGGCGAACGCCAGCGGGCCTAGCTCGGTGGCATCGGAGAGCGGATCTCCGATGACAATGGACTTGGCACGTTCGGTAACCCGTTCCAGCAGCTCGTCGTAGACAGACCTGTGGGCGAAGACCCGGCTGCCGGCAATGCAGGTCTGGCCGGCCGCGGCGTAGATGCCGGCCACCACGCCCATAGCCGCGTTGGCGACGTTGGCGTCGTCGAAGACGATGTTCGGGCTCTTGCCACCCAGCTCCAAGGTGCAGCCGATGAAGCGGCCGGCCGCCTCGGCGGCGATCTTCGAGCCGGTGGCCGTAGAACCAGTGAAGGAGATCTTGGCCAGCAGTGGGTGGCTGACTAGCGCCGCGCCGGCCTCGGCCCCGAACCCGGTGACAACGTTGATGACGCCCGGAGGGAATCCGGCCTGCTCAGCCAGCTCAGCCAGCAGCAGCACCGTGCGCGAGGTGTATTCGCTCGGCTTGATTACCACGGTATTGCCAGCAGCCAGCGCCGGGGCGATCTTCGAGGTGGTCAGCGTCAGCGGCGAGTTCCAGGGGGTGATGGCTCCGACCACGCCCAGTGCCTCGCGCTGGGTATAGTTCAAGATCGCCGGGTTCATGCTTGGGATCTGGGCGCCCTGCACCTTGTCAGCCAGTCCCGCATAGTAATAGAGTTACTCGGGCAGGGTGGCCAGCTGGCCGCGCATTTCGCGCAGCAGCTTGCCGTTATCCAGGGATTCGTAGCGGGCCAGCTTCTCGGCGTTCTCGCCGATCAGATCGCCCAGGCGGCGCAGCAGGTGCCCGCGGGCGGTAGCGCTCAGGGTGCTCCACGAGGGTGCGGAAAATGCCTTGTGGGCGGCCTTGACGGCGCGATCCACATCTTCGGCATTGCCACGGGCGGCCTCGTAAAGCTCGTCGAGGGTCGCCGGGTTGGTGCTGGTGAAGAAACGGTCTTCGCTGGGAGCGACGTGCTCGCCGTTGATGAAATGCATGTAACGCTCGCTCATGCCTGTTTCCCTTCGTTATCGCTGAAAAAACTGTTTAATTCCGTGGCCAAGGCCAGCGGATTCTCGACCGGAAGCATGTGCCGTGCTCCGGGGATGATGCGCAGCCGCCCATGAGGCACGGCAGCAACCAGCCGGCGGGACATCTGCGGGGTCGATCCGGGATCCAGTTCCCCGGTGATGGCCAGTGTCGGCTGCTTGATCGCATCGAGTTCGCCGGCAATCTCCTGGTCACCGCGGGCGAAAACCGCGTAGGCGTGCAGATAGGATTCGAGATCGTTGCCCGCCATAGTTTGGCGCGTAGCCTCGATGAGCTGCGCGTCCACCGTGGTGGCCGCGGCCGGGAACCAGCGTTCGATGGCGCGGTCCACTCCCTGGGAGAAGTTCGTGCCGGCGGTAGCCAGGCGCTCTTCCACCGCGGCCGACTCTTCGGCGGTGCGCCGGCATACGGAGTTCACTGCAGACAAGGTCAGCACGCGCCCGGGAGCGAAGCGCGCAAGGTACTGGGCAACCAAGGCACCGAGCGAGAATCCCACAAGATGCACAGGCTCGCGAGTTTCAAGGCGTTCGAGCACATCGGCGGCCAAGCTCGCCAGATTCTGCTCGCTGCGCAGGGGCGGGCGTAACCCGTGCCCAGGCAGGTCCAGGGCCACTGATTGGTGCGCCAGCTGCTCGCGCAGCGGCTTCCACATGGTCCGGTCCAATCCGACTCCATGCAGGAGGACAACCAATGGCTGCTTCGTGCTTGTCATGCGTGCTTCGCTCCGTTCCGGCTGATGCGCTCTGCTACTGTTCGGTGGACAGCGGGGCCAGGCGTTCCTGCGGCCGGCCACGGGTTGCGCCGGCCAGGGCGATCAGGATTTCGCCAGGATGCGGAGCATCGGCGATCCTGGCCTCGACGCTCTGGTGGTGCGAGCGGATCGTGGCATCGGTGAAATGCTTGAGCGGGATGTCGAACTGCACTCCGGCCTGTCCGCGCTTTTCCACGGCCGGCAGCAAGGTGGTGGCCTTGGCTGCGTCGCGGAAGTGGTTGCCGAATTTCAGGGTGTGGATCAGGGCCGAGCCGTGCTCGACTTCACCGTCAAGGCCGACGATTGCAGCCTTGCCATAGGCCTGGAGCGGGGCGCCCAGCGCTTCGATGACCCGCGGTGCCAGCAGCGCTCCGAGGTCCGAGGCGACCGAGTCGATTCCCGGGTTCAAGTCCTCGACGAATCCTTGCCCTGCCCACGGGTTGTCGAATACGGCGGCGACAATGACCACGCGGGCTACCGGATCCACCGAGCGTCCGCCCTCTGTGGCAATTTCCTCGACGATGGTTACCAGTTTGCGGTAGTTCATAGTTGTATTCCCTTCAGTATTTCGGAAGTGACCGTTCGGTCGGTGGTTCGATCGCCGATGCGTGCATGTGGCCGGGGGCCGCTTGATGCCGCGGCAATGACCGCGATCTCGCCAGCATGCGGGGCATCGGGCAAGGACAGCTCCAGGGTCTGGTAGTGGCTTCGGGTGGCAGCTGCGGTCTTATGCCACATCGGTACTCGCAGGGATTCACCAGGAACGCCGCGGCCGTCGACAAAGCAGATGATCGAGGTGCCGCCGAGGGCTTCGCGCAGCAGGTTGCCGAAGAACGGGGTGTGGATCAGCGCTCCGGCATGCTCCAATTCCCCATCGCTGCCAACCAATGCGGCCTTGCCGAAAGCTGCAACTTGTTCGGCTCCGCCCAGGGCATTGAGCAGGCGATCCGACAGCAGCTTGGCCAGCAATGGGGCGATGGCCTCGGTCCGCTCGGATAAATCTTGCGACGTTCCGGTGCCGAGCCAAGGATTGGGGATGACTGCGGTGGCGGTCGCGCGGGTGATGCTGCCTAATTCGTGGTGGGGAACTTCTTCCACCATGCACGAGATTTTGCGCAAACCAATGGCCTGGGCCAAATCCTGGTAGTCTTCGAGAGTTGATCGGGTGCTCAAATCAATGAGCTGAGGCGGCTGGGCCAGTGGAGAATTCATCTGGTATTCCTTTGCATGGCTATTTTGGGGCTAACCCGGTTGTTCTTCGTCTTCTTCTTTCATTGCGGCCAGGGCCGCCGACTGGCTTGATGCGGCAACATGCCTGCGCATCACAAGTTCTGCGGCCAACGGATCTTTGGAGCTGATGGCGTCGATGATTGCCTGGTGCTCGTCCTTCGAATTCTGCAAGCGCCCGGGCAAGCTCAGGGTCTGCGAAACGATGCGATGGTAGGCCAGCTGGTTCATCAACAGGTCATAGTGCTCGGTGAGCTTCCTGTTGTCAGCCCCGGCAACCAACGTGCTGTGGAATTCATGGACCAGTTGCGAATAGAGTTCCGCGTCGCCGCGCTCGACGGCCCGTTGGCTGCGTGCAACGTTTTCCTTGAGCTGCTCCAATTCAGGTACGGCTCCACGTCTGGCCAGCAGGCCAGCGGCTAGTCCCTCGAAGGCCTCCTTCAGGGAAAACATCTCGTGAATTTCGCGCTGGGTGGGCTTCCTGACGAATGTTCCAACCCGCGAACGCACCTCAACTAGGCCCTCGCGCTCCAGCTGCTTCAATGCTTCTCGAATTGGAGTACGGCTGACCTCGAAGTCTTGCGCCAGGGCTGTCTCTGCCAATAGGTCTCCGGGTTGAACAACTCCAGTGACGATCATTTGACGGAGCCGGCCCAGCAACGGCGTCTCCGGGGTGCTCCTGGTTTTTGATTCCACGCTTGAACTCTCTTGCATACAAGAACTCTATCCATAGATCCTCTTGTATGCAACAGAAATTCAAGGAATCGCCTTGAATCCGCTAAATTTAAGAGAATTTCCTGAAACATGTTGACTCCGTCACAACCTTTGCTAGCATTTCTTGCATGCAACAAATTGTAAATTCACTCCAGCCTGTCAAAGAATCACTCGTCAACGCCTGGGAAGCGGCATGGGATCGGGGCCAGGTCGATGCGCTGGACGAGATCTTCCACGCGGACTTCCGGCGAATCAGCAAGAAATCCAAAAACGTCACCACCATCCGAGAGCTGAAGCAAGAGATTTTGTCCGTGCGGGAGGCCTTCCCTGATCTGGTGACAAAAATCGACCATCTGCTCGTGGATGAGCAGGAGCAGTCCATCGCGATTTTCTGGCACACCACCGGAACGTTCACCAACGATCTGCAGGGTGTGCCGGCCACGGGCAACACCGTGGAAACCCGCGGTTCCAACCTGATGGAAGTCCAGGACGGGAAAATCATCTCGGAGCAGGTGACTTGGGACCAGAGCGAGCTGCTCGAAGACGTGGGGGTCCCATCGCTCAAGTCCGCCTTCGAGTCCACGGATGATGGCGTGGTAGTGGACGATTTGAGCGGCGTGCCGAATCTCGATGCGCTCAAGGGGTTCAACCGCCAATTCATTACCGGCGTGACTGTCGTGACCACCATGGATGAACATGGCAAGCCTCGCGGGCTAGCCGCAAATTCATATGTGTCAGTTTCGCTCGAGCCGCCTCTGGTGCTGGTGTGCGTGCAGAAGACCACCAGCACCTATGCATCGCTGTTCAAGTCCACCCATCTGGGCATCAACATCATGAGCAACGGGCAGCGCGACACCGTGGGCACCTTCGCTTCCAAGGGTGATGACAAGTTCGCCGAGCTCGAATGGCATCAGGGGCCGAACGGCAGCCCGCTGATCGATGGCTCGGCCGCTTCCATCGAAGCAGAAATCAAGGAGCGCTTCCAAGCCAAGACCCATACCGTGTTCATCGCCAAGGTAAAGCATTCCGAAGTCGCCCAGCTTGAGCCGATGGTCTACAAGGCCGGCCGGTTCTACGACGGCGCCGAACTGACCGCGCTATAGCCCGGCGTCGGCAGATTCCTCCAATACAACGAAGTGTGAGAGCCATGAAAACCGAAACCAACGAAAAGCAGGGCAAGGGGCCACGCGGAGGGCCCACGCTCACCGGCGGCAAATTGCGCCGGGCCGCGGACAAGAACGAATCGAAACAGGTCTACAAGCAACTCCAGCGTCCGGGCAGTGTCCTTTTCGTTTCGCTGGCGCTGGTCGTGGTGTTCGTGCTCTGGGCGGCTATTGCACCGGGCCGGCTCAATGAACTGATGTCCGGGGCATCCACCTGGTCAGCGCAGTACATTGGCTGGAGCTACCTGTTGGTGACTCTCGGCTGCATCGTGCTGATGCTGTTCCTGGCCTTTTCGCGCTACGGAGGCATCAGGCTGGGCAAGGACGCGGACCGGCCCGAGTTCTCCACATGGGCCTGGATCGCGATGATTCTCGGTGCCGTGATGGGCATCGGGTTGATCAGCTATGGCGCGGCCGAACCCATGAGCCACTTCATGGTCCCTCCGCACGGACGGGCGGAGCCGGAAAGCATGGATGCGGCAGTGCTGGCCTTGCAGTTCTCGTACTTCGACTGGGGTCCGAACGCCTGGGCCTTGTTCGGCGTGTTCGGCCTGGCCATTGCCTACTCGACGCACCGCCGGGGCAACTCGGGACTCGTCTCGGTGATGCTCAGGCCAGTTCTTGGAAAATCCATGGACGGATGGCTCGGGAAGACCATTGACGTGTTCACCGTGCTGGCCACCCTCTTCGGCACGACCACTTCCCTGGGCTTGGGCGCTTCGCAAATCGCCGAGGGGCTGAACAGCCTGTTCGGGATTCCCACGGATCTGTTCGTCAAGATCGTGATCATTGCAGGCGTTACCATCGTATTCACTCTCTCGGCGCTTTCCGGCGTTGGCAAGGGCATCAAATGGCTCAGCCAGGGCACCATGATCGGTGCCGCCGCCATCGGGGTTTTCGTCCTGGTTTCCGGTCCCACCGGATTTATTTCCAACATCTATTTCCGTTCCATGGGGCAGTTCCTGGGCGAGTTCCCGGCCGTGGCGCTGCTGACTCCCTCTGGAGCCGAAGACTTGCAGTGGATGCAATGGTGGACGTACTTCATGATGGCCTGGTGGTTGAGCTGGGGCGCCTTCGTCGGCATCTTCCTGGCGCGGATTTCTAAGGGCCGGACCATTCGCGAATTCGTTATTGCGGTGATGGGTGTCCCGTCTCTGGTCTTCAGCATCTGGTTCAGCATTTTCGGTGGCACCTCGATCCACCAGGAGATGACCGGCAGCTCTGGGATCGGCCAGGCAACGTTGGAAGACACCAACAGCACCTTCTTCGCGATGCTGGCCGAACTGCCGATACCGGAAGCGACCTCGGCATTCACAGTAATTCTCGTGGTGCTGTTCTTCATTACCGGCGCGGATTCCAATACCTATGTTCTGGGCACGCTGACCTCCGGCGGAAATATGTACCCCAAGAGGCCGGTCCTAGTGGTCTGGGGACTTCTCACCGGCGTCTGCGCGATCGTGTTGCTGCTGGTGGGCGGGCTCGAGGCCCTGCAACAGGCAGCCATCCTCTCGGCGGTGCCGTTCACGGTGATTGTGACGCTGCTGGGGATGTCGCTTATGAGGGAGCTGCGCTGCGACACGCGCCTGCAGGCACCTTTGCTGGAAGCTGCAGCGCCGAGCGGAGACGGCAACGAAGCAGGCTAGGCAGCACCGCGAAATAGTTGGGCCCAGCGAATTGCGGCCCCGGTGGAGCCTTGGATTTGCCTCAATCCAGCATGGGGGTTGGCCGAGCCGGGGTCTGTAAACGTAGAGTGTCCTCTAGCAGTATGCGGCAAGCGGCGGAAGCCGCAAGATGTAGCACAAGGAGCGTTTAAATGGGTCGCAAGATCGTGCGCCGCCGCGTGGTCAGGGCAACGCTGGAGGGCTCCCGCGTCCGCGAGGAGAAGCTGGCTGGCGAGGAGCCGCTGGAGATCCGCTTCGGCCATACCTCCTACACCACCTCCATGCGCACCCCGGGCGACGACTTCGACATGGTCACCGGATTCCTGGTGGGCGAGGGAATCATTTCCGCGCCCGAGCATCTGGCCTCCCTGCGCTACTGCGCCGGCACCGATGAAGCAGGCAACCAGACCTATAACGTCATCGAGGTGCAGCTGGGCGCGGGGGCGAAGCATCCTGATCTCCTGGCTGCCCGCAATGTGGTCACCAGTTCAGCCTGCGGGATCTGCGGCACCAACTCCATTGACGAAGTGCGCAAGAAAGCCGCCTTCGCACCCTCCCCTGAATCGGGGCGGGTTGGGCTGGAAACGCTGCTGGGCCTGCCTGACACCTTGCGCGAATCGCAGCAGCTGTTCTCCGCCACCGGGGGAGTGCACGCGGCCGGATTGTTCTCCACCGCCGGGGAATTGCTGATCCTGCGCGAAGACGTCGGGCGTCATAATGCGGTGGACAAGGTCATCGGAGCGGCCCTGCGCGACGGGTTGCTGCCACTGGGCGACACCGTCCTGCAGGTCTCCGGACGCGCCTCCTTCGAACTGGTGCAGAAGGCAGCGATGGCCGGAATTCCGGTGCTCGCAGCGGTCAGCGCGCCCTCGTCGCTGGCCGCTGACCTGGCCGAGGAATCGGGTCTGACGCTGGCCGCTTTTTCCCGCAGGCACAGCGTGAACATTTATACACATGCGGATCGGGTGATCAGGGCGTAGCCTTGTAATATGTGAGCTGGATATCAGTACCGGCCGCGCTACCAATAGGAGGGTCTCATGCATCGTTCGGCACCCAAAAAGGACATCAACGAAGATGAACTGAAGGTCAGCGAACCCAAGCACGCCGCCGCCGGCTTGAAGGCCGTGATGGTATCCATGGAGCGCGGCTTCGCCGAAGCCGGCCCGTCGCGTACCCTGCGTTCGATGCTGCGCGTCAACCAGCACGACGGCTTCGACTGCCCGGGCTGCGCGTGGCCTGAATCCATCACCGGCAAGCGCAAGCCCGCCGAGTTCTGCGAGAACGGCGCCAAGGCCATCGCCGAGGAAGCCAGCGCCCGCACCGTCACCCCGGAGTGGTTTGCGCAGCACTCCATCGAGGACCTGCGCGACAAGACCGAATACTGGCTGGGCTCGCAGGGCCGGATCACCGCTCCGATGATCATTCGCGAGGGGGAGACCCACTACTCCCCGATCAGTTGGGCGCAGGCCTTCTCGACCATCGCCGAGCACGTGAACGCGACCACCCCGGACAAGTGCGTGTTCTACACCTCCGGGCGCACCGCGAACGAGACCGCGTTCATGTACCAGCTGCTCGCCCGCTCGCTGGGCACCAACAACCTGCCCGACTGCTCGAACATGTGCCACGAATCCTCGGGCAGCGCACTGAACCCGACCATCGGCATCGGCAAGGGCACCGTGTCATTGGAAGACTTCGATCATGCGGACCTGATCTTCGTGGTGGGCCAGAACCCCGGCACCAACCATCCACGCATGCTCTCCGCGCTGGCCGATGCGCGCAAGCGCGGCGCCCGCATCGTTGCCGTGAACCCGCTGCCGGAGGCAGGCTTCTTCGGGTTCAAGGACCCGCAGACCGTGGGCGGCATGCTGGGCAAGGCCGACCCGATTTCCAGCGACTTCCTGCAGATCAAGGTCGGTGGCGACCTGGCCCTGTTCCAGGCCTTCGGCCACCTGCTGCTCGAAGAAGAGAAGAAGCATCCGGGCACCGTGGTGGACCACGAGTTCATCGCCGCGGTCACCGACGGGTTCGAGGCCTACCAGGCCGCGCGCGCCACCTTGGACTGGGAAGCTACCGAGGAGGCCACCGGACTGACCCGCACCCAGATCACCGAGATCGCGATGCTGCTGGCCAAGTCCAAGGCCACCATCATCTGCTGGGCGCTGGGCCTGACCCAGCAGCCGCACTCGGTGCCGACGCTGAAGGAAATCATCAACCTGCTGCTTTTGCAGGGCAACTTCGGCAAGCCAGGTGCTGGCGCCTGCCCGGTGCGCGGGCACTCCAATGTGCAGGGCGATCGCACCATGGGCATCTGGGAGAAGCCCGGCGAGCAGCTGCTCGAAGCGCTGGACGCCGAATTCGGCATCGAATCCCCGCGCGCCCACGGCTACGATTCCACCGAGGCCC
Source organism: Glutamicibacter sp. AGC84 (assembly GCF_053543575.1). Taxonomy (NCBI): domain Bacteria; kingdom Bacillati; phylum Actinomycetota; class Actinomycetes; order Micrococcales; family Micrococcaceae; genus Glutamicibacter; species Glutamicibacter sp. AGC84. The sequence continues at coordinate 250,666 of NZ_JBLVOC010000015.1, forward strand.
TGCATGCCTTCGAGAAGGACGAAGTGGACGTATTCGTCTCCATGGGCGGCAACTTCGCCCTGGCCAACTCGGACACCGAAGCGCTGGAGGCGGGCATGCAGCGTGCCAAGCTGACCGTGCACATCTCCACCAAGCCCAACCGCTCGCATGTGGTGCACGGCAAGACCTCGCTGATCCTGCCGACCCTGGGCCGCACCGACAAGGACGACAAGCACCCCACCGGTGCGCAGTTCCTTTCTGTGGAGGACTCCATGTCGGTGATCAAGTCCACCCGCGGCCGGCTCACCCCGGTCTCCGAGCACCTGCTGGGCGAACCGGTCATCGTTGCCCGCATGGCCCAGGCCATCCTGGGCGATGGGCACCCGGTCAACTGGCGTGCCATGGCCGAGGACTACGACGTGATCCGCGACCACATCGAGAAGGTGCTGCCCGGCTTCGAGGACTTCAACACCCGGGTGCGGGAAAAGAACGGCTTCGTGCTGCCCAATCCGCCGCGCGATACCCGCTCCTTTGCCACGGACATCGGCAAGGGCCGCTTCACCGTCTCCGAGTTCGAGGCCTTGGAAGCCCCCGAAGGCCACCTGATCCTGCAGACCATGCGCAGCCACGACCAGTACAACACCACCTTCTACGGGCTCGATGACCGCTACCGCGGGATCAAGGATGGCCGCCGGGTCATCCTGATTAACCCGGAGGACCTGGCCGAGACCGGGTACAGCGACCGCGACCTGGTGGACGTGATCTCCACCTTCGCCGGCTCCGAGCGCCGCGCCAACCGTTTCCGCCTGGTGTCCTACCCGACGGCCAAGGGCTGCGTGGCGGCCTACTACCCGGAGGCCAACGCGCTGGTGCACCGCGATCTGGTGGCCCGCGAGTCCAATACCCCGGGTTTCAAGGCGATGATGGTGCGTTTCGTCGAGCACACCCAGCAGCCCGGACGCACGCTGGATAGCTGAACTGGAGCAGTGCTAAGCGCTTGACGTAATGCACCTCGCAGCCATTTGGGGTTCACCAGCTGTCAACCTGGCGGGCTTGTGCGGGAGAATTGACGGCGGGGCGCATCCCGAACGCATGGGGTGCGCCAATCCGCAGTCCACCGAAGAGGAAACTCCCCATGAGTGCTGCCCGCAGCCAATCCGCTGAGAGCATCAGACCCGAAGACGAACGCCTGCCCGCGCCGAAAACCGTGGCCTACGGTTTCCAGCATGTGCTGACCATGTACGGCGGCATCATTGCCCCGCCGCTGGTGATGGGCGGGGCTGCGGGAATGGACACGGCCGAAATGGGCGTGCTCGTCGCCAGCTGCCTGTTCATCGGCGGCCTGGCCACCATCCTGCAAACCCTGGGCGTGCCATTCTTCGGCGCCCAGCTGCCGCTGGTCCAGGGCACTTCCTTCTCCGGCGTGGCCACCATGATCGCCATCCTCAACGGCGGGGGAGACATGCCGGCAGTCTTCGGCGCGGTGCTCGCCTCGGGGGCCATAGGCATTGTCATCGCCCCGTTCTTCGCCAAGCTGCTGCGCTTCTTCCCGCCGGTGGTCACCGGCGTGGTGATCACGATTATCGGCGTCTCGCTCTTCCCGGTCACCGCCGACTGGGCCATGGGCGGGGCGGGCGCAGGGGATTCCTATGGCTCGATCAAGAACATCGCGCTGGCCGCCATTACCCTGCTGATCCTGCTGGCGCTGTCCAAGTCCGGCATCCCTGCGCTCTCGCGCCTGTCGATCCTGCTGTCCATTGCCCTGGGCACCCTGGTGGCCGTGTTCATGGGCATGGCTGATTTCTCGCAGGTGCTCACCGGCGACATTTTCGCGGTTCCCACGCCGTTCGCCTTCGGCGCCCCGGTCTTCGAGATCGGTGCCATCATCTCGATGATGATCGTCATCCTGGTGACCTATACCGAAACCACCGCAGACATGCTCGCCGTGGCCGAAGTGACCGGATCCAAGGTGGATTCGCGGCGCATCGCCAACGGCCTGCGCGCCGACATGCTCTCCTCCACCGTCGCCCCGATCTTCAACACCTTCACCCAGTCCGCCTTCGCGCAGAACGTCGGGCTGGTGGCCATTACCGGTGTGAAGAGCCGCTTCGTGGTGGCCGCCGGCGGCGGCATCCTGGTGGTCCTCGGCCTGCTGCCAGTGCTTGGCCGCGTGGTCGCCTCCATCCCCTCCCCGGTGCTGGGCGGCGCCGGCGTGGTGCTGTTCGGCTCGGTAGCGGCCGCAGGCATCCGCACCTTGGCCAAGGCCAAGGATGACAACATGAACATGCTGATCATCGCGACCTCGCTGGCCTTCGGCTGCATTCCCATGGTGAAGCCCGACTTCTACGCCGAATTCCCTGCCTGGGTTGGCACCATCTTCCAGTCGAGCATCTCCTCGGCCACCATCATGGCGGTGCTGCTGAACATCATCTTCAACGAGCTGAACTGGGGCAAGAAGGAAACGTCGCTGCGCACCGTTTACAAGTACCAGCTGGCCGGCCTTGAAGACGGCGACCGCCTGATCGATGGCAAGCTGTACGACTCGAAGGGCCTGGAAATCCAGGTCATCTCGGAGCAGCCAGGCCACGCCGGTGACCGTCCGATGCCGCAGGGCTAGCGGCAACTCCGAATCCGAAGAGCAAAACGCCCCAGTTCACAAGCGTGAACTGGGGCGTTTGGCGTGAAGGCTGCTACTGGTTGGAGTCCTTCTGCTTATCACCGGTCATGGTGATGGGCTGGACCCCAGAATTCGGGAAGCAGCCGATAGGGCTCTGGCCGGACTCCGCGACAATGTCCAAGCACTTGGACGTCAAGGTTTCCGGAGTCAGCGAGCGTTCCAGGATCTTGTTAGCTTCTGCTTCAGCGGTGCTGGTCTGCTTGCGCTGCTGGGCCACGCGGGTCTTGGCGGTTTCCGCCTGCAGCTCGTTGATGCGGTTCTGCGTCGGCTCGTCGAAGTTGATGATCGGCAAGGTAACCGAGCGGATCTCGATCTGGGTCTTGACCTTGGCCTGCATCTTTTCCTGAACGGACTTCGCTAGGCCTTCCAGGTCCTGGCCGCCGCTGGCCGGTTCGCCGTATTCCAGCGGATCATAGGTGGCCATGACCTCGTTCAAAGCGGCGCGGAAGTTGCGGTCGACGAGGTTGGACTGGATGCCCTCGAAGGTGCGGTAATCCAGGAACACGTCCATCGCATCGTCGGTCTTCAGCTGCCACTGGATCGAGGCGTCAACGTCGGCTCGGCCGTTGTTGCCCAGGCGAACCGGGATGGCGCTGCTGGCGGAGTAGACATCGTTCTGCACCGAGCCATCCAGCTTCTCGACCTTTTCCCATGGCCACTTCAGGTGGAAGCCGTTGCTCACCACGGAGGTTGGCTTGCCCAGCGCGACCTTCACGCCTACAGTGCGTGGCTGCACGATGGTGGTGGACATGATGGCCAGCACAATCAGCGAGACGATGAAGATGCTGATTCCGGTGAAGCGCGTGGAAGAGCGGTTCTTGTTTTCTGGCTTCATGGATTTGCTGGCAAGCATGACGAGCAATCCTACGACGGCGCAAATGACCGCAAGAATAGTGGGGAACATGATCTCCTCGATGGTGTGACGGTAATTTATATTCTATCGTTTAGATAATTGAGAACAAATTCAGACACCGCAACACGGAAATATGATCTGCCATCGACCGGAAATATGCACTGCGGGCACTAGACTCGGAGGCATGCAAAAACGAGAACTTGGACGTACCCACCGCAACGTGTCGGCCATTGGCCTGGGCACCTGGCAACTAGGCGCTGACTGGGGCTCGGTAGACGAGACCGACGCGCTTGCCGTACTCGATGCCGCCTACGAAGCCGGGGTGAACTTCTTCGACACCGCCGATGTCTACGGCGATGGCCGCAGCGAGCAGCTGATCGGCACTTGGCTGAAGGCCAACCCGGATGCCGGGGTCACCGTGGCCACCAAAATGGGCCGCCGTGTCGAGCAGCTGCCGGAGAACTACAACCTGGATGCCTTCCGCGCGTGGAATGACCGCTCCCGCAAGAACCTGGGCGTGGACACCCTGGACCTGGTCCAGCTGCACTGCCCGCCAACCCCGGTGTACTCCACCGATGCGATCTACGATGCGCTGGACACCATGGTGGATGAAGGCCGGATGGCCAACTACGGCGTTTCGGTGGAAACCGTGGATGAGGCGCTGGCGGCAATTGCCCGCCCGAACATTGCCACCGTGCAGATCATCATCAACGCCTTCCGCCACAAGCCGCTGGAAACCGTGCTTCCAGCAGCCCGCGAGGCAGGGGTGGGGATCATCGCCCGGGTGCCGCTGGCCAGCGGATTGCTGACTAACCGCTACACCCTGCAGACCGAGTTCGCCAAGGACGACCACCGCAACTTCAACCGCGACGGCTCCTCCTTCGACGTCGGGGAGACCTTCTCCGGCGTGGACTACGCCACCGGTCTTCAAGCCGCTGGCGAGTTCGCCAAGCTGGCTGCCGCCGAGGCGCCCGAAGCCACCAGTGCCCAGGTGGCTTTGGCTTGGCTGGCCGCCCAGGACGGGGTGAGCACCATCATCCCCGGAGCCCGCAACGCACAGCAGGCCCGCGCGAACGCGGCTGCCGGCTCGCTGCGGATCTCCGAGGGATTCAACGCCTCGGTCCGCGACCTCTACGACGCCAAGCTGCGCGAACAGATCCACCCGCGCTGGTAGGCAGCACGGGTGGGATGCCGTTCCTAGCCTTGCGGCGCCCCGACCGGGATGCTGGCACCTAGTGCCACCGGCTCGGCGGGGCGCTGCTGTCCGCGCTCGGAAACATATTCCAGCTCGGTATCCGGTGCGGCGGTGTTCACGAAGGAACGGAAGCGCTTGAGCTTCACCGGGTCGGCCAAGGTGGCGGCCCACTCGTCCTCGTAGTTGGCCACGTGGGTTTCCATGGCCGCTTCCAACTCGTCGGCCAGGCCCAGCGAATCCTCGATCACCACCTGCTTGGCCCGTTCCAATCCGCCATCCAGGTCCTGCAGCCAATGCGCGGTGCGCTGCAGCTTGTCCGCGGTGCGGATGTAGTACATCAGGTAGCGGTCGATGTACTTGAACAGCGTTTGATCATCCAGCCCGCCGGCCAGCAGTTGGGCATGGGCCGGGTTGGCGCCGCCGTTGCCGCCCACATACAGGTTCCAGCCATCGGTGGTGGCGATCACGCCGATGTCCTTGGCGCGGGCCTCGGCGCACTCGCGGGCACAGCCCGAAACGCCCATCTTCAGCTTGTGCGGTGCCCGCAGGCCCCGGTAGCGCAGCTCCATTTCGATGCCCAGCGCGGTGGAATCGAGCATGCCGTATCGGCACCAGGATGAACCGACGCAGGTCTTCACATTGCGCAGCGACTTGCCGTAGGCCTGGCCCGATTCGAAGCCGGCGTCCACCAGCTCGCGCCAGATCTCGGGCAGCTGCTCCAAGCGGGCGCCGAACATGTCGATGCGCAGGCCGCCGGTGAGCTTGGTGTACAGGCCGTATTTCTGCGCCACCGCTGCAATCACGCCGAGCTTCTCGGGGGTGATCTCCCCGCCCGGGATGCGCGGCACCACCGAGTAGGTGCCGTCCTTCTGCATATTGGCCAGCACGCGGTCGTTGGTGTCCTGGGCGCCGGCAAGACCTGCATCCATCGGGTGGGCGCTGGTCTGCGAGGAGAGGATATTGGCGATCACCGGCTTGCAGATATCGCAGCCCTGGCCGGTGCCGAAGCGTTCCATCACCTCGCCGATGGCCTGCAACCCGGCCACGCGGATGGCTTCGTAGAGCTCCGGACGGGAGAAGGAAATATGCTCGCACAGGGCGGTGGAAACTTCCGCGCCGTCCTTGAGCATCTGCGCTTCCATGAGCTTCTTGAGCATCGGCACGCAGGACCCGCACTGGGTGCCGGCACGGGTGCACCCCTTCAACCCGGAAACGGTGGTCACCGGAGCTTCGCCCTCGAAACAACCACAACCGGAAACGGCATCGCGGATGGTGCCGGCGGTGACCGAATTGCAGGAGCACAGCACCGCATCATCGGGCAGTTCGCCCTCCGGCGCTTCGCCGCCCAAGGCGCTGAGGTACGCGCCTGGTTCGCCGGGCAGCTCCCGTCCGAGTAAAGGACGCAGCGACTGGTACGGGGTGGCATCGCCAACGAAAATGCCGCCGAGCAGTGTGTTGGCATCGGAGGAAACCACGAGCTTCTGGTACAGGCCACGCGGGGCATCGGCATAGACCACTTCCAGCGCCCCCTCGGCGCGGGCGAAGCCATCGCCGAAGCTGGCCACATCCACACCGGAGAGCTTGAGCTTGGTGGCGGTGTCGAAGCCAGCGAATTCGGCTTCGCCCCCGGCCAGCTGTTCGGCCACTATTTCCGCCATGGCGTTGGCCGGAGCGACCAGGCCGATGCAGAAACCCTCGTAGTTCGCGACCTCGCCGATAGCCCAGATGTGCTCGATATCGGTGGCGCAATGCGCGTCGATGACCACGCCGCCGCGGGGGCCCATGCCGAAACGGGGTGCCGGGCTTCCTGCTTCGTCAAGGGCCGCGTTGTAATTGCGGATCAGTTCATCGCGGGGACGAACACCGATCGAAACGACCACCATATCCGCATCGATGGTGCGTTCATCAGCCATCAGCACGCCGGTGACAGCCGTGCTGCCGGACTCCTGGCTGGTCAGGATTTCCTGCGGGAAAACGCCGTTGTGGACGGTGAATCCGGTTTGCTCGATGAGCCGGCCCATGGCTTGGCCAGCGCCTTCATCCAGCTGGGTGCCCATCAGCCATTTGCCGCCATCAATGACCACTGCCTCCGCACCCAGTGCTTGGGCACCCGCGGCAGCTTCCAAACCGAGCAGCCCGCCACCGATGGTAGCTACCACCGGGGTGCGGCCCAGGGAAGCTGAAAGTTCCTTGACCTTCTGCGCGATGGACCAGACATCTTCCAGCGTGCGGTACACAAAGGTGTGCTCGTTGCCGGCGATTGGCAACGTGGCCGCGTTGGAACCGGTGGCCAGCACCAATTCGTCGTAGCTGAAAATGCGTCCGTCTTCCGTGGTGACCGTGCGCTTGGTGCTGTCGATAGCGATGGCCTTGGCGTTGGTTTCCAAGGTGACATGCTCGGCTTCCCAGAGCTTCGGATCGCCGAGGGTGAGATCGACTCTGGGGTTGGTCAACGCCTGGGAGAGCGCCACGCGATCATAGGGAAGGTGGGTTTCTTCGGTCAATACCGTGATGCTCAGATCCTGCGGTGCGCGGCTGGCCAGGGCTTCGGTGAAGCGGTGGGCTGCGGGACCGCCGCCGATAACCAGGATGTTGCGTGCATTGTGTGGAGTACCCATGATCAATTTCGACTTTCGCTGGGAAACGGTGAGTTTCAGGCTGATGAGTCCACTGTAGAAAGCATGCTTTGCGCCGCAATTACCCTTGTGTTTCGGCCGGAGCAATTCTCTCCACCATCAGACGAAAGCCGGGTGAAGCGGCTGAAACAAATTCGAATCATTCGCAATGGGCAATCGTTGCGCAAAGGCAATTGGACAGGATAAACCAGCGGATTTCCGGGAGAATCCAGGATTCACGGTGCCCATTTTTGCTGTTAGGCATGCTTTACGGACTGGCAACGGCTGGAAGCATCGGGCGAAACATGCGGCTTCTAAGCTCGGTATGTCAGCAGATGCCAACCACGAAGGGCTTACGTTCATGAGCACGCAAATTGCAGAAGACACCCGTGAAGCTACTTTGAGCTTGGCTCCGCTTTGCCGCAGTGCAGAGCTGGAGCGTGGATGGGGAGAAGCGCTGTGGCTCGAGGCCACACAGCTAGCCCTGTTCCGTACCGAAGAAGATGCCTTCTACGCAACCTCGCATCACTGCCCGAACAGCGGCGCGAAGGTCATGGCCCGCGGCATTCTGGGCGACACCATGGTCGAAGGAACCAGCGTGGCCACCGTTGCCTGCCCGCTGCACAAGGAAGTGTACCGACTGGATACCGGCGAATGCCTGAACGCCGATTCGCTGCCGCTGCCAGTGCAGCGGCTCATGGAAATCGAGGGACAGCTATGGATGGAGCAGAGCAAATGAGTATCAAATCAGATCGCAGCCTGAACGTCGAGCATTCGGCCTGGCAAGGCTGGTACGAACTGAACGACGAGACGGATTCGCTTGCAACCAACTAGCTCCGGCTATCGCATTTTCCAGCGGCGGCGTGCAAGAATAAGGCAACTCGCATCATCATCCAAACGCAGGGACGAAAGCTCACGGCTTTCGTCCCTGCGATTTTGCGTTCCGGCCGGGCATAGGCAAGGGCGGCCAGCTAGCTGGGAGCCGACCGCCCATTGGAGTCATTACGCCAGGGCAGGCGCCTTGGCCAGCAACTCTTCGATCTTCGCTTTGCACCCGCCGCATCCGGTGCCCGCACGGCAGTTCTCGCCGACCTCGGCGACGGTGGTGCAACCAGCGCCTACAGCATAGGCTACCTGGCCGTAGGTAGCGCCCGAACAGCGGCACAGCTGATCATCATCGCTGGGGGTAGCCGCGATTTGATCCGTTGCCGGATCATCCAGCCGCAAGAGGGCCGAACGGTCTTCAGGCAACGCGGTGGCCCGTTCATAGGCCAGCACGAGTTCGGCACTGGTTTGCGGCAATCCCATGGCCAGGAATCCGGTGACCGTATCCTGCCGGGTGACGATCTTCAGGTACCGTCCGCGCGCAGGATCTGCATAGACGGTTGCCTGCAGATCGGTATCGTCCCAATAACCGGCGCTGATATCGCCGGCGGCAGTCAGCTCGATGCCTTGTCCCTTGAGCATCAATACATCAGAAGCAGAGAAGTCCGGGGCAGCAAGCGGCTCGGAGCCAGAGGAACCAGCCAGCCGCAACAACTGCTGGGACAACCATGCGGCTTGGGCCCAGCCCGGGGCCAGCAATCCGACCGGTGGCTGTCCTGCAACTTCGGCACAGTCACCGAGGGCGAAAATTCGCTGCTCGGTATCGGCGCAAAGGAATTCATCAGTCTTAATACCGCGGCCCACCGGTAATCCGCAGCCCGAGGCCAGCTCTGTTCTGGCTCTCACACCCGTGGAAATGAGCAGGGCATCAGCCTGGATCAGTCCGTGGGCGGAAGTCATCAGGCCGGTGAAACCCTGTGCATCCTTCTGAATGCCACTGGCCTTCGCACCAGGGATCACCTCGACACCTGCTTCACGCAGATTACGCGTCAGCAGCGCCCCTCCATCCGCATCCACGACGCGTCCCAAGGGGGCCGGACCGTGATGCACCAGCACCGCCTGCGCCCCGGTACGCGCAATGGCCAACGCCGCCTCAATGCCCAGAACACCGCCGCCGAGAATCAAAATGCGCTGGCCAAGATCGATAGATTTGCGCAGCTGGTGGGCGTCATCCACCGTGCGCAGGGCGAAAACTCCGGCTGGCAGTGAAGCATCAGCGTGCGGATCGAAATTCAGGCCGTTGAGCGTGGGGATCACCGCTCGGGCGCCAGTGGCGAAAACAAGCCGGTCGTAGGACACATAGTCATTGCCGCCCAGATGGATCCGGCGCCGTGAGCGATCGATGCCGGTAGCCTGCACGCCCAAGCGCACGTCGACTCCGGCATCGGCCAGGCGTTGCGGATCCACCATGCCCAAATGCCCGAACTCGGCGGCTCCCACTGCCAGTTCAGCGAGCAGCACACGGTTGTAGGCCAGGTGGTCTTCGGCGCTGATGATGGTGATGGCGCAGTGGCCGGCCGCCGCTGCCGGGAGCAGCCCTTCGACAAGGGACGCGGCGACGGGGCCGAAGCCGATGATGATAATGCGTTGCGGGCGTTGCTCGTTCATTGTTCCTCTTTCACAGCGCTCAGCGAAACATGGGCGTGCTTGAATTCCGGCATCTTGCTGTACGGGTCGACCTTCGCCTCGGTCAGCAGGTTTGCGGTACCGGAATCCGGGTAGTGGAAGGGCAGGAAGACCGTGTCCAGCCGGGCATCAGCGGTCAGCAGCGCGCGGGCGGTGACTTCACCGCGTTCATTGCTGATCACGACCTTCTGCCCCTGGGCAATCTGGTGGGCCAGGGCGGTTGCCGGATGGATTTCCAGCAGCGGTTCCGGAGCGGCCTGGGCCAGCTCGGGGACCCGGCGCGTCTGGGCGCCAGACTGGTAGTGCTCCAGCAGCCGGCCGGTCACCAGGGACACGGCCGCGTTGTTCTTCCGGGGTTCCGGTTGGAAAGCAACTGGCACCAGCACTGCACGCCGATCCGCATGCGCAAAACCGTCAAGGAATAGCCGAGGGGTTCCATTGCGGATGCCGCGCCCGGCCTTCACTTCGGTGCCTGCAGGGCACGGCCAGTAGATGGCCGCCCCGGCATCGAGGTCATCCCAACGCACCCCCGAGTAGTCCGCCAGGCCACCGGCCGAAGCCAATTTGAGTTCTTCGAAAACTTCCCGTGGATCGGGGGAGAAGTGGCCGGGAGCATCCAGCCGCTGGGCGAGCTGGGCGAGGATCCACAGTTCGCCGCGCGCATGTTCCGGTGCCGCCAAGGCAGCGCGGCGGCGCAGGATCCGCCCCTCCAAGTTGGTCATGCTGCCTTCTTCTTCAGCCCATTGCAGCACCGGCAAGACCAGGTCCGCTTGGGCTGCGGTCTCCGAGAGGAAAAAGTCGCAGACCACCAGGAAATCCAGCCTGGACAGTGCGTGGATCACGCGCGACGCATCGGGTGCGGAGATCACCGGGTTGGCCCCGTGGACCATCAGCATGCGCGGACCGGTGGGGGTACCTAGCGCGTCGAGGAGTTCAACGGCGGGAAGCCCGGGACCGGGAATGGTTTCGGGGTCAACACCCCAGACGCGGGCTACCTGCGCACGGTGTTCCGGGTCGGTGATCTTGCGGTAGCCGGGAAGCTGGTCGCACTTTTGCCCGTGTTCCCGACCGCCCTGCCCGTTGCCCTGGCCGGTGATGGTGCCGTAGCCGCCGGCCAGGGTTCCGGGCAAGCCGAGCAGCAGCGCGAGGTTGATCGCGGCGGTGACAGTATCGGTGCCGTTGGAATGCTGCTCGATGCCGCGGCCGGTGAGGATGTAGAGGGGCTTGCCGCCGGCCTTCGCTTCGCTGGCCGCCTGGGCCAGGGCCCGGGCGGTGTGCCGGATCTGCTCGGCAGGAACGCCGGTGACCTGGGCGGTGCGTTCTGGCCACCAGCTGGCCAAGGAGGCTTTCACTGCATCGAAACCGTTAGTGCGGGCGGCCAAGTAGCTGGTGTCGGCCAGGGACTCGGCCACCAGCACGTGGGCCAAGCCCAGCAGCAGCGGTAGGTCGGTGGCCGGGGTCGGCTGCAGGTGCCAGCCAGCATTATCGGCGCAGAGCTTGGCTGTAGCTGAACGGCGCGGATCAACCACGATCAGCCCGCCGTTCTCACGGGCTCCGGCCAGATGCCGGACAAAGGGCGGCATCGTATCGGCCACGTTGGAACCGAGCATCAGGATCATCCCGGCCGAATCCAGATCAGCCAGCGGGAAAGGCAATCCCCGGTCCAAGCCGAAGGCGCGGTTGGTGCCGGCGGCTGCCGAGGACATGCAGAACCGTCCGTTGTAGTCGATGCGCGAGGTACCCAGGGCAAGCCGCGCGAACTTGCCCAGCTGGTAGGCCTTTTCATTGGTCAGCGACCCGGAACCGAAGACCGCGAGTGCGTTGGCTCCGGATTCGGCCCGGATGCCCAGCGCCTTTTCGGCAACCAGATCCAGCGCATGCTCCCAGCTAACCGGGGCAAAGCTTCCATCGGGCTGGCGGAGCAGGGGTGATTGCAGGCGTTCTGGGTGATCGAGCAGCGTGGCGGCGCTATAGCCTTTGCGGCACAGCGCCCCGCCATTGGTCTCGAAGTCCCGTCCCCTCAGGCTCACCGGTTCGGTGCCGTGATCCTGCTGGTTGGATTCCAAGGTGATGCCGCACTGCAGGGCGCAATAGGGGCAATGAGTGTCGGTCATCCTAGACTCCGTGCTGGGCGAAACGGGTGCCTGAGCGTGCATAGGCGAACCATGCGGTGGCCATGAGCAGCAGGTAGACCGCGATGAAGATGATGAACGCCGTGGTGTAGGCGCCGGTGCTGGATAAGGACAGTCCCAAGGCCTGGGGAATCAGGAAGCCGCCGTAGGCGCCAATGGCCGAGATCAAACCGAGAGCGGCGGCCGCCTTGCGCGAAGAATCCACCTGGCTTGCCTGTTTTCCCTCGTCGCTCAGGGCAAAGACTGCCGGGATCATGCGGTAGGTCGAGCCATTGCCGATGCCGCTTGCGGTGAAGAGCAGCAAGAACAGGAATAGAAACATCCAGAAGTTGGCCCGTGGCAGGCTGAGCACTAGCGCAGCGGTAATCAAGGCCATGGCTCCGAAAGTCGCCACGGTGATGCGTGCGCCGCCGAGCTTGTCAGCGATCTTGCCTCCGTATGGACGGGCCAGGGACGCGACCAGCGGGCCAAGGAAGGCCAAGGTGATGGTTGCGGTGCCCAACGGCAAGGCCGCGTATTCGGGGAAAGTGTCAACGATCAGCTTGGGGAATACTGCCGAGAATCCGATGAAGGAGCCGAAGGTTCCCACATACAGTGCGGAGATGATCCACAGGTGCTTTACCTTCAGGCAGGCAATGGCGCCGCGGATATCTGAGCGGGCCGACGACAGGTTGTGCATGTATTTCCAGGCACCCCATGCGGAGAGCAGAATCAACGGGATCCAGAGCATCCCTGCCAGCGGAAGCTGCAACGCCCCGGCGGCGAAGACCGTGACAATGACCGGTACAAGCAGCTGGGCGACCGCCGCGCCGAGGTTGCCGCCGGCGGCGTTGAGGCCCAACGCCCATCCCTTGCGGGAAGCGGGGTAGAAATAGGTGATATTAGCCATCGAGGAAGCGAAATTTCCGCCGCCGAAGCCGGTCAGCGCCGCAAGGCTGAGCATGACCCAGAATGGCGTGGACGGATCAGCCAGGGCCAGCGAAATGCCGCCGGCCGGAATCAGCAGGAGCAGCGCGGAAATGACCGTCCAGTTGCGCCCGCCGAAACGGGCCACCATGAACGTGTAGGGGATGCGCAAGGTGGCACCGACGAGGCTCGGGATGGAGATCAGCCAGAACAGCTGCGTGGTGCTGTAGCTGAATCCCGCTACTGGAAGATAGACCACGACAATGGCGAAAAGCTGCCAAACGCTGAATCCGAGGAACTCGGCGAAGATGGACCACTTGAGGTTTTGGCTGGCTACCGCAGATCCGGTGCGCTTCCAGAATTCTGGATCCTCCGGGGTCCAGTTGCTGACCCAGCGTCCCGGTTGCACTTGCAGTGCCTGCGATGTGTCAGATGCTTCTAACTGTGCGCTCACGTTATCCGATCCCTTCTCTAGCACTTGATGCATCTGAGCTTCTCAAAGAGGTATTTCGCCTAGGTGCTCAGGTTGTTGCGCCGAAGGGAACTTAAATTCACCCGCCGGATCGGTGCGCCGATAGGCGGCTGTAATGTGTTGGAAACCCGAGCGCCGGGGCAAGGATCCAGCTTCGGGAGTCGCGGCGCTGGAGGGAGGGGCCAGTCCCGTCGGATCGCTGCTAGTGGGAGAGGGGATGAGCGGCAAGACGGCAAGTTTTTGTTCATGATGCGAAAAAGAGATTTCAAAAGAATTGTTGCGTGCGTCACAATCCGCTGATAATCTCGTAGCTGTCTATGGCGGGCACCCACCTGATGGGTCGCTATCTACCGGGCATGCAACTGATCGATTTCAGGTGACAAGCGCAACCGGTAGCTAGCGCCAAGCAGCGCGCTGCGGTTCTCTTGTCCAAAGCATGAGGAGCCACGCGATGAGCGTTACTACCACTGGCCAAGACTATCTTTCGATGGCCATCGATATTGCCACCACAAATGTCCACAACGCCGGCGGGCCTTTCGGCGCCGTCGTGGTCGCCCCCGACGGCCAGGTCTTCGAAGGGGTCAACCGCGTCACGGCCAACAATGATCCATCGGCGCACGCCGAAGTGGTGGCCATCCGTACCGCGGCCGCCGCCTTGGGGACCTTCGACTTGAGCGGCTGCGTGCTCTACAGCAGCTGCGAACCCTGCCCAATGTGCCTGGCCACCTCGCTGTGGGCACGCATCGGCAAGGTCTTCTTCGCGGCCAACAGGCATGATGCGGCTGCCGCCGGATTCGACGACGCGGTGTTCTACGACTACTTCGAAGCAAAATCCAACCGCTCGCTGATGCCGGTGAACTGCTTCCAGTCCGAAGGCGGCGAGCACCTGTTGCCGTTCAAGGCATGGGATTCGCAAGAATCCCGGACCGACTACTAAAGGTCCAGGACCATGACCACGACAAGTCGCTTGCCAGCTGGCCCCCAGGGCACGCAGCGCGGCAGCAAGCCGCGCCGGCCGGGTGGGCCGGGCGGCATCCTGGATGCGTTCTTCAGCATCACCGAACGCGGGTCCACGCTGGCGCGGGAATTGCGCGGCGGGATCGTCACCTTCTTCACGATGGCCTACATCGTGATCCTCAACCCGCTGATCCTCGGCGGATTCAGCGCCGAGGCCGCACCCGTGGATGTGGCCGGCAACTGGCTTCCGGCCGCGCAGGTCGGGGCCATGACCTCGCTGACTGCCGGGGCCATGACCATCCTGTTCGGGCTGATCGCCAACCTGCCCTTCGGCCTGGCCGCCGGGCTGGGCATCAACTCCTTCCTAGCCGTCTCGGTGATCCAGGACGTCACCTGGCCCGAGGCCATGGGACTGGTGGTGGTCAACGGCGTGCTGATCGTCCTGTTCGGGATGACCGGGGTGCGCACCGCGATCTTCCGGGCCATCCCCAAGGATCTGAAGGCCGCCATTACGGTGGGCATCGGGCTGTTCATCACCTTCATCGGGTTCGTGGACTCCGGCTTCGTCACCCGTACCGCCGCCGGGCCTCCGGTGCAGCTGGGCGATGGCGGGTCGATCGTCTCGATCCCGACCATGGTCTTCGTGGTGGGCCTGCTGATCATGGGCGCGCTGGTGGCCCGCGGGGTGCAGGGCGCGATCCTGATCGGCATCGTGATCTCCACGGTGCTGGCGATGATCGCCGAGCTGGTGTTCAGGATCGGGCCAGCCGGCGCGGATAACCCGCATGGCTGGCACCTGAACATGCCGGTGCTGCAGGGAAATATCGTCTCGTTGCCGGATTTGTCGCTGGCCGGGGAGTTCGACCTGTTCGGATCCTTCGGGCGGATCGGCGCGCTGGCGGCGACGATGCTGGTGTTCACCTTGGTGTTCACGAACTTCTTCGACGCCATGGGCACCATGACCGGACTGGCCAAGAATGCCGGTCTGGCGCGCAAGGACGGCACCTTCCCGCGGCTGAAGGCCGCGTTCGTGGTCGAGGGCCTGGGCGCGGTGGCCGGAGGCATGGGCTCGTCCTCCTCCAATACCGTCTACGTGGATTCGGCGGCCGGCATCGGGGAAGGAGCGCGCACCGGGCTGGCTTCGGTCATCACCGGCGTGCTGTTCCTGGGTTCGATGTTCTTCACGCCGCTGACCTCCGTGGTTCCCATCGAGGTGGCTGCCGCGGCACTGGTTCTGGTGGGCACCTTGATGTGCGCGCAGATCCGCGAGATCAACTTCAAGCGGTTCTCCAGCGCCATGCCGGCGTTCCTCACCCTGATCACCATGCCGTTGACCTACTCCATTGCCAATGGCATTGGCGCAGGGTTCATCGCCTGGGTGGTGGTGAACACCGCGGCCGGGCGGTATGCCAAGATCCACCCGCTGCTGTGGGTGGTGGCGCTGGGCTTCCTGGTGTACTTCGCACGGGGCCCGATTACGGCCCTACTGGCCTGAGTTGATACGGGCTATAGTAAGGATCCACTGAGGTGAGGTGGCTCACCTTGATGGTTTGCATGGATGTGAATGATCCGAATTCTGGAGGGTAATCATGGGCGGATGCCTCGCCTGGTCCAAGGGCCAGATAGCGCACGGAAACTGATCCCGCCGCAACACGCGGCGGCGCCCTGGACGAGCCTGGAACCTCCGGCAGGGCGCCAGATCCCACCCATCATCCAATTCATTCATGGTGCGTCCGGCGATACCCGGGCGCAGGAGGTGTCAACGGCATGAGCGCCGAGGCAACGCAAGAGACAAAATGCCTGGTTACGGTCAACGGAAAGGTCCGGGAATTCGACGGGCCGCCGCATACCAACGCGCTGGATTTCCTGCGCGGGCAGCAATTGATCGGATGCAAGGAAGGCTGTGCCGAGGGCGAGTGCGGCGCCTGCTCGATCCTGGTGGCCCGCAGCGATGGGGAAGGCAGCAGGTGGACGGCGGTCAACGCCTGCCTGCTGCCGGCCGCGGCGCTCGACGGCCAGGAGATCATCACCTCCGAAAGGCTGGGCAGCGTCGCGGCGCTGCATCCGGTGCAGGAAGAGATGGCCAACCGCGGCGGATCCCAGTGCGGTTATTGCACCCCCGGATTCGTCTGCTCCATGGCCGCCGAATACTACCGCCCCGAGCGGACCGCCAATCCCGCAGTCAGCGCGGGTGATGGCGGGGAGCACGAGTGCGGACCGAATGGATTCGACCTGCACGCGCTGTCGGGCAATCTCTGCCGCTGCACCGGATACCGCCCGATCCGCGACGCCGCCTACGCGCTGGGCGAGCCCGAGCCGGATGACCCGCTGACTGCCCGGACCCAGCACCGGGCCCCGGCACCGGTGGCCACCGACATCCAGCGCGCCGATACCCCTACCGGGGACCTGGGCCGCTTCCGCCGGCCGGCGGACCTGGACCAGGCACTGCAGATCCTGTCAACCGAACCGCAGACCGTACTGGTGTCCGGTGCCACCGACTGGGGCGTGGAGGTCAACATCAAGGGCGCCCGCGCCCGCTCGGTGCTGGCCATCGACCGGCTGCCCGAGCTGCGCCAGATCCACTGGAACGAGCAGTACCTTGAATTGGGTGCAGGCTGCACCCTGAGCGAACTGGAACGCAAGCTCGCCGGGCAGGTTCCGCTGCTCTCCCAGCTCTTCGGGCAGTTCGCGTCAAGGCTGATCCGCAATAGCGCAACCATCGGCGGCAATCTGGGGACCGGATCGCCCATTGGCGACACCCCGCCGGCGCTGCTGGCGCTGGAGGCCGAGCTGGTCCTTTCCAGCATCCGCGGCAACCGGATGGTGGCGCTTTCGGACTACTTCACCGGCTACCGGCAGACCGTGCGCGAGCCGGGAGAGATGATCACCGCGATCCGCATCCCGTTGCCGCTGGCGCCGCTGACCAGCTTCCAGAAGATTTCCAAGCGGCGCTTCGATGACATCTCCTCGGTAGCCATCGGCTATGCGCTCACGGTGTCGGACGGCATGATCACCACGGCGCGGATCGGGCTGGGCGGCGTGGCCGCAACCCCGCTGCGCGCCGTGGCCACCGAAGCACTGTTGGAAGGCCAGCCGTGGAACCTGGAAACCATCCGGGCCGCGGCACGCACCATGGGCACCGAAGGAACCCCGATGGATGACCACCGGGCCAGCGCCAACTACCGCAAGGCCATGCTGGCCTCCTCGCTTGAACGGTTCTATGCCCAGCAGCTTGAACGCAGCTTGGAAGCAGGACAGGAGCAGAACTCATGAGCCAGCTATCCCAACGCCCCGACGCTCCGGTAGTCGGCCAGCGCCACCGCCACGAATCGGCGGCCGCGCACGTTACCGGCACCGCGTTGTATACCGACGACCTGGCCGCGCGTCTGGCCGGGGTCCTGCATGCCTACCCGGTGCAGTCCACCTGCGCCCATGGAAAAATCCTGGGCCTGGATGCCAGCGCGGCACAGCAGGTACCCGGGGTGGTCCGGGTCATCACCGCGAAAGACATCCCCGGGGTCAATGACCAGGGCGCCAAGCACGACGAACCGCTGCTCCCGGTGGAAGAAGTCATGTTCTTCGGCCAGCCGGTGGCGTGGGTCCTGGGCGAAGACCTGGAAGCTGCCAAGGCCGGGGCCAAGGCGGTGCGCGTGGAGTACGAACCGCTGGACTCGCTGATCACCATCAAGGACGCGATCGAGGCCAACAGCTTCCACGGCATCCAGCCCGAGATCTCCAAGGGAGATCCGGAGGCAGCCTTCGCGCAGGCGGCCCACGTTTTCGAGGGCGATTTCGAGTTCGCCGGCCAGGAGCACTTCTATCTGGAAACCCAGAACTCGCTGGCGATCGTGGATGAGAGCGGGCAGATCATGATCCACTGCTCCACCCAGCACCCCACCGAAACCCAGGACATCGTCTCGCATGTGCTGGGCATCGGCGCCCACGAGGTCACCGTGCAGGTATTGCGCATGGGAGGCGGCTTCGGCGGCAAGGAAATGCAGCCCCATGGCTATGCCGCGGTGGCGGCCCTCGGTGCGGTGCTCACCGGACGGCCGGTGCGGGTGCGGCTGGACCGCACCCTGGACATGACCATGACCGGCAAGCGCCACGGATTCCATGCAACCTGGAAAATCGGCTTCGACGGGCAGGGCAAGATCCTGGCCCTGCAGGCCCAGCTGACCGCTGACGGCGGGTGGAGTCTGGATCTGTCCGAACCGGTGCTGACCCGCGCGATGTGCCATATCGACAATTCCTATTGGATCCCGAATATCAGGGTTAACGGGCGCATCGCCAAATGCCATAAGACCTCGCAGACCGCGTTCCGCGGCTTCGGCGGTCCGCAGGGCATGCTGGTCATGGAAGACATCCTGGGCCGGGTGGCCCCGCAGCTGGGATTGGACGCCCGGGAACTGCGCCGCCGCAATTTCTACACTCAGGGACAGGACACCCCGTACTACCAGCCGGTCCGGCATCCCGAGCGCTTGGAGGCTGCTTGGAGCCAGCTGCTCGGCTCGGCAGATATCGCCGCGCGCGAGGAGCAGATCGCAGAATTCAATGCCGGGCACGAGCACGCCAAAAGGGCGCTGGCGATGACGCCGGTGAAATTCGGCATCTCCTTCAACCTCACCGCCTTCAACCAGGGCGGCGCGTTGGTGCTGGTCTACAAGGACGGTTCGGTGCTGGTCAACCACGGCGGCACCGAAATGGGACAGGGCCTGCATACCAAGATGCTGCAGGTGGCCGCCACCGCCTTGGGCGTGCCGCTATCCAAGGTGCGCATTGCCCCTACGCGCACCGACAAGGTGCCCAATACCTCGGCCACCGCAGCCAGTTCGGGCAGCGACCTGAACGGCGGCGCGGTCAAGGATGCGTGCGAGCAGATCCGCGGCCGGCTCGCGCAGGTGGCCGCCGGAAAATTGGGGGTTCCGGCGCAAGATCTGCGCTTCAGCCGCGGCAGGGTCACCGCGCTGGGCAAGAGCGAATCGCTGGGTTGGGAAGACGTGGTCAACGCCGCGTACTTCCAGCGGGTCCAGCTTTCGGCCGCCGGCTTCTACCGGACCGAAGGGCTGCATTGGGACCTGTCGCGGATGACGGGCAGCCCGTTCAAGTACTTCTCCTACGGGGTGGCGGCCAGCGAGGTGGAAGTCAGCGGCTTTGACGGCTCCTATGTGCTGCGCCGCGTGGATATCGTCCATGATGTGGGCGATTCGCTCTCGCCGCTGGTGGATCTGGGGCAGATCGAGGGAGGGTTCGTGCAGGGGGCTGGCTGGCTGACCCTGGAGGATTTGCGCTGGGACACCTCCGATGGCCCGGGCCGCGGACGGGTGGCCACCCAAGCCGCGAGCACCTACAAGATCCCGAGCTTCTCCGAGATGCCTGACGTCTTCAACGTCAGCTTGCTGGACAAGGCGCATGAGGAAGGCGCGGTCTACGGTTCCAAGGCCGTGGGAGAACCGCCGCTGATGCTCGCCTTCTCGGTGCGCGAGGCACTGCGTCAGGCCATTGCCTCCTTCGGCCGCTCCGGGCGTTCGGTGCCGCTGGCGTCCCCGGCGACTCCGGAAGCGGTGTTCTGGGCGATCGAAGCGGCGCGGGAGGAGCGGTAGCCATGCTGTCGTGGATTGAAGCTGTCACCGCGCTGCGCAATGAACGGCGTCCCGCGGTGCTGGCCACCATCACCGCGGTGCGCGGGCATGCCCCACGCGAGGCCGGCGCGAAAATGGTGATTGCCAGCCAGGAGATCTTCGGAACCATCGGCGGGGGCAACCTGGAAATGGCGGCCATGGAACGGGCCCGGCAGATGATCAGCGCGGGCGGGAACCAGCCGCAGAGCATCACCATGAAGCTCAGCGACAAGGCCCCGGCCAAGTACGGCAGGCAATGCTGCGGCGGCGAGATCACGGTGCTGCTAGAGCCCTTGCCGGTTCCTGCCACGGTGGCGATCTTCGGGGTGGGAAATGTGGGCATGGAATTGGCCCGCATTCTCGCCCGCCATGACCTGGAGCTGCATCTGGTTGATTCGCGCCCGGAATTCCTGGAGGACCTGCCGGCCCTTGCACCGAGCGTGGCGCGGATCCATTCGGCGGTGGCGGTGCTCGGGGAGCAGGTGCTCAGCTGCCTGCCGGAGGGAACGCACGTGCTGATCATGACGCACGATCATGCCGAGGATTTCCACCTGTGCGATGCCGCGTTGCGCCACCCGGGCTTGGGATCGATTGGATTGATCGGGTCGAGTGCCAAGTGGGCCCGCTTCCAGAAGAATCTGCGTGCCAGCGGCTTCAGCGACGAACAGATCGCGGCGATCCAGTGCCCCATTGGGATCGAGCAGGTGCGGGGCAAGCAGCCGGCGGTGATTGCGGTGTCCGTGGCTGCCGACTTGCTGGCGAGGATCACGTCCGGGGCAAAGCAGCCGGTGCGCAGCGCCTAGATGCGGGGCCGACGGGCGATTATGAGAATTGTCTAACGTGGGGAACAAGGAGCAATGCCGGGGAGTT
The DNA here is from genome assembly GCF_053543575.1 of Glutamicibacter sp. AGC84. Taxonomy (NCBI): domain Bacteria; kingdom Bacillati; phylum Actinomycetota; class Actinomycetes; order Micrococcales; family Micrococcaceae; genus Glutamicibacter; species Glutamicibacter sp. AGC84. The sequence goes on from NZ_JBLVOC010000015.1 coordinate 271,454, forward strand.
TAAACAGGGGAGAGCGGTGCTTCGTGCACCGCGCCCGCAACGTCTAGGAGGCCAATTCCATGTCCATGTTCGACAAGCTGCTGCGCAAGGGCAAGCAAATGGCCGGCGAGTACGTCCGGGAACAGCTCAACCAGCGCGGCTCCAATAGCAATCAGCGCGGCTCCAATAACCAGCAACGCGGCTACCAGCAGAATCCCGGCGGCTACCAGCAGCAGCCGCAGCACCAGAACTACGGCGAGCGCGGCTACGGCAACCAGCCGGCCTCGGCACCGTCGCGCGAGGATCAGGCCGCGATCGAGAAGTACCGCTACATGCTCCGTACCGCTCCGCCGCAGGATATGGAACGCGCCCACGCCGAGGCTTTCGCCCGGCTGACCCCGCAGCAACGCGAACTGCTGCATCATGAGCTCTCCGAGCAGTTGCCGCCAGCAGAACGCCCGATGAGCCAGGACCCAAGGGACCTGGCCCGTTCGGCAACCCGCGCGGAGATGTCGCGTCCCGGGTTCATGGACAAGATCTTGGGTTCCGGCGGCAAGGGACGGGGCATGGGCATGGCTGCCGGCGCGGCCGGCGGCTTGGGTGTTGGCCTGCTCGGCGGCGTGGCAGGTGCGTTCATCGGCACGGCCATTGCTGGACCGCTGCTTGATGGTTTCGCCGGCATCGGCGAAGAGTTCGGTTCCATGGCCGAGGGCCTGGGCGATACCGTATCCGGTGCCGGGGAACAGCTCTCCGCGGCCGGTGAAGGCCTGGGCGGCCAGGCCGAAGGCATGTTCGGGGACTTCCTCGGCGGTGCCGGTGGGGACTTCGGCGACTTCGAGTTCTAGTAACTGGTCTCAAGCCGGCAGCAACTGCGTGTTGCTGCCGGCTTTTTCGCGCGCTGTCCAGGCCTGCGGACAAGCCGCTGGCTCAGCGGAAGCCGAAGTGCCTGGAAGGGCTTTAGCCGGGCTGGACGGCTTCGCGGACCCGGGTGATCTGTCCCGGGGTGACCTGGCAGCAACCGCCGATCAGGCGAGCGCCTGCGGCCACGAGTTCGGGAACCGCTCCGGGCAAATCATTGCCTTCAGTTCCTGGGACCCACACACGAGCTTCGTGGTCCCAAATTTCTCCGCTATTCGGGTAGGCCAACAGCGGCAAGCCGGTTTCTTCTCCCAGGATCTGCAACGCGGCCACCGCTTGGGGTACCGGGCAGCAGTTCACGCCGACTGCGTCCCACACACCGGATTCCTGAACGATTCCGGCCACGACTCGAAGATCGGTGCCATCGCCCAGAACCACTCGGCCTTGATCATCGGCGCGCACCGCAAGGCTGAGCAACGCCGGCAGTTGCAGCTCCCGAGCCAATACGGTCAATGCTTCTGCTTCTGCCAGGCTTGGCACGGTTTCAAAGATGACCAGATCGGCACCGGCATCAGCCAGGATTTCCAAGCGCTTGCGGTGCCAGTTAGCCAGCTCGGAGGCCGTCTTGCGATAGGCGCCGTCGTATTCGGTCCCGGCGCCCGGTCCGGCACCGTAGGGCCCCACCGAGGCGGCCACCCAGCGTGCTGTGTCCGTGCGCCCAGCGCTGGAGGCTTCTCGCGCCAGGCGCACGCTGGTGCGCAGCATTTGTTCCATCTGCTGCTCGGAGCCCACCTGAGCCAGGCCGTCATAGCTGACCTGGTAGGAGCAAGTCGTGGCAACTTGGGCACCGGCAGCGAAAAAGTCCTGGTGCGCCGCGCGGACCTCTTCGGGGCGGTCCATGAGGATCTGCGCTGACCACAGGTGCCCGGTCACGTCATTGCCGCGATCGGCCAGATGGGTGCCGAGACCGCCGTCGAGGATGATTGGCGGGCTGCCTTCGGCGCGCAATGCGTCACGGAAATTGCTGGGGTGGTTTGGGGTATGCACGTCATCGAGGGTACACGGCGAGTGCTTGGATGACCGACCTTGACGCCGTGTGACCACAGATGACATGCCCGTCCGGGACTGCCGTCCAAGCTCGATATCCTGCAAGCGCATTCATTCCACAAGGAGCCCCATGACCGAGAGCATCGTCAGCACCAACGAGACTGCACCAGCCGATTCCGGACTGCTAAGAACCATGACCTCGCGTCATCTGGTGATGATCGCTTTGGGCGGGGTGATCGGCTCGGGCCTGTTCGTTTCCTCCGGATACACCATTGCCCAAGCCGGGCCGCTGGGCGCGGTGCTGGCCTATGCAGTCGGAGCCTTGGTGGCCTACATGGTGATGAGCGGGCTGGGAGAGCTATCGGCGCGGCATCCGGTGGCAGGAGGATTCCATGCACACGCCACCCGTGATCTTGGACCAGCGTGGGGTTTTGCTACGGCGTGGCTCTACTGGCTGTGCTGGGCGGTAGCCCTGGCCAGCGAATTCACCGCAGCCGGGCTGCTGATGCAACGTTGGTTCCCCTCGATTTCCGTCTGGGTCTTCTCACTGGTTTTCGCTGCTTTGCTGTTTGCGCTGAATGCGACTTCATCGCGGGTCTTCGGCGAAACCGAATTCTGGTTTGCGCTGATCAAGGTGGCGGCGGTGCTGCTGGTGATTGTCGTTGGCGCCGCCACGATCATCGGCATCAACCCGGCCAGTGACGCCGGCGTGATTGGCCTGTCCAACTTCAGCACCGAAGGGGGACTGTTCCCTGCGGGGATTACCGGAGTACTGGTCACCGTCCTCTCGGTGTTCTACGCATTCAGCGGTACCGAGCTGATCGGCGTAGCGGCCGGCGAGGCGAAGAACCCGCAGCTGAGCATTCCGCGGGCCATCCGCACCGCCGTGGTTCGCTTGGCGGTGTTCTTCATCGGTGCCATCGTGGTCGTAGCCGCAATTATCCCGTTTGCCGAGGCGGGCGCGAATGAGAGTCCGTTCGTCACGGTCCTGGATGTCGCCGGCCTGCCAGCCGGTGCGGACATCATGAACTTCGTGATCATCACCGCCCTGCTCTCGGCAGGCAACTCCGGACTGTACTCATGCGCTCGCATGCTGCATTCCATGGGAGCCGCAGGCCAGGCGCCCAAAGCCCTGTCCAAGACCAACAGCAGGGGCATTCCGATGCTGGCCCTGAGCCTGTCGATCCTCGGCGGACTGGTATCGCTGTTCTCCAGCTTCATCGCGGCGCAGTCGCTCTTCATGGCTTTGGTATCCATTGCCGGGTTTGCGGTAGTAGCGGTGTGGATCGTGATCTGTGCATCGCATCTGTCGTTCCGCCGGCACTACGTAGCCCTGCATGGATCCACCGATTCCCTGCCCTATCGGGCACCATTGTTCCCGATTCTGCCGATCATCGCCTTGGTGCTGCTTGGCGCTTCGCTGGTGGGCGTGGCTTTTGATCCAGTGCAGCGTCCAGCACTGTACTTCGGTGTTCCGTTCACCCTTGCCTGCTTGGCCTATTACCGCTGGCGCCATGGCGCTGGGGTGTTCAGCCCGCAGCGTGAAGCCGAAAGTGCGGGATCGTTCGCGGGAAACTGAACCGGCGCAGAGTCCTGCGGCCCTACTGTTCCACGAGTGGAAGGTGGACCAGGGTGCGTTGCCCGTTTTGCACCATGAATCCGCGGCCCGGCGGGAATTCGTGGCGCTTGACGCGCGGGAAGGGCACCTTGAACAGCGAGTCCCCGTCGTAGGCGTCGGGCTTGAGCGCGATGCCGTGGCGGTTGGACTTCAGTTCGCCGAGCAGTCCGAAGCTGGAGGAGAACGCGTTGATGTCTCCGTCGGCGATCAGGAAGTGGTCGGAGCGGTTGATGGCCTTGAGCAGTTCCTTGAGCGGGCGCTCGGCATCCGAATCGGCGAACTCGGTGAAGGTCTCCACAACGAACACGATCTTGCCCGGCATGGAATCGTCGGCGACCAGATCCAGCATGTCCTTGGCGAACTGCCGGGTCTGAGCCGGGCCCGAGGCCGCGCCGTTCCAAGTCCGCCAGCCGCGCAGCTCGGCGCGCCGGCCGCCAATGTGGAAGAACTGGGTGGCCGGGTTGGCGCGTTCCAGCGCGGTGACCATGGCGCGCATGGTGTTGGTCTTCCCGCTTTGCGGCGGCCCGGCGATGACGAAGGTGCCGATGGGCTCGAAGCCGCAGGGTGCGAGGGTGGCATCCGACAGGCCGATGGCCGGCTGCCCGTTGACCGTGTCGGGCAGCGCCGCCGCGGAGAATTCCTGCGGCAGCGACTCGACTCCGGCCGCCTGCGGGGCACCGGAAGCTGCCAGCTCTTGGGCCCAGCTGGTAGTCAGCGCGGTCTGCTCGGCCACGTTCGCGGTGCCGCCCAGCACGGCGATCTGCGCCTCGTGGCCCTTGATGATGGCGCGACCCGGGGCACTGCGTTCGCCCAGCACATCCTTGGCCACGCCCAGCACGTTGTAGGCCTGCTCGTCGGCCATGCGCAGCACCACGCGCTGGGTGATGTTCGCGCTGATCGCGGTGGGCACCGCGCCGAAGCGGTCGGCGGTGGTGACCACGTGCACGCCCAGCGGGCGGCCTTCGCCCACGATGCGCATGAACACCTGGTAGTACTCGCCTCGGCCGTGGCCCAGCTCCCAGTCGCTGCGGAACTGGCCGAAGCCGTCGATCAGCAAGAAGATGCGCGGTTCGGACAAGTCGCCGGTGACCTGGCGGTATTCGCTCAGAGAGGCGGCGTTTGCGGCCGCGTAGCGGGTCGAGCGCTCATCGAGGTGCTCGGCCAGGATGCGGAAGACGCGCTGGATGCGCTCCACGTCATCGCCGCCGATCACCGCGCCGACATGCGGCAGCGGATCGAGCGACCGCAGCGAGCTGGTGCCGAATTCCAGCGCGTACACCGCTGCGGTGCCGGCCGGAGGATTGGCTCCCGCGGCGATCGCGATGCTGCGCAGGGCCGCCGACTTGCCCGCGCCGGAGGTGCCGTAGACCAGCAGGTGGCCGTCGGTATCGGGTTCGAACCAGGCGGTTTCCTGGGCCTGGTGCTCGGGGATGTCGGCCAGGGCCAGCGGGATCCGGCTGTCCGAATCCGGGGCGAGCTCGCGCAAATCCACGGTGGCTGAGAGGTCATCGAGCCATGGCCGGCGCGGGGCTGGGATCCCGGCGCCGTTGGATGCGGCGATGAAGCTGGAGACCAGGCGCTTCTGGTCGTTCGGGCCGCTGTTCTCCTCGATTTCCTCGGACCCCGCATCAGGCTGCTCCCAGACGCGCGCGCCGCCGAAGCGCAGGTCCTCAACCCGCACTTCGGCCGCTTCGGGCTCATCGGTGGTCCAGCCTCCGGCGTAGCCGGACTGGAAGGGCACCAGCCGGCCCGGGCCGGTCTTGGCGATGCCGCGGCCGGGCAACGACGGATCGAAGCCAGCGGCGATGGGGTCCTCCACCACGTCATTGGAGTCGGCGGCGTCGGCCATGCGCAGGGCCACGCGCAGGTTGGTGTTGGCGCGCAGGTTGTCCTTGATCACCCCGGCCGGGCGCTGGGTGGCCAGGATCAGGTGGATGCCCAATGAACGGCCGCGCTGGGCGATGTCCACTACGCCGTCCACGAATTCCGGGACCTCCCCGGCCAGGGCGGCGAACTCGTCGACCACCAGGACCAGCGCTGGAGGGGTCTCCGGGTCCTGGCGCTTTTCCAGCTCCAGCAGGTCCTTGGCCTTCTTGCGGTGGAAGAGCTTCTCGCGGTGGTGCAGCTCGGCACGCAGGCTGGTCAGCGCGCGGCGGACCAGGTGCGGGGAGAGATCGGTGACCAGCCCGACGCAGTGCGGCAGCTCCACGCAGTCGGCGAAGGCCGAGCCGCCCTTGTAGTCCACGAAGAGGAAGGTGACCCGGTCGGGGCTGTATTCGGCGGCCATCGCCAGCACCCAGGCCTGCAGGAATTCGGACTTGCCCGAGCCGGTGGTGCCGCCTACCAGAGCGTGCGGGCCCTGGGTGCGCAGATCCAGGCTCATCGCATCCGGGGTGCTCTGGCCGATGTAGGCGCGCAGGGTTCCGGCGCGCTTGAGCCGCGGCCGGGGCCCGGTGGCGGCGCGGTCGATCACCGAGTTGTTCTGCTTCCAGCGCTCGAGCACCGCGTCTGGTGCTTCGGCCAGATCGGTGCCCAGGATGCGCAGCAGCGAGACCGAGTCCGGGATATCCGAGGAGTCCGGGACCAGCGAGCTGGAGTCCACGATTGGGGCCAGCCGGCGGGCGAAGTGCTCGGCATGCTCGCGCGAGACCCCTTCCACGGTCACCTTGCGGGCTTCTTCGCCGGCGCGCACCCAGCCCACGCGGGCATCCTCCAGGCCCCGGGTGACATCCACGAAGGTGCGGCAGGCCGCCGGCAGGGACTGGACGGTGGGGGCCACGAAAATCGTGTAGATGCCCACGGCCGGTCCCCGCTCGATGATCTGCGAGAGCCGGGCGCGGTCCACCGGGGCGTCATTGCTGACGAACAGCACCAGCGAGAGGTCCTTGGCTAACGGCACGCTGGTGTTCTGCTCACCGGTTTCCTTGCCCAGCTCCATGGAGGAATTGCGGGTGGACAGCGGGCCCAGCCGGTAGGAAGCCGGGTCGTTGCGCCGGGCGATGAGCTCTTCCAGGGCGTTGAGCAGCACGGTGCCCGAGGTCTGCGTATCGGCCAGCGCCAGCTGGGCCAGCGGGGAGCGCGGCCCGGTGGTGTGCGGCAGCCACTTGAACCATTCCAGGTCCCCGGTCCAGGCTGGGTCGATGATCGCGGCGGTGCACACGTCGTTGGGGGCGTGCAGGCCGAAAAGCTGCACGGCCAGCGAGCGCAGGACATCGGCAGACTGCAACCGGGGCCCGGCAATGCCGATGGCGCCGGCAGAGGGCAGCAGCTCGATGATCGGCACATCGTCGATCATCCGGTATTGCTCAGTGAGGGCTTCGACCCGTTCGACGTATTCCTGCAGTCCTGCCCGGTCCGCCAACGGGGCCACGGTGGTGCGGCTGCGGGCGGTTCCCGAGCCCAGCCGCAGGGAGAGGAAGTTCCAGTGCTCCGGGCGCCGGGTCCAGAGCAGCTGGCCCAGGGACTCGGCCTGCTCGAAGACCGTTGCGGTGGCTGGGGCTTCGCTGCGCCGGTGGGAGCGTTCGGCTTCCTCCCCGGCCAGCAGGCCATCTTCCAGCACTTCGAATTGCCGCTCGAAGGTCTCGATTTCCAGGCGCAGCTTGTTGTTGTTCTGGGTGCGCTGGCCGATCAGGTTGCCCAGCATCATCAGCGGCGAGACCAGCACCACGATCAGCGACAGCGCGCGCTGGGTCAGCGAGAAAATGGTCAGGCCCATGATCAGCGGTGCGAAGATCATCGGCCAGGGGAAGAGCTTGGGGCTGGCTTCCTGCGGGATCGCCGGGCGAGGCAGTTCCTCGCCGGGGTAGCGGATCTCCACCCGCGGGGAGCGGTTGAAGAGGATCGAGCCGCCCTTCTCGTAGACCGGGGACTGCCCCGTGGCGGTCCCGTGCAGCAGCTCGAAGTAGACATCCGTGGCGCCCAGGGTGATCAGCTGGCCGGGGATCACCGAGACGCGCTGGGCCAACCCGCCATCCACTAGGATGCCGTTGGCGGAGTTCAGGTCCACCAGCTCGATCTTGCTGCCCACCTCGATGCGCGCATGCCGGGTGGAGACCATGCGGTCGTTGAGCACCACGGTGGCCTTCTCCGAGCGCCCCACATAGGAGGTACCGGCGGGCAGCGCGAAGGCCATGCCGGCATCCGGGCCGTTGGCCACGCGCAGCACCGCGGCCGCCGAGCCGCCCGAGACGAAGGCGTCGGTAGTCGGCACGACTTCGATGGTGAAGCCCGAACCCAGTTCCGCCTCGGCCAGCGGGGTCTGCGGATCGAGCTGCACCGGCGCGGTGCCGGCGGCCGTGGCCAGCAGCGTGGGATGCTCGGGAACCTGCTCCCCGGCCAGGGCACGAGCGGCATCTCCCACGGTGGCGGTCGCATCGCAGGTGAGGATGACGTCCACGGTGCTGGTATCTGGTCGCCTGAGCGTGGCCTTGATTTTCACTTGGCGGTCTCCTGGAAGGTAATGCGGAAGGTGCGGCTGCCGACCTGGACGACGTCCCCGTCATTCAGATGCAGGCGGACATGGGGCGGTGCATTGTGCGGGGCGCGGGAGGCGACGATGACCTGGGTGCCATTGCTGGATCCCAGATCCATGATCCAGGCATTCGCCCCGTCGCAGCCGAAGGCCAGATGCGTTTTGGACATCAGCCGTTCGGGGTCCTTCAGCGCGACCAGCAGTTCATTGCCGGTGCCCTGGGCGGCCTGGGGCGCACGCCCGATCAGCCCGGATTCGGGAACCGGGATGTAGGACCCGTCGTCGAAGGCGAAGGCCGCGCGGCGGACGATTCCCAGACCTTGCTCCGAAGGCGAATGCCAGTCGCTGTTTTGCGCCCCGACAATGCCCGCGGTGGACCGGGCACGCGAAGGCACGGCGGCCTCTTCGCGCCCGGCGTCATCTTCGATCGTGCCCAGCGGCGGCAGATGCTCGGAAATGCCCCGGTCCGGGCGCGAGAGCAGGTATTCGGCACGGGCCAGCGCCCGCGGGTTGGTGGGGTCCAGTCCATTGCGGATATCGACCACATAGGTCTGGGCAATCTTGTCCAGCCAGCCGCGGCCGTGCTCCTTGTCGAACAGGCAGGAGACCAGTAGCAGGACGGGGCCGATGAGCGGGATGAGATGGCTGAGCAGGAAGGCGAAGGACGCGACCATAACGCGGGGGAAACCCGGTGCGGCGAAGCGGCCCAGTCCGGTGGCGCGCAGTCGCATCGCGGACTTGCCGGGCGAAGAGCCGTTGCGGCTGTTCATCGTGAGCAAGACAATCAGGTAGACCAGCAACAGTAGGGCGCTGACCGCGGACAGGACCAGCGGAACGGTGGAGTACTGCCCGGTCACCACGAAAATCACGTAGCCGATGCCGGCGGGCAGCAATGCGGCCAGCGAAATGGCGTAGTCGATGAGGTAGGACCAAATGCGCAGGCGTGCTTCGGCTGGCCGCATTCCGAGGGAGGCGGATTTGGCGAGGGCTGCTGCGACGACGTCCATGGGACCTTTCTACTGCAATTCAATGCCGGCCTGCCACGGGGAGTTCTCCCCATTGAACGGAGGCCATCTGCCACATTAGTCTAGACTGTGAACGAACTAAAGTGGCCCGGAAAGCGGGCCAGTCGACAAGTTGAGGAGCATTGTTGTGACTGATTTCAAGGCCAATTATGGCGAGATGGAAGCCATGGCATCGAAGCTTGACACCGGGCGCGAAGACCTGGATGGCGTTCTTGAGCAGCTGCAGTCAGGCGTGGACAAGCTGCTGGGCGAAGACTTTACTACCGAGCACGCTTCGGGCCAGTTCGGTGAAGGCTACAAGGATCTGAACGATGGCCTCAAGAAGGCTTTCGACGGCATCAATGACATGGCCATCGCCCTGCGCGACATGATGGAGCAGATCCAGGACACCGACCGTTCCATGGCTGGCAAGTAGGCCCATTTTCATACGGGGGAGTGTGGCCGCCTTGGGAAGTTGCGGGCGGCCGCATTTCACTTGGACCGCCTGATCCTTGAATACCGAATTGTCCTGCAGCGTCGTCGCTGGATACCTGAGGAGTCGTTTGCACCATGGCCGATGAGATCTATTTGGCGCGCCTGGAAGAAATTGTCACGGAGCTAGGCAACAGCATTAAGGATTTCGAGAATGCGTCTGACTTCGCCAAGGGCATGGCCGGCTCGGTGGGAGACCCGATGGGCAAGGGCGACCTGAAAGACCGGGTCAAGGACTTCGAAGACAACTGGAACGATACCCGAGATGACCTCCTCAAGAATCTTGAAGGAGTGCATACCGGCTTGAAGGACATCAAGGATGGATTCGAAGAGTGGGATCTGGAAACGAAGAAGGCCTTCTTGAATTCACGTGCTTCCGATGCCCCCAAAGAAGCTAAGTAAACTGAGAGAGTTGACGACACGACCTTGGAATCGCCAAAGGGTACAACCCTGCAGCTCATCGACGGAAATCCTGATGACCTGCTCCGGAGCGCCAAGGACTTGATCACCTCGGGCGAGGAGATGGAACGCTCTGCGGCCAGGCTGGAAGACATCAGTAACGGGACGTCGGATCTGAAGTCTGAAGCTATCGCCAAGTTGCGTGAGAACGCTGGAGACGTATTTCCCGAGTTGCGCAAGGCGGCCATCCGATACGACGGCACAGGCCAGGCCCTGAAGAAATATTCCTATGCTTTGGACCGGGTCCAAGGCGCGCTCCAGATGTGTACCGCTGAGGGCGGAGTGGATTCGTACACGACCTTGAACGCGCTGATCACGGACATCGAGGATGCGCACCAGAGCGTGCAAACCAAGAGAAGCCAAGAAGACACCGCCGAAGGCGCGGTAGATGATGCCGACGGATTCCTCGGCTTCAGCGAAGGGACCGACGAGGAAAAAGCGGAAGCCAAAAGCGATCTGACAGAAGCAACCGCTGCGCGCGAAGAAGCCGAAGAAGAACTGCGTGAGCTGTGGGGCAAATTCGACGGTCGCGTTTCCTATTGGGAAGATGCCTACGATGAGGCAGTCGGCGAAATCGAGGATGCCTTCAAAGCCGCGGACAACGATGACAAGTTCCTCTCCACCCTGGGTTCGGTTCTAGGTTGGATTGCCTTGGGCGTGGGTATTGCGGCCTTGTTCATCACTTCGCCGGTGTGGGGACCGATCGCATCAGCAATTGCGGTGATCGCTGCCGTTGCCGTGGTGGCAATCGAGGTCATCAAGATGGTCCAAGGCGATGGCGACTGGACCAGTTTGCTGATAGCGGTAGTCGGAATTATCCCCTTCGGCCGTTTTGCTGGAAAAGCCTTCTCCGGCTTAAGCAAGGCAATTCCCTCGGGGATCAAGGCAGGATCCAAAGCGGGACCTCGGAATATCATCAAGGCCTTTAGCAAAACGCGTTCCAGCACGGGGCGCGGCATTGTCAGGTCTTCCATCAAGTCGGGCACCAAGCGCCCACCGAAAACTACGATCCGTGGAAACCGTCCGACCAAAGCCAAGATCCGGCGAAATAACCGCAAGATCGAGCAAAAGTACCAGCAGACCGTTTCCGGCAAGACCAACAAGTATTTGGATGGCTTCAACAAGGAATTCAAAGGCGACTGGAAGACATACGTGAAGTACATCTCGGAGGGAAGCGCGACAAAGCATCGCGAGATGGCTGCGTACATACTGAAGAACCCTGACGACGTGGGTCCCCAAGCTAAGGCCTGGGCGGAAAAGATTGCGAAGCACGGGAACTGGGAAGACCGGGGCAACGTCATAGTGACCGCGCCTCCTAGCCTCTGGGACTTGACTCGCGAGAAGTAGCTTAGGCGCGGAGCAATCCGTAAAGTGAACATCCGAGCTACACATTGAATTGGCGGGAGAAACGATGAGCGCAACACCACCAGCGTCGAAGGCGCGTCCCCGAGGCATCGGATATAGCTTGCTTTATCCGGCAGGTTGGCGCGAATTCAACAGCAGTGTGGAGCACGAGCAGGCTTTGACGAAGCTGGTGACTGCTGAGCCCAAGGCACTTGGGCGCGCAGACCTGGTATTGATGCTTCGACGGCAAATGCACCAGACGTTCGAGTACTTGAGGCGCCGTGGATCACTTGGCTTCGCAATGCCGGTAGAGAAACTTGCCGTCGGTGCAATGCCGGTTTCCGTGATCCTGACACCACTCAAGGTGGGGCCCTCCGGCACTTTGCTGGATGCTGCGCGAAAGGCCGCAGGCGGCAACCAGATCGAAATCGAAGATGCCGACGGAGCAGACTGGTACCTCTGGTCTTCCGTGGAGCAAGCTGCCGAAGCTCCCGAGCTCAAGAACAATGGCCTGAACATGGTTGTTCCTCGTCCTTTGCCGGATGGAAGCATCGATCCGGATCCAAAAGCTGGATTGTGGTTGCTTTATTCCTACGCGCACGTTGAGTCGGAGAATGGTGAGGCATTCGCCGAAGGATTAAGGTCGTTGGGCTTGTCGATACTGGGAACTTTCAAATGGGTGCCAATTCAATGACAACATACGAAATTGAACCGGATCTGGAATTCTGGATTCCAGTACCTCGCTCATTTCCTGAAGATAATTGGGAGACGGCGGAGCAATGGGCACAGGACCTTGCGGAATTGGCCATCCCGGAAGATCCTGAGCTGCGGAAGGTCTATGAGCAGCTGGCTTTGGACGTGGCGAACAACCAGATAGCCGAAGCCGAGCATACACTCTGGTATTCGCCTGAAGATGGACACGCACTGGGCACTGCCCATTTGATAGTTCTGGATGACGACCCTGCCCTGAGCTTGGAGGAACTGGCCCGGCCGGACTACGAATCGGCGGCACCGGTCCAGATGAGCGAATACCACTCGGAGTCACTTGGCCAGATCATCCAATTGTCTTCCGTCATCGCGCTGGATGGGAAGCGTGAAGGAAACGGTTCAGCTGTGCTGCCGGCCATCGGGCATGTGAGGACCGTTGCGCGTTCGCACGGGCTGGTATTCCTGCTGGAAGCCTACGACTCGGACCTGTCTGCGTTGAGCTTCATGATGGACCCTATGATCGACTTTTTCGAAGCCGTCAACTTTGAAGAGGATGAATTCGATAGTGAAATGGATGAGAATTGAATACTGCCAGATCCAGGCTCCCCGAACACAAAGATTTTGTAACTAACTCCTTGCATCTATATCCAAGAATCGACAAGGGGTTTTCCCTAGTGCTGTTGGGCGGGATTCTGTGCATCGTGGGAATCTATCTAATCGCGAATGATTTACCCTCGACATCAAGTTATCTATCCCAGATTGTTTTGCAAGGAATTCCGACCGTGATCGGAGCCATTCTTGCTATTTTCGGAGTCGTCGCACTTGTCACCGCACTAAAAGACGCGGCACGCAAGGGCAACGAGGCGATCGACCTGAGATTCAAAGCCAGCGGCCTGACCGTTCGGGGCGGTCGCAAGATCAACTGGGATTCGATTACCTCGGTGACAGGTATCGAGCATGTAAATAATGCGAAAGTCCAAGTCCTTTGGGACCGAGCCGATCTGAACCGGTCATTGGAAATTTATGTTGATGATTCCGTGGATGGCCCCATTGGAAACTCCAAGGATGGAACGACATACGTTCGGGTTTCGCTTCGCCATTACCCTGCCATAGAGTACCGGACCCTTTATGAGCAAATGCTGGACCAATTCGAAAAACGCGGCATACCCCTTGCATTCGAGGCACGAGCTACGCAGTTCTGAATCTCCGCGTACTGGAGCTCCATCGCCGATGCCGCTAACCGTTATTTCAAGCGGTTGAGAATCCTGCAAAACGCCCGGGGCTGTAGTGGTCTGCGGCTCAGCACGTTGCTAGAAGCGGAGCGGTCCGCTGTCGGTTTCACGAAATCGAAAGCGCACTGATCGAACGCAAGCAGTTCTGAGCCAGCATGCCCGACATGCATTACAACAGAAGCGGGGGGGCACCC
>NZ_JBLVOC010000015.1:284882-302313 GCF_053543575.1 Glutamicibacter sp. AGC84
GGGCACCGCCGCTTCTATTTACGCAATTTCGGCTAAATGGACGTCATTTCTTCAGGTGGTCAACCAGCTGCGAAGCGATGCCGTTGTAGCTGCCCGGGGTCAGCGACTGCAGGCGGGTTTCGGCTTCAGCCGACAGGCCCAGCTCGCCAACGAATTCCTTCAGGCGGGCCGCATCCACGCGGTGGCCGCGGGTCAGGTCCTTCAGGCGCTCGTAGGGGTTGTCCATGCCTTCGACACCGGCGATAGCCTCGGCGCGCATGACCATCTGGATGGCCTCTGCAAGGACCTCCCAGTTGTGGTCCAAGTCGTCAGCCAGCACGGCTTCGGCGACAGACAGTCGATCCAAGCCCTTGGCAACGTTGGAGATTGCTAGCACCGAGTGGCCGATGGCGGTACCGATGTTGCGCTGCGAGGAGGAGTCGGTCAGGTCGCGCTGCCAGCGGCTGGTGACCAGGGTGGAACCCAGGGTGTTCAGCAGGCCGTTGGAGATCTCCAGGTTGGCTTCTGCGTTCTCGAAGCGGATCGGGTTGACCTTGTGCGGCATGGTCGAGGATCCGGTGGCGCCGGCCACTGGGATCTGCGCGAAGTAGCCGATGGAGATGTAGCTCCAGACATCGGTGCACAGGTTGTGCAGGATGCTGTTGAAGCGTGCAATGTCTGCGTAGACCTCTGCCTGCCAGTCGTGGGATTCGATCTGGGTGGTCAGCGGGTTCCAGGTCAGGCCCAGGTGCTCAACGAAACCTTTGGAGATCTGCTGCCAGTCAGCGGTCGGGACCGAAGCGTAGTGGGCAGCATAGGTGCCGGTAGCGCCATTGATCTTGCCCAGGTACTCGGTCTTCTCAACGCGGTCCAGCTGGCGGGTCAGGCGCCACGCCAGAACTGCCAGTTCCTTGCCCAGGGTGGTTGGGGTGGCTGGCTGGCCGTGGGTGCGCGAGAGCATCGGCACGTCGCGGGAGTCCTCGGCCATCTTGGCCAGCTGTGCCACCAGGTCGCGGGCTGCCGGCAGCCATACCTGCTGCACGCCGCCCTGGACGCCCAGAGCGTAGGACAGGTTGTTGATGTCTTCAGAGGTGCAGCCGAAATGCACCAGCGGCTTGAGGTTGCCAATGCCGATCGCTTCCAGGCGGTTAGCGATGTAGTACTCGACAGCCTTCACATCGTGAACGGTGACAGCTTCGATCTCTGCCAGTTCCTTCACGGAATCAGCGTTGAAATCGGTGACGATCTTGCGCAGTGCTGCCTTCTGTTCCGCAGAAAGCGGGGAGGTGCCTGGAAGAACGGAGTTATCGGTCAAGTGGATCAGCCATTCAACTTCAACGTGAACGCGATCGCGGTTCAAAGCCGCTTCGGAAAGGTAGTCGACCAGCGGTGCCACGGCGCTGCGGTAGCGTCCGTCGAGGGCAGTCAAAGCCAGTGGTTCATTAGCAAGGGAAGTGCGCGCAATCTCAGCCATACTCATATTCTTCCATCCTCGGCGCTACATCACATCTTTTACTTCACTGCTGTTTCCACAACCGGTCGCCAAACGTGCTGGTGCCCCATTGTTGCTGTCCATGATGGTGGACAAATTCTCAAGGATGCGGAGCAAGGAAATGATGTTTCAAGCGACGCTGCTGACGGTGGCAAGTCAGCTCGATGACGCCCAGAAAACCACTAAGTTCGCCATCGCACAGTTGGGTTCAATCCGGGCATTGACTTGGAATTCAAAGGCTGGCAAGGCGTTTCTAGACAATGTTGAGGAGCTGAGCCAGCGACTGGAAATGCTCAATGGCGAGCTGAACAACGCTGAAGAGTACTTGGGGGTTGCCATGCGTGAGATCCAAAACCTCGAAGCGCAAATCATGAACCAGAGATTGGCCTCGTAGCCATGGGATATGAAGTCAATTACAACGAGCCGGATTACGCCCAGGCAGGGGAAATCTGCCAGCGGGTTGCTCGCGACATCAATGGCATATCCGACGCTTTACTCAGGGCCGCGCAGGCTGCGGACAGTTGCCAGGGGGACCTGAATCTGCAGTGCATGGCAGCAGGCATTGAAGCCAGGGGCTATGGCATCGGGCATCTAGGCGATTTGATCAGAGACAGCTATCAGCAGGCCAGGGAAGGCGAAATCATAGCGTTCGAACTTACCGGAAAGGTCTCTGCGGCCATGCGGAATTATGAGGTTGCCGAAGCCGCAGTTGAACGGATGATGCTCGTAAGCACCAGCGCAGTACTGGTCGGGGACTTCATATCCAAGACCCGCGATAACGGCTGGCGTCCGCCGAGGGAAAGCATGGAGACCTTTTTGCGCTTGCTGATGTCCTACATCCCGCACTGGCCCTTGGCGCCGAATATGACCTTGACCGAGCAAATCGAAGGTACCGCCAAGTCGCTGTCGCGGATTATGCGGCTGCTGGGGTCAAACCGGGATACCGAAATAGAGCTCGCAGGGCAAGATCCAGCTCAGACGGTTGAACTGGATGGCAAGATGAGAAGCTATTTCCAGCTGCACGAAAAGCTGGAGGGCGAAGGCACGGAGAACAACGGAAAGATCATGATCGTCGAAGCTGACGATGAAACTTATATCGCGCTCTTTCCGGGGACGCAGGATGACGCCGAAGTTCCTTCGCCTTTCGGCCCGGAAGGCATCGCTGACGGCTTCGGGGTGGAATCCGAGAATTTTGTGGAACCGCTCGATGAAGCATTAAGGCTCAGCGGAGCGAAAGAGGGCGATGAAGTAATCCTCTCCGGCTACTCGCAAGGAGGCATTCACGTAGCCCAGCTGACGAAGAACAAGTTCTTGAAGCGCAAGTACAAGCTGAACAAGGTGCTGACCCTTGGTTCTCCCATCGGCACTATTGATCTGCCAGAGGATGTCCGCAGCCTATCCGTAGAAGACCGAAAAGATATGGTGCCCGGCACCGATGGCGGACCCAATCCCCGCAAGGGCGAGCATTACACCACCACTTTCCCAGGTCCGCGCGAGCACATGCAGGACATCTTGCCCGAAGACGGGCTCTTCGGCCCGTCGCATCACCTCAAGAATTACGGTGACCACCTCGTGGAACTCGATGAGGACCCGAAACTGGAAATCAGAGAGCATCTGAAGCAGTTCTACCTTCCCGAATCCCCGCTGAAAATCCGCATGTTCAAGCTGGAGCGCAAGCAAAAAGAACGTCCGCCCTTGAAGGAAGAAGACAAGGAGCGGCTCAAGCACATGGCACCACGCCACTAAAGCGCTCAAGAACTGCAACCAGCCGGCCGGATCAGCATCACCGGGTATCACCGTGCTGATGAATGGTGCTGTGGATCAGGGCAGAAGATGGGACGCTGATCGGGGCCGGCGAATCGGATATTAACGAAAGAGGACGGCACCTGTGGGATTGAACTGCTCCCCAGAAGTTGGACTATAAAAGTCAACAACTTTTGGGGAGCATTTTTATGCGCGCACGAAGCACACTATCGGAGCATCAACGCGAGCAACTCGTTGCATTCTTCGAGCAAGGATACGGATATTGGGTCGCGGCATCAATGGTCAATGCGGGCGTAAACGCGACCCTGCGCCTCTATGAGCGGTGGCGGTTACATGGCAGGCTATGCCTCATGGAGAAACCAACCAAAACGCAGTATTCCTTCGAGACCAAGAAGGAAGTCGTTGACCGTTTCCTTGCAGGTGAAACGGCCATGGAACTTGCCACCGAGTTCCAGCTCAGCTCCATTATCCTAGTCCAAACTTGGGTACGGGCCTGGCGAAAAGACGGCGATGAAGCACTGATGCCGAAACCTAAAGGACGCCCTAAAGGCTCCGCTATGAAACCACCGTTGAGCGAAGAAGACAAGCTCCGCCAAGAAAACAAACGGCTGTTAGCCAAGGTGGCTTATCTGGAAAAACTCCGAGACTTGAGGGATCAGGGACACCGCTAAAAACCCAAGCGATTGTCACTCTCAAGTCAGAGCACGATCTCGCTGACCTGCTTGCCGTAGCTGGCTTGGCCAGGTCAACCTATTACTACCATCTGAAGTTGATGGATCAGACAGATCCGTATGCGGACCTCAAAGCAGCCATCACCACGTCGTTTGAGAACAGTAAACGACGCTACGGGTACCGAAGAGTCCACATGGACCTGCGCGCTCAAGGATGGGCCATCGGCATGAAGCTGGTCCGTAAGCTCATGAGAATCCTAAATTTTCAGTCCAAAGCGCGCCCTAAGCGACGCTACAACTCGTACCAGGGCGAGCAGAGCAAGATCGCTGAAAACCTGTTGCAACGACAGTTTGACGTGGAAACCCCGGATACTGTTTACGTCAGTGACGTGACAGAGTTTCGGGTTGATCAGAGGAAACTGTATTTGCCTCCCATCATGGATCTGTTTGACCACAGCATCTTGAGCTACACGATCGCTTCGTCACCGACTACGGCGTTCACCAACGAAAGTTTGGCACAGGCTTTAGGGTCGAGGGACTTCGGCAAGAAGCTGTTGGTGCATACGGATCAGGGGTTCCAGTATCAGCATCGGTCGTGGAAGGCCTTGCTGGAGGAGCATGGTGTGCAGTGCAGTCCATGTCGCGTAAAGGGAATTGCTTCGACAACTCGGTCATGGAGAATTTCTTCGGTCATCTCAAGTCGGAGATGTTCCATGGAGAGCACTTCGCAGATTTCGAGGATCTCAAGGTGGAGATTGAGACGTACATCGATTGGTACAACGTTAGTCGGCGTCAGGAACGACTGAAGGGTATGGCACCGATGGAATATCGATGCCGTACCCTTGCAGCCTGAGCGGGACTATTATTTAGTTAGTCCAACTTCAGGGACCCAGTTCAGGATGCCGTCCTCTTCTTGTACTGCGTCGAATACCGCTTACTCGTTCTCGCTCTTGACGAACAATCCGAGGACCGCAGAGACGATGGAGATGATAATCGTGCCGGAGATGGCATCCCACCAGAACTGCTCGATGACCAGTTCAATCGGGGTGAAGGTCGTCAGCCATGAAGTCAGCAGGAGCATCAGGGCGTTAATCACGATGGTGAACAAGCCCAAGGTGAGGCAGGTGATTGGCAAGGAGAACAGCTTGACGATCGGACGGACCAAGGCGTTGACCAATCCGAAGATTGCGCCAACCGCCAAATAGGCGATGACCGTGCTTACTGCACCTTCGCCGGCCGCGACGATCTTGAGGCCGGGCACAATCCAGACGGCGGCGGCGAGGGCAAGCGCATTGACGATGACTCGAATCAGAAAGCTCATGCCTTAACTTTGGCATAGAAATCTGGGATTAGGATGAACCGCAGATATCGCTAAACCCTTAGTGAGGGCTAGGCTTTGAGGTATGACTGAGAACCCGGTGACCCAAGATCAGGTGCAGCCACGCTCTGTAGTTGCACGTTTGCCCAAATACGCTGCGGGCAAGCCGCCTGCCTCTATTGAAGGCGCGAGAGCTTACAAGCTGTCATCGAATGAAATTCCCTTCGGTCCCTTGGACGCTGTGCATCGGGCGGTCGTGGAGCAGTCCAGCCTGAATCGCTACCCTGATCCGCTATCGACCAAGCTGCGCGAAGCACTTTCCGAGTACTTGGACGTTCCTGCGGAAGACATCGTGACCGGGGCCGGTTCCCTTGGCGCGTTGGTGCAGATCCTGAACGCCTTCGCGGGCCAGAACGAAGACGGCATCCAGGATGAAGTCATCTATGCGTGGCGTTCCTTCGAGGCCTACCCAATCCTCGTGCAGACTGCCGGTGCGCTGCCCGTTGAAATCCCGTTGCTGGAAGACGGGCGCCACGATCTGGAATCCATGATCGCAGCGGTGAACGAGAACACTTCAGTCATCTTGCTGTGCACACCGAATAACCCCACCGGTCCGGTACTCAGCCAGGCCGAAGTCGATGACTTCCTGGCACGGGTTCCGAAGAACGTGCTGGTTGTCCTGGATGAGGCCTACACCGAGTTCGTCCGCGACGAGAAATCGGTGGATGGCATCCATACCTACAACGAGAACGAAAATGTGGTTCTCCTGCGCACTTTCTCGAAGGCTCACGGCCTGGCGAATCTCAGGGTGGGCTACTCGGTGGCTCACCCGGAGATCACCGATAACATCCGCGTAGTGGCCACCCCGTTTGCCGTCTCCAGCGTGGCCGAGGATGCCGCGGTCGCTTCGCTGGCCCACATCGACCAGGTGCTTGAGCGCGTTGAGGGCTTGGTCATGGAACGCGAACGAGTTGCCTCGGCCCTGTCCGGGCAGGGCTGGAAGATTCCTTCCACCCAGGCGAACTTCGTCTGGCTTCCGCTGGGCGAAAAGACCGATGAGTTCGTCGAGCGGGCAAACGCCGTGGCGCTGTCGGTGCGCGGCTTCTCGAACGAAGGAGTGCGCGTCTCCATCGGCGAAGTTGAAGCAAACGATCGTTTTATTGAACTGTGCAAGGAATCACTAGACCTGGCATAGGGGCAACTGGTGCTGATTTCTCGCGTTTTAGCGGTCAGTGCCTATAGGCTTAGAAATTAGACAAGCCGTATATGTCCCATGCGGAATGTATTCCGTGTGGGGCATATTTATGACCGAAGGATGATAAATGACGCGTGCTGCGACCGAGGCGACGGAGCCGGATCTGATTCAGATCCTGACTCCGGACGGCCAGCGTCAGTCCCATGGAACGTACGATGCGTATCTGGGTGACGTTGATGATGACATGCTTCGCGGCTTCTACCGCGACATGGCATTGACCCGTCGATTCGACCAAGAGGCCACAGCATTGCAGCGCCAGGGCCAGTTGTGCCTCTGGGTTCCGCTGCGCGGGCAGGAAGCGGCGCAGATCGGTTCCGGCCGTGCCACCCGCCGAAGCGACTACATCTTCCCCACCTACCGCGAGCACGGCGTGGCACTGACCCGCGATGTGTCCTTCTCCGAAATGCTGCGCCTGTTCCGCGGCATCTCCGGAGGCGGCTGGGATCCCCGGGAAAACAACTTCCACATGTACACCATGGTGCTTGCCGCGCAGATGCCGCATGCCGCCGGTTATGCAATGGCTTTGAACATGGAACAGCGCGGCTGGGATGAAGCACGTCGCGCCAAGGAGGGCAACGCCGTAGTCGCCTACTTCGGCGATGGCTCCTCCACCGAGGGCGAAACCCATGAGTCCATGGTCTTCGCCAGCTCCTTCAACGCACCGGTGGTCTACTTCTGCCAGAACAACCAGTGGGCGATCTCCGTTCCTTTCGAGGTCCAGTCCAAAGTGCCGCTGGTCAACCGCGCCGCAGGCTACGGCATGCCGGGAGTGCGCGTGGATGGCAACGACGTGCTGGCCGTTCTGGCGGTCACCCGCTGGGCGCTGGAACACGCACGAAGCGGCAAGGGCCCGGTCCTCATTGAGGCCGTCACCTACCGCCTCGGCGCGCATACCACCGCCGATGATCCAACCAAATACCGCATGAGCGAAGAAGAGGCCCAGTGGGCCCCGAAGGACCCGCTGATCCGCCTGGAAACCTACCTGCGCGAGAACAACCTGGTTGACGACGCCTACTTCGAGCAGCTGGCCGCCGACGCTGATGCGATGGCTGCCAAGGTCCGCGAAGACGCCATGGCCTTCCCTGTCCCGCCGCTGGCCAAGTCCTTCGAGCAGGTCTACGCCGAAGCGCATCCACTGATCCAGGAAGAACTGGCCTGGCATCTGGAATACGAAGCAGGATTCGCCGATGCGGCTGAGGGAGAGCACTAAATGACCACCACAATGACCCTGGCCAAGGCCATTACCAGCGGCCTGGACAAGGTGCTGGAGTCCAATGGCAAGTCTCTGCTGATGGGCGAGGACATCGGGCGCCTCGGCGGCGTCTACCGCATCACCGACGGGCTGATCGACAAGTATGGCGAGCACCGCGTCATCGACTCGCCGCTGGGCGAGGCCGGCATCGTCGGCACCGCCGTGGGCATGGCCCTGCGCGGCTTCAGCCCGCTGGTGGAAATCCAGTTCGACGGCTTCGTCTTCCCGGCTTTCAGCCAGATCACCACCCAGCTGGCCAAGATGCACGCCCGCTCCGAGGGGCGTCTGACCACGCCTGTAGTCATCCGCATCCCTTACGGCGGCGGCATCGGCTCCATCGAGCACCACTCCGAATCCCCGGAGGCGCTGTTCGCCCACACCGCGGGCCTGCGCATCATCACCCCGTCCAACGCGCATGACGCCTACTGGATGATCCAGCAGGCAGCCAGCTGCCAGGACCCGGTGATCTTCTTCGAGCCCAAGCGCCGCTACTGGCTCAAGGGCGAGGTCGATACCGAAACCCCGGCGCTGGATGCCTTCAAGGCGCAGGTGGTCCGCCCGGGCACCGACGCGACCATCGTCGCCTACGGTCCGCTGGTGCCGATCGCCCTGGCTGCCGCTGATGCCGCGCTGGAAGATGGCCGGTCCATCGAGGTCATCGACCTGCGCTCGCTGTCGCCGATCGATTTCGACACCATTACCGAATCGGTGCAGAAGACCGGCCGGCTGATTGTCACCCACGAAGCGCCGACCTTCGGCGGCCTGGGCGGCGAAATCGCGGCCCGCATCACCGAGCGCGCCTTCCTCTCGCTGGAAGCCCCAGTGCTGCGCGTGGGCGGGTTCCACATGCCTTACCCGATTTCCAAGGTGGAGTCCCAGTACCTGCCGGACATCGACAAGTTGCTTGAAGCCCTCGACCGGTCTTTCGCTTACTAAGCGGAATCCAAGGAGTAGTAATGACAGTCTTTAATCTCCCCGATGTGGGCGAAGGCCTGACCGAAGCGGATATCGCCTCCTGGAAGGTCAAGGTGGGCGACACCGTTGAGGTCAACCAGATTTTCGTGGAAATCGAAACCGCGAAGTCGCTGGTCGAGCTGCCCTGCCCCTTCGCCGGGGTGGTCACCGCATTGCACGCGGCCGAGGGCGATACCGTACTCGTGGACAACCCGCTGATCACCATCGATGAAGAAGGCAACGCGGCACCTCCAACCGGCGTGCCCGAAGCAGCCGAAGCCCTGAGCACAGCCGCACCGCAGGCCTCGGAGGAACCCGGCCCGCTGGTCGGATCGGGCCCCACCGCTGATGCCTCGGTGCGCCGGGCACGCACCACCCGCCCCGCTCCTTCGACGGCCGGTGCGCGAACCGCAGCGGTGCGCGCCTCCGGCTCCGCCTTGGCCGAGACCATCTCGCGCCGCGCGCAGTCCCTGGGTACCGCGGTGACCCGCGAAGTCGACCGCCGCAAGCCTGCGGTGGCGAGCTTCGTGGACCGCGTGCTGGCCAAGCCGCCGGTACGCCGGCTGGCCAAGGAGCTGGGCATCGACATCAACGACGTGGTGGGCACCGGCAACCAGGGCGAGATCACCCGCGAAGACGTCAACAGCTACCAGGCCCAGCGCGAAGCCGAGCACGCAGCGGCGCCAACCTACTGGGCCCACGGCCAGCTGGCCGATGCCCGCGTGGAACGCACCCCGGTGCGCGGCGTGCGCAAAGCCACCGCCAAGGCCATGGTCGACTCGGCCTTCACCGCACCGCATGTCTCGATCTTCGTGGATGTGGATGCCAGCCGAACCATGGAATACGTGCAGCGCCTGAAGAAGTCCCGCGACTTCGAGGGCATCAAGGTCTCGCCGCTGCTGGTGCTGGCCCGTGCCGTGATCTGGGCGGCGGCCCGCAACCCTTCGGTGAACGCCAGCTGGGTGGAAACCGCAAACGGCGCCGAGATCCACCAGAAGCGCTTCATGAACCTGGGCATCGCCGCAGCCACCCCGCGCGGCCTGCTGGTGCCGAATATCAAGGACGCCCAGAACCTGAACATGAAGGAACTGGCCATCGCCCTGAACGATCTGGCCACCACCGCTCGTGCCGGCAAGACCCGTCCCGAGGACATGCGCGATGGCTCGCTGAGCATCACCAACATCGGCGCGCTGGGCATCGACACCGGAACCCCGATCATCAACCCGGGCGAAGTAGCCATCGTTGCCTTCGGCACGATCCGCCAGAAGCCATGGGTCATCGACGGCGAAGTAGTCCCGCGCTGGATCACCACCCTGGGCGGCTCCTTCGACCACCGCGTGGTTGATGGCGACCTCTCGGCCCGCTTCATGGCCGACGTGGCGTCGATCCTGCAGGAACCGGCGATGCTGCTGGACTAAGGGCTCCCGGACCAGCGAGGCAGTCCACCGCCCCGCGCAGAACCTTTAGGGGATCTGCGCGGGGCGGTGTCGTCCCCGCGGTTCGAAATGTTCCTTGAGCAGGGTTATTCAAACCCCTGTTGATACAGTTGTTCCCATGAACCGCACGTGTTGCACCGACCTGAAGTACCCCGGCAAGCTGCTGCTCGCGGGCCTGTTCGCAGCCCTGGGACTGGGCCTGGGACTGGGTGCCGTGCCGGCGCAGGCAGCCGCGGATCCAACTCAGCCAGAGGCCACGGCACCGGTCTACCCCTCGGCGACGCCCGACGATGACTCCGCAGATGAAGGCACCGTCCTCATCCCGTCGGTGACCTCGCAGGAAGGCAACTTCTACCTGGCGGTCACCGATGCGGCACTCGATGAGGTGGATTCGGAACGGATCATGGACCAGGTCAGGCAGGCCGTGGGCGAACAGGATGCGAAGATCCTGCTCGGTGTGGACCAGGAACCCAACAACCTCAAGGGCGCAGGGCAGCTGGTGCGCGGGATGCTGATGTTCGGCGACAGCGACGCGCTGAGCGATGACTGGCTGGAGAACGGAAAGACCCTGGGCTATGTCGGGGAAGGCTGGATCGCCATCGGCGTGATGCTTCCCCAGGAAGCCGGGGATCCGGTGGAAATCGCCGTGGATCCCGGGCGCGACGTGCGCGAAACCGCACCGGGAAGCCAGCAGCGGATCCTGGAGGCAGGGCAGGGAGAGTTCGCCGCCGGGGATTACACCGCGGGGATCACCGCCGTCGCGCTGGCCACCACCCAGCAGCTTCAGGCACCGCCTGACCGGACACTGGCCAAGGTGATCGCCGTGGGCGCGCTCGCCGCGGCCCTTGCATTCCTGCTCGCATGGGCCTGGCGTGCCAAGCGCCGCAAGGCCCGGCAGGCAGCCGCCGCCGATCGCAACAAGCAGGCCGAGCTGCTCGAATCACGGATCCAGCGGGCAAGCATTTACCTGGACCGCCATCCGGTGCCCGATCCCGGCCTGGCGGGGGAGAGCCGCTTGGCGCAGGTCATGGCAGAACTTGAAAGGCAACGGGCCGGCTCCCAGCCAGGGGCCTTGCGCGCATTGGGTATGGCCCCGGATTCCCTGCAGCCGCAGCAGGTCTCCGAAGCGCAGCTGGCCCAGCTGCGCGACCGCGAGCACGAGCTCTCGCTGCTGCGCGGAGCGGTGCAGCTGGCCCACGCCTTCACGGCACGGCCACGGGATTCGCGCGAGTCCTGGAACCGGATTTTCGCATACCACCGTGCACGGCTGGAGGACCTGGCGCTGTTCCTCGATCTTCCCGGTGCCGGGCAACTGGCTTGCGCGCAGGCCGCGCGCACCGCGATCATCACGCATACCGATGAGCTGCAGCTGCTGCACACCCGCCTGAGCCGCAGGAGTAGCGGCGCGGATACGGCCCCGGGGATCCTGGACAGGCTGTGGGAACTGCGCGACGAACTCGATGGCGTGTTGCACGATGCACTGGCCCAAGCCCGCCAGGCGAGGCTGAAGATTCCCCACGGCCTGGGCGAATCAATGGAGGGCGCGCAGCGGAAAACCGATCCGATGGAGGACGATCCCATCGCGGTGCTCCGGAATTTCGCGCCAGGAAGCGGGACCCGCTGATGCCGGCCCGCTTGATGCATGATTCCACCGGGCGGCGGTTGCACCGCCCGTACCATTGGACTGCCATCGCCGCCATCGTCATGGCGCTGGTGACCACCGCGCTGGGCGTGCGTGCGGTGCTGGCCGTGCAGGCAGCCAACGTCCCGGACCCCTACGAGGTCCAGGTGGTGGTCCGCGGCGATAACGGCTTCAACATCACCCAGCAGGCGGTGGACGCCGAGCTGGCCCGGCACCCGGTGCGTGCCACGGCCCCGCTGGAGCTGGTCATCACCGACCGCTGGCTCACGGGTGATGAACTGCTGCGCGGGCAGGTGCCGGAAAACCAGATCATCGTCTCGACCAGGATGGAGAACAGGGATCCCGGGCTAAGCGACGCTGAACAGCGCTTCGCCGGGGTGGGCCTGGACCGCAGCCTTGCAGCATCCGAGGACGCGCATACCGACCTGCGCTTCGACATCGAGCACGCCTTCACCAAGAACGTTTCGGTAGGCCATGGGCCCAAGGCGGCGGTGGCCGCCGCGCATACTGCCGCCGTGCTGCTGGACGATTCGCCCAGCAGCTCGGCGATCTTCTGGTTCGCGGCCGTGGGTGCGAGCGCCATGCTCACCGCCGCATTCCTGGCCAGCGCCCTGCGCT
Organism: Glutamicibacter sp. AGC84; assembly: GCF_053543575.1. Classification (NCBI taxonomy): domain Bacteria; kingdom Bacillati; phylum Actinomycetota; class Actinomycetes; order Micrococcales; family Micrococcaceae; genus Glutamicibacter; species Glutamicibacter sp. AGC84. The sequence continues at coordinate 297,264 of NZ_JBLVOC010000015.1, forward strand.
TCCGCTCGCGGTGGGCATCGCGCCACAGGCGGCTGGCCGCGGCGCAGCGCAAGCTGGCCCGCGTGCTCCTGGACCTCGAAGCACTGGAAGCCACCTACCAGGCCACCGACCAATCGCGCCGTCCTGCCGGCTTCACCAAGGCGTGGCGGCAGCTCGAATCCCTGTCCCTGGATGCCGCCCGCCGCGAAGCGCCCTTGGTGCGCTCGCTGTTCACCCGGGCTGAATGCCTGGAACAGAGCACCGGGCAGCAGCTGGCGGCCTTCGAGGCCGACACGCGCAAGCTGACGGAACTGGCCGACTCGCTGATGGGCGCCGGCTCGGTGCATGCGCACCTGGCTGGCACCGGATCCACCTTCGACAAGCTCAGCAGCCCGATCAACGATGCGGCCACGGCGCTGCTGATCCGGCTGGACACCGCTCCGGGCACCATGGTGGCCGGCAAGGACCTGGCGGATTTCCGCAGTGCCCTCGGCGAACTGCTCAATGCCGCCCATGGCGATACCAGCCAGCGCACCGCCATCGAGCGCTGGGCCGAGGCCGAACGGCGGCTGGCGAAGCTCGCCGGGAAGATCGCTGCCCGGCTGCGCCGTTATCCGCGGGGCCTGCAGCAGCCGGTGCCCCAGATCGGCGCCCAGCACAATGAGCTGCGCGCCAGCCTGGGCTTGCCGCCGGTCACCAAGCAGAGCGCTTTGCAGCAGATCGCCACGGCGAACTCGCTGGCCCGCGGGATTCTCGGCGATACGCTTCAGGCCGATCAGGAGGCAGACGGCATGCCGCGCGAGCCCGGTGCCTGGCGGCGCGCGCTGGCCAAGTTCGCCGGCACCGTGGGCACCGAGGGCGATGAACCGCCCAAGCTGCGCCGGGCGTGGATGGCGGGGCTGCTCTCTGCCCTGCTGCTGGGCAGCCTGATCGCCGCGGGGCTCATCGTGTCGTCGGTAGCCAACGAGCCTGGACGCACCCATGAGGGGTCCGGACGGGGGATGGAACTTGAAATCGATGACCAGGGAAAGCTGGTCGACGAGGCCGAGATCCGCCGGTACATGGAAGAGGACTTCGACACCCCGCAGCAGATCCTGGTTGCGGTGCGCGATGCCGAAGCCTACCTGGAACTCAAGCACTTCGACGGCTCGGAATACCGCGATTCGACGCCCGAGAGCGTGCGCACAGCGATCTTGCGGATCAAGGACGAATACTCCGATCGCGCGGATCCGGCCAACGGCGAGCTGCCCGAGGACCTGACGATCATCCCGCTGCTGATCACCGACGAGGGCAAGGGAATCGTCCCCGGGCTGATCTCGGGGGCAGTCATCAGCGGCACCGCCTCCTGGGGCACGACCGGCGGGTGGGAGCATGGAAGCATCTACGAGTCGAACTATCCGGCCATGGAAGCCGCCAGCGCGGCCGAGGGCTTCGCCGTGGTGCTCAAGCAGGCCGGCTACGAGCAGCCGGACTACAGCACCTCGCTGCTGTACTGGATGCTCGTGTTCATGCTGTTCTTCACGGTGGTCAACGTGGTCCAGGTCCTCCAGTACCTGCTCGGGGCGACCTCGCAGCTGACCCGGTTCTCCCGCGGCTCGCGGTCCGTCCAGCATTCGCGCCGGCAGCTGGAGGAGCTGGCCATGGGCTTGGAGGATTCGCAGATCAATGCGGTGGCCGTGCTCGGCGCGACCGCGGCCGGGAATGCGGACGAGGCCGGGCAGCGATTGTTCGAGCGGGCCTTGATGATGGCGTGGCGCGAAGCCCAGGAATTATCCTCGATGACCCTGGGCCAGCGGCTTGCCGCCGGCTATGCCCAGCGCGCGGCGCATCTGGCCCGGCTGGTAGCGCTGCTGGGCGAACGCGATGCCGACGTGGCGCGGCGGGCCAAGGCCCTGGTGCTGGCCAGCCGCGGTGCCGGGGGAGATGCTCCAGCGCCAGTGGAACTGCCGGGGCAGAAATGACTCCGCCCCGGCAGTCCGGCACTGCGCGGTTCTAGCCCAGCAGCTCGGGCAGTTCCTGCGGCGCGTTGCCCAGCACCTTCTGGGAAAGGAACTCGGTGACTACCTGGTACCAGATTTTGGCGTGCTGCGGGGACAGCACCCAGTGGTTCTCATCCGGGAAGTACAGGAACTGGTGCTCGGTGCTGCCGTCTTCCTTCTGGGGCAGCCCCGAATCGGCTAGCAGCTCGTACCACAGGCGCAGGCCCTCGCCGATGGGCACCCGGTAGTCCTTGTCGCCGTGGATGACCAGCATCGGGGTGACGATGCTGCCCACCGAATGATGCGGAGAGTTCTGCTCGCGCATTTCGGGGCTCATCTCGCGGGTCCAGTAGAACGCGGCGTCGGTGGTCTTGCCGAAGCCTTCCAGCGCCCACAGGCTGGCATGGGTGACGATGGCCTTGAAGCGGTCGGTGTGCCCAGCCACCCAGTTGGCCATGTAGCCGCCGAAGGAGCCGCCCATGGCGGCGGTGCGGGTTTCATCGATGTCCGGCCGCGCCTCGGCGGCATCGGTGATGGCCAGCAGGTCAGTGTACGGTTCCTGGCCCCAGCGGCCCCAGCCGCGCTGGATGAACTCCTGGCCGTAGCCGGTGGACAGGGCCGGATCCGGCAGCAGCACGGCATAGCCCTGGGCCACCAGCAGCCACGGGCTCCAGCGCCAGCTCCAGGCATTCCACGAGCCCAGCGGCCCGCCGTGGATCCACAGCAGCAGCGGCGCCTTGTCGGCGGCAGAAGCGGTGGCGGGCAGGGCCAGCCAGGCGCGGATGCTCGACCCGTCTTCGGCGGTGGCTGAGACCTCGGTGAGCGTTCCGGGCAGGGCAGGGCGGGCAACCGGAGAGCGCAGCTCGGTCAGTGCCGCGAATTCGCCTTGCTCAAGATTTCCGGTGTGCGCCAGGTCGATGGCCACGGGCTCGGCGGGGTACAGGTAGCTGGAACGCAGCGCGTAGGCGGTACGCGAGTCGCTGCTGATAGCCAGATCGGTGTACGCGCCGTCATCGGTGAGCCGGGTGATCTTGTCGTTGTACAGGCTCAGATGGAAGACCGGGGCGTGGCCGTTGTCATCGGCGGTCAGCAGCAGCGAGCGCCCGTTGGGAACCCACTGCAGGTCATTGACCCAGCGGTCCCAGCCGGCGGCGATCCGGTGGGTGGCGCCGTCGGCCAGATCCATCAGCCACAACTCGAAGACCGGGGCGGTATCGGCGGTGGAACGCTCCCAGCGGGCGTAGGCCAGCTGGGTTGAATCCGGGCTGATCTTGCCCAGCGTATATTCGTACGTGTCGTCGGGGGCCAGCAGCATTTCGTGGGCGCCGGTGTGCAGGTCGATGCGCATCACTCCCGGGGCTGAGGAAGCCCGGCCTTCGGGAACCTGCCATTCGGTGACCAGGAAACTGCCATTGGAAGCAACGTCGTAGGAGGTATCCTCCAGATTCGCGCCGATGCCCGGGGTGAGGTCGGTGAGCTGGGTACTGGTGGCTTCCTGCAGGCCCGGCAGGGACCCGGTGTAGTAGTGCGGGGTGGACGGGCCCAGATCTTCGTCCCAGTAGCGGACCGGGTAGCCGGTGTGCAGGATCGCCGAGACCTTCTTGTCCTTGCGGCCGGTGCGCAGTGCCGCTTCGGCGTCCAGGTCCTTGGCGCGGGAGAAAGCCGAGGCGCGCAGCACGATGATCTGCGGGGACTGCTGGCAGATCCGCAAGGACTGCACCCCGGCAGGGTGGGAAATCACCGAGCGGGCTTCGCCTCCTGCTACCGGCAGGATCCAGCCTTCGGCCTTGGCGTCTTCCTTCGACGAGCGCTTGGCCACGAAGAGCAGGTCGCCGTTGGCGGTGAACTGCGGTTGCGATTCGCCGTGCTCGCCGAACGTCAGCCTGCGTGCTGGTTCTTCGCCTTTGGGATCCAGCGACCAAAGGGCGCTTTCGTATTTCGTCCCGTCCTCGGAAAGCTCGCTGAGGGTGGTGACGAGCTTGGTGCCGTCGGGGGAGAGCGCCAGGCCGCCGAGGCGGCCCAGGCCGATAAATGAATCTAAATTATGAAATGAATGCTTAGAGTGTTCCACTTCACATATCTTGCCACTGTTCGCGGCTGGGCACTACCGGAAATCGAAAATTACCTGGCATCGGGAGCACGACCGGGACAACTTGCAACTAAGGCGTGATGCCGCCGCTATTGGAAAAACCTGCAATTGAGTGGAGGATGAATTCAATGGGGGAGCTCGCGATGTCAGCTGCATGACCGGATCATGGATCAAGGAGTTGGAAAAGATGAACCGTGCCAGAACCCGTCTCGGCGCGCTCCCGATGATGTGCGCAGCAGCGCTGATGCTGGCTGCCTGCCAGGGAGCCCAGCCGGACTCGACACCCAGCCAGGACCCTGCGCCAAGCGGCACGTCGCCATCGGCAAGTGCCAGCGCGCCGGAGGCTTCGAGTCCCGAATCCAGCCCATCGCCAAGCGCCGAAAGCCCGGATGCGCCAAGCACGGCGGCGCCCGAGCTGAGCCAAGAGCATGAAGTGCATAGCATCCAGTTCATGACCCCGGAGCAGTGGACCGCCACCGGGGATGACTGCGAGGGTGAATGCACCGAATGGGATGAATGGGAGATCAAGGACGTGCAGGGCAAGCATGTGCTCACGCTGATCCCCACCACGGCAACCTCGCCGGATGGGGACATGTCGCTGTACGAGCGGGAGCTACTGGACCGCGAAGAGCTGCCGGACCCCGGAGCTGGCACCGGCTTCCATCCCGCCAGCCTCATTGCCGAGTTCTGGGAATCGACCAGCCAGGAAGATGGCGAGAAGGATTCCGGGTTCGATATTGCCCTGGTCGATGACCAAGTGCTCGCCCAGCGCAATGAGAACCCGGATCTGAACTTCTTCAAGGTCGGCGAGCAGTCGCCGATGATGTGGGTCGAAGAGGACTATCTGGAAGACCACGGCGTCCCGGATGACCCGGTGAAGCAGCAGGCGCAGCAGTTCCTGGATACCCAGGAATACGCGTTGGTGCGCGAAATCCTGCTCAGCGTGCAGCCGGCCAAGGGCTAGGCCAAGCCCGGAACGCAAGAAAAGAGCCGGCCCGGAAGC